>DCKY01000036.1:0-10069 GCA_002320775.1 Planctomycetes bacterium UBA1662
CGGCTTTTCTTTGGCCCTTCGGCAGTACCCAGCACCTGGTATTTCGCCTATGATGACCCTCTCATGATCACCCACCCGCAAACGGAGGCTGTCACGATGCGTGCTTTCCCCTTCCTGCCTGGCACCTTGCTTCTTCTGCTCTTAACCTTCAGTGCAATCGTCAGCGCGGAGGAAGAAAAAAAAGAACCGACGAAGGAAGCCAAGGATGCCCCAGCCAAGGTCCGCTACCGTCCGCCGGAGATCATGCTTGTCACCTCTGTCGACTGGCCGGCTGCCGAGGAGCATCGGGAGACCATGGCAAAGTTCCTTGTCGAAAAGGGAATCAACTGCGTCGAGGCGGCCACCGATGTGCTCGATGTCTGCCGCAGAAACGGACTCTACGTACGCGTTGGAGCCCGCAATGGAGACCTGGGAAGCCTGCTGAAAGAGATCGAAGATCTCAACCTCAAGGATGACCCGGCTGTCTTCGGCTATTTCATATCCGACCGCCGCAGAAGCAGCGCCTTCCAGACCTGGGCACGCTGGGTGCAGCTCTTTGAAGAGAGAGACCCGAACCACCCGGCCATCTTCATCAACCGCGCACTGTGGAATGAGTACGGATTGTTCGCCGATGTGGTGAAACCGATGATCCTCGATTTCTATCACTATCATTGGGACGGCAGGAGAAAACCCGACCGCTACCACTTCTACCTGCACCTGTTCCGCGATGTGGCGAAGAAGCACGGCATCCCGGTTATGCGCTGCGTTGGAACGGGAGTCTCGCAGCCCCAGCTACTGCAGACCATGTATGTGAGCCTCGCCTACGGCGTGCAGGCCTTCCACTTCTGGGTTCCCTGGCATGTCGGGCATGAGAAAAATGACAAGGGGCCTGTTCTGAAAGACGGAAAGATCGTGCCAACCATAACGCCCTGGGGTGAAACCATTGGCCAGTTTGGTAAAGACATGCGGGCCATGGGTCCCACTCTGCTGAAATCGACCTCGGTCGCCACCTACTACACCGAGCCCTTCCCCCAATACATCGGCAAAAAGATCCCAGATGAGCTCTGGTTCTCTGCCGCCGGCGGCTACCTGGTCATCGGACACTTCCAGGACGCGAAAAAAGAGGACTACCTCCTCGTGGTCAACAGCCATGTCGGAGAGGAAAAGAAGGCTGAGCTGACCTTCAAGGCCCCGGTCTCAGGAGTCCGGTGGATGGACAAGAAAACCGGAAAATGGAAGCAGGCCCCTGGAAAGCCGCTGGCCACAAGCCTCTCGATCAAGGCAAGCAACGGTGAACTGCTGTGGATCCAGAAGAAGAAAAATCCCTGAGACAGGCGAGAGCCGCGGTCAACCCGGGAAGTAATCCTGAATCGCGCGCACCCCGTATTCGGAGGTCTTGAGGGCCCGAATTCCATCCACCGCGGCCCGCGCGGCGGCGATGGTGGTGATGCAGGGAACGTTCATGGAGATGGTGTTCTCCCTGATAATCGCCTCGTCAAGCTTCCCTCCCCGACCGGTGGGAGTATTGATCACCAGCTTGACCTTCCCTTCGTTCATGTAATCGAGGACATTCGGATGCTCTCCCGTCTGGATCTTGGGAAGCTCAATGACATCTTCAAGGCCCGCCACATCGAGAGCTTTCCTGGTTCCAGGGGTTGCCAGCAGCTCAAAACCGAGCTCCTGGAGCTCGCGGGCGATCGTGGCGATATATTTCTTGTCCCGGTCAGTAACGCTGAGGAAGACCATTCCATCGAGAGGAAGGTCCTGGTTAGCGGACATGTGCGCCTTGGCGAAGCTCATACCGAAGCTGTCATCAATACCCATGGCCTCTCCGGTAGATTTCATCTCGGGACCGAGAATGATGTCTGAACCTGGAAAGCGGTCGAAGGGAAAAACCGACTTTTTGACCGCGATATGACGAATCTGCACCTCGTGTTCAAAGCCGAGGTCTGAAAGCTTCTGGCCGACCATAACCTTGGCGGCCAGCTTGGCCAGGGGCACCCCGATCGTCTTCGAAACGAAGGGGATGGTTCGTGAGGCCCGGGGGTTGACCTCGATAATATAGACCTGGTCACCCTTGACCGCGTACTGGCAGTTCATCAGGCCCCTCACCTTGAGAGCCTTGCCGAGCTTCCTGGTTATCTTGCGGATGTCCTGGAGAACCTGCTCGCTGAGCGAATAGGGAGGAAGGGTGCAACTCGAATCGCCGGAGTGAACGCCGCATTCCTCGATATGCTCGAGGATTCCGCCGATGACGACCTGCTCTCCATCGCAGATAGAATCGACATCGACCTCGATCGCCTCATCGAGAAATTTATCCACCAGGATGGGGAATCCAGGATTTACATCGAGGGCGTAGCTCATGTACTTCTCGAGCTGCTGATCATCCCAGACGATCTCCATCGCCCGGCCTCCCAGGACAAAAGAAGGCCTCACAAGGACTGGGTAGCCGATCCTGTTGGCGCACTCGCGAGCCTCCTCGTAAGAGAGAGCGATGCCGTTGGCCGGCTGGCACAGATCCAGCTCCGTGAGAAGATTCTGAAAAAGATCTCGATCCTCGGCTAACGCGATGGCCTCCGGCGAGGTCCCGAAGATCGGAACGCCGGCCTTCTGCAGTCCCTCGGCCAGGTTAAGCGGAGTCTGGCCGCCAAGCTGGAGAATAACTCCATCCGGACGTTCCTTATCGTAGATGTTCAGGACATTCTCAAGGGTGAGAGGCTCAAAGTAGAGCTTGTCGGAGGTGTCGTAATCAGTTGAAACCGTCTCCGGGTTGGAATTGACCATGATGGTCTCCCACCCGTCTTCCTTCAGAGAGAAGGCCGCGTGAACACAGCAATAATCAAATTCGATCCCCTGTCCAATCCTGTTCGGTCCGCCTCCCAGGATCATGGCCTTCCGCTTGTCACTCACCCGACACTCATCCTCGGATTCGTAGGTCGAATAATAATAAGGTGTCGAGGCCTCGAATTCTGCCGCGCAGGTGTCGACCAACTTGAAGGTAGCCTCAACCCCGGCCGTCTTGCGAGCCTCGCGAACGGTCAGCTCATCGGTCTTCCAGCAGGTGGCCAGCTGAACATCGGAATATCCCAGCCGCTTGGCTTCGAGGAGAGTCTCCGCATTTACCACCTCCAGGCTCTCGCAGGAGGCCAGACGATCCTCGCTCTCAGATAATTCCAGGAGGTTATCGAGGAACCACGGGTCAATGCCGGTGAGCTCATAGATCTCGTCCACGGTGAGCCCCCGCTTAAACCCCTCGTAGACGTTCAGCATCCGTCTTCCATGTGGAGTCCTGATGTTTTTCTTCAGCTCGTCAAGCGAGAGGTCCTCGAGCTTCGTCACCCCCATCCCGAGACCCGACAGCTTCTCCTCCATCGACCGGAGGGCTTTCTGCAGGGACTCCTTGAAGGTTCGGCCAATGGCCATCACCTCCCCCACCGACTTCATCCGGGTCGTCAAGGTATGGTCTGTGTCGGGGAACTTGACGAAATCGAAACGCGGAATTTTGACCACGCAATAATCGATCGACGGCTCAAAGCAGGCCGGCGTTTTTTCCGTAATGTCGTTCGAGATCTCATCCAGGGTGTAGCCCATGGCGAGCTTGGTAGCGATCTTGGCTATGGGGAAGCCCGTCGCCTTGGAGGCCAGGGCAGAGCTCCGGGAGACCCGAGGGTTCATCTCAATAACCACCATCCTCCCCGTTTCAGGATGGGTCGCGAACTGGATGTTCGAGCCTCCGGTTTCCACGCCGATCTCACGAATGATGGTGATCGCCGCGTTGCGCATCACCTGGTATTCCTTGTCGGTAAGGGTCTGAGCCGGGGCCACCGTGATGCTGTCGCCGGTGTGCACGCCCATCGCATCAAAGTTCTCTATCGAACAGATGATGACAACGTTGTCATTGTTGTCCCTCATCAACTCAAGCTCGAACTCCTTCCAGCCCTCGATGGATTCCTCCAGGAGAACCGTGCCGATGGGACTGGCACGCAGTCCGCCCGCGACCATCTCATTGAATTGTTCCTCGTCGTAGGCAATCCCGCCTCCCTTGCCTCCAAGGGTGTAGCTCGGCCGGATGACGATAGGCAGTCCGAGCTCTTCACGGGCCGCGCCAGCCTCTTCCATGTTGCTGACGACCTGGCTGCTGGGCACATCGAGGCCGCATTTTTCCATCGCGACCTTGAAGGACTCACGATCCTCAGCCTTCTGGATAACGTCGTAGGTCGCCCCAAGAAGCTTCACTCCGTGCTTCTGCAACACGCCAGCCTCCCAGAGATCACTGGCAAGGTTCAATCCCGTCTGCCCCCCCAGGGTGGGAAGAATCGCATCGGGCTTCTCCTTCTCGATGATCCGCTCAACGGTCTCCACATTCAGCGGCTCAATGTAGGTTCGGTCGCTGAACTCAGGATCCGTCATGATGGTGGCGGGATTCGAGTTCACCAGGATCACTCGATAACCATCATCCCTGAGGGCCTTACAGGCCTGGGTCCCGGAGTAATCGAACTCGCAGGCCTGGCCAATTACGATGGGCCCGGATCCTATGAGCAATACGCTCTCAAGATCATTGCGGCGTGGCATGGACTCTCGGATTAATAGCTGAAGGGAAATTTTCAGTAACGAACAGGTTCACCTGCTCTTCAAAATTTCCGGACCCTAACATTTTGTAAGAAGGTCTGCAACACCTTGAAGGAGCTTTGCTTCCAATGTAAGCTCCCTTCTTCAACGAAAAGACCCATCGCGTGTCTCGATGGATGAAAGAGAACTCATGAGTATTGAATACAACGAGTTGATCGCCCGGCTGGAAGAATTCCAGGATCGTCTTGAAACTCTCTGCGCCGCGGTCGAGGTTGAGAAAGGCCTCCAGGAGATCACCGAGCTCGAGGAGCGCATGGCGAGCCCGGACTTCTGGAACAACAACGATAAAGCCCAGAAGGTCATCCGTCAGCTCAAGGCGCTCCGTAACGTTGTCGTGCCATTGCAGGAGCTTTCTGAAAGCGCGACAGATCTCCTCGAACTCTCCAGGATGGCCCAGGAGGAAGGCGACAACGCGTCAATTGGGGATCTGGAACGTGAATACAAGACGATTGCGGGCCAGATCGATGAGGTGGAACTCAGGACAACCCTCAATGGAAAACACGATTCCTGCGATGCCTTTCTCTCGATCCATGCCGGCGCCGGCGGCACGGAAAGCTGCGATTGGGCCTCCATACTCGCCAGGATGCTGGAACGGTATTGTGAAAAACAAGGCTTCAAGGTCAGCCTGGTGGACAGACTCGACGGTGAAGAAGCGGGGGTCAAAAGCATTACCTACAACGTCAAAGGCGACACGGCCTACGGGTATCTTCGCTCGGAAAATGGTGTCCATCGGCTGGTGCGAAAATCCCCTTTCGATGCCAGCAATCGCCGGCACACGTCTTTTGCTGCGGTAAATGTCATTCCCGAAATGCCGGATGCAGAAATTGAAATTAATGAAGCTGACCTGAGAATTGACACCTACAGGGCGGGAGGAGCGGGTGGGCAACATGTGAACGTTACCGATTCAGCCGTACGCATTACCCACGTACCCAGCGGAATTGTCGTCCAGTGTCAGAATGAGCGTTCCCAACACGCGAACAGGGCCACAGCCATGAAGGTTCTCAAATCGCGCATGATTCTCCTCGAGGAGAGCAAGCGAGAAGAGGAGCTGCAGGAAATGTACGGTGAGAAAGGAGACATCGCCTTCGGCAGCCAGATCAGGAGCTATGTCCTTGAACCCTACACCCTTGCCAAAGATCGACGCACCGGCCATGAGACCGGGAACGTACAGGCTGTCCTCGATGGTGAGTTGCTTCCCTTTGTCGAAGCCTTCCTGCACTGGAAGCTCAAGGGCAACAAACCCGAGAAATCAAGCGGCAAGGACTGAGAGACCGGGAAAGAGCCGGACGCGGAAAAGATCGGATCAGACCCTGGAGGACCGAACGGCTTCAAGGTCTTCTCTTGCCCTGGATGCTGCCTCGCCTACGGCCACACGCCAGTCTCCTCCCTGGCCGTCAAAAGCATAGAGAACCGATCGTGAAGAATTAACCACCACCCCCTTGCCCCCTTCGATGAAAAAGGGCGCCAGCGCATCCGCGCCGCCACCCTGTGCCCCATAGCCCGGCACGAGAAAGAACGCCTCGGGAAGCTCCTTTCGAACGGCTGCCGCCTGACCGGGAGCGGTTGCGCCAACAACGACACCGACCGGATTCAGTCCACCCTCTCCCCTGAAATCTTCTCCCCACTTACCGACAAGTCTTGCAACCTTGAGATAGAGAGGCTCTCCATCCACCTGGAGCTCCTGGATGTCAGCGCCTGACGGATTCGAGGTCCGAACCAGGATAAAGAGCCCCTTGCCGGCGGGACATTTATCGAGAAAAGGGCGAAGAGAGTCCTCTCCGAGGTAAGGATTGAGCGTCACTGCGTCCGTTACCGGCCCCAGCGTGTCTGGAGTCTCACCCAGGATTGATTCCGCGTAGGCGGCTGCCGTATGCCCGATATCTCCCCTCTTCGCGTCGCAAATCACCAGCAACCCCTGCTTGGCGGCATGTTCACTTACCTCACGCAGGCAGTCCATGCCAACAGCTCCAAAACGCTCAAAAAAACCGGCGTTTGGCTTCACCGCCACCGCGTGGGGAGCAACAGAATCGATAACCCCCCTCAAAAAGAGCCCTGTAGCGGAAGCGGCGCGCGCTGTCCATCCCGGCTCACCCTGCGCCGGCACCCCGACCTCGGCAAGCACCTCCCCCGGAAGACGCTCAAGTACAGGATCCAGGCCGACTACAAGACAGCTGCTCTTTTTCTCGATGGCCTGTTCAAGCCGGTCTGCAAAATTCTGCACAATTCATCTCTCACAACAGGATTTTAACTGTAAAACCTTCATTACTTCCCCGCCCCGAAACGTTTCAAGGATACCGAAGTTTTTCGCTTCGTAGCCTGCCTCTTCTGAATTCGACCGATCTTTGCCCGGATGGAACGAATAGTCCAACGCGGCTCCCTTGGCAATCCCTCCCCATCAGCAGAGCCGCCTGCTTCCTTCTCGGACTTCAGCAACTCCTTGTAAAGTCCTGACGCCGCCTGGTACTCGTTTTCCGCCAGGTGAAAAGCCTTGAGAGCCTCGCGGAAGAAACTCGAGTGATAAAAACTCTGAGCTACCTGGTAATAGCCCTCAAAGGCTCCCAGGGGATACATATGGGAGTAGAAAGCCTTCAGCCCCTTAGGATAGGCGTTACGAATAAAGTCCTCGTTTCGATGAAGATACAGAGATCTGACGACAATCGGCATGGAACGAACCGTTGGAAGGATCTTTTCCATGCGCTCACGCGCCTTGCCGAAAAGATAGCGAATCTGTGTCAGCTTCTTGGGAAATACCGTGTGAGCATCGTCGAGAATAAACTTCAGCTCCACCTCATCGGAATCTCGCTCATATTGGGGGGCATAGGTCTTAACCGTATAGTGCTCCTCCTTGAGAATTGAGACCTCATGGAAGATATCTGAAACATAACGGTCGAGTGGATCCGTCCGATCGGCTGTCCTGAATACATCATGGCAGAGATCCTTGAGTTCCTGGATGTAGTCATCACGAAGAGACTCAAGGCTCTTGAACTCAAGCAAACCAGCCAATTCCTCCGTATTCAGACGCAGGAACTCTCGATCGACACCGCTGGCCCGCGAATAGCTCATGACCTTCTTGTCATAACGCTCGTACTCGCTGCGGAAATGAACGTGAGCGAGATAGAAATAGCGAATGATCGACCAGGTTCTATGGGCCTGAATCTGTAAATTATTTTGTGCCGTCATGCTGCAAAAACCGGGCTAACTGCCTCCTCAAAACCCACAGGCAACTTTACGAGAGCCTTGAGCTGATTAGCTCAACTTCTTCATTTTCAGAGCCGTAGGGGCCGATTAAACGGCCTATGGTAAGAATCTGTCCCACCCCAGTCAACCTAAAGGCTCATAACACTAAAGAGCCAATGAATAGTGCAGAAAAAGCCAGATCGGTCCGATTGTAGTTATTCAGCCGGATGTTCTGGGTCTTCACCGGCTATCTGACTTTTGAGGTCTGATAACCCGTTTGCTATCAATTGTTTACCGCAGGGATGCTGGTGTGTTTGATCCTGCGGCTGTGTTTCAAAAATCATGTCAATTGGCATGAAAGTGTATCAACAGGTTAGAAATCGAACCCTACAGGTTGATAAATATGAATACTTTTACGTCACGTAAGTTGAGTCTCTCTCTCTGCGCAATAATCCTGGGTCTGTCTATGGTTTCCTGCAGCGAAACCCTCAGCCCTCGAATCACGGTCGTTGACCACTCGCCCCCCGACGGCGCCGAAAACGTTTCACCGGATTCGGCCATCGAGGTGATCTTCTCTTACAAGATCAACCGCAACAGTGTCCACGCGGACAGCTTCGTTGTAACAGGCGAGCAAAGCGGCGCCATCTCAGGTTCCTTCAGCTTCCATAACGAAGGAAGAAATCCTGATCGAAGGGTCGCCTTCCAGCCTGGAAAAACGCTGGAGCCCAACGAGCTTGTAACGGTGGAGCTCTCATCGAGTATCCGTTCGTCCGCTGGAAGCTCGCTCGAGGCTTTCTCTTTCAGCTTCAGTGTCGACCCCGGCAATGTGGAACCTGAGCCGGTAGATCCCGAACCCGAGCCGCCTGTCGAGACCGTGCCTCTCACTATCACCAGCATCACCCCGGCGCCCTTCGCCACGGGTATCCCTTCCCTGCAGGTCATTGAGATCGGTTTCTCAGATCTCCTGGATCCGTTCACGGCCAATAGGGACACCGTCCTGGTCCATGGCGCCGTCAGCGGCCATGTAGCTGCCGTTGTACAGAGCCTTACCGGCGACGGACAGAGCCTGAGGGTCATCCCTCAGCGTCCCTACGCCCCCGGCGAAAAGATCTCCATCAGTCTTCTTGATGGTATCAGCAGCGTCACGGGCGACTCCTTTGCCGGCTACAGCTTTACCTTTCATGCGGCCGCCTTTGCGCCCGCCGAAGAAGGACGGCGAGCCGTCAACTACCAGACCAATGGAAGCGTCCTCCAGATGCTGGCCATCGATCTCGACGGTGACAACCAGCCTGAGACAGTACATATCAATGAAGATGGCCGCGCCGTCGAAGTTGTCACCTACCTCGGAAACGGTACCTTCGCCAGCGCCATGACCTTTGAGACCGATCAGAACATCCTCTCCATCGCCGCTTCAGACGTCGATATGGACGGCGATTACGACCTCCTGCTTGGCCTCGAGAACTGTCTTCTCACCGTCTGGAACAACACCCGGAGCCTGGGCCAGTTCAATCTCGCGCGGGGACCTGAGACCTTCACCCGAGCGGCGGTACGTTCAATTACCGTCACAGATCTTGATCACAGAGCCCCGGCTGACATTCTCATGAATACCGATTCAGGCCTCAGGGTCACCATCCAGGGCCCCGGAAGTTCGAGAACCATCTATATCGGCGAGACCCTTCGTTCCAGGACTCCGATCGTTACGGCTGACCTTGACGGCAATGGACATGTAGACCTCGTTTACGGCGACAACGCCGGCGGACTCACCTACCATCTCGTCGAAGCCGGCGGCAATATTGGTCCCGAGACCGTCCTCTACGATACCGTTGAAGCCAGCCAGGTCGCTGTCGACGACTTCAACCGTGACGGCACTCCGGACATTCTTGTGCTGCTGGAGCAGAGCGAAAACTCGGAAAACTCTCCTTTCATTCTCCTCGCCCAGGATGCCGAAACCGGTGAGTTCTGGAGTACGAATGCCAATTCGATCTCCGCAGGAAACGTCCGAAACAGCTTTGTAACCGGCGATCTGAGCGGACAGGGCGCCCTCGACCTCGTACTGGCCCAGAGAGTCCCCGGCCGGATCTCCTATTACGCGGACGACCAAACAGGCAACGAATTTGGCCAGGGTTCCGGCGAAGAGCTTCTGGATACGCCTGAGGCCTCCAATGTTTCCGTGGCCGATTTTGATGGTGACGGAGCCCTTGACCTTGTCGTCAGTTCCACCAACGAGCTCCACTATCTCCTGAGCGACTGGAGCTGGACAGATCCCGTTGATCCGGTGGATCCG
>DCKY01000036.1:10390-39981 GCA_002320775.1 Planctomycetes bacterium UBA1662
GATCCGGTGGATCCGGTGGATCCGGTCGAACCGCAGGATCTCCTGCAGTTCAGCGCTGGCAACATCGAAGTCAGCCAGGGAGACGACAGGGCCGGGATCCTGTTCTATCTCACCAACACCGAGCCGGTCGACGCTCTCAGCCTGATCGTGAGCTTCGATCCCACTGTGGTCCAGACCCCCTCGGCTGACACCACGGGCCTCCCCCTTCGCTCCGCCGACTTCACCAACTGGCAGATTCACGAAGAAGAGGTCGTCATCGGTGGAATCCCCGGCCATCACGCCATGGGTTTCCATGCGATCGTCGACTTCCTCCCCCCCTATGATGGAAGTACGATTCCCGCAGGCCAGAACACCGAGATCGTCCGCATGATCTTTGATGTCCCTGACAACGCCCCCCCGGGAGTTTCAGTCATTGATTTCCCCCAGGCCGCCGGCGACCCCGCGATTGAGAACACCGTTGTTGTCCTCGCCGAGAGCTTCGATCCAGAGGTTGTCCCCGGCAGCATCACGGTCGCCGAGGTCATGACCGCGGAAGAGCCTACTCCCCACCACTTCATGATCGACTCGGTCACTGGAGCTCCTGGCGACTCGATCGTTATCCCGATCCGCGCCCTGAGTGAGACCGAAGAGATCGAGGGCTTTACGGTCGCGGGGACCTACGATCCCGAGGTCATCGAAATCACCAATCTTACGCTGGTCGGCAGCGACACCATCCAGCTCGGACCTGACTGGGTCGGCCCGAGAATCATGCCCGAGATCGGCTGCTTCACCATGTCCGTCCTCTTTGACGTCTTCCCTCCCTTTGAGAGCGGAGGGCTCACGGCCGGACAGACGCATCTCCTGTTCGCGATCGAAGCGAAAATACTGGCCGACGCACCTGACGGACAGTCGCTGCTGGTACTTGCCGACGGATTTGCGGTTGTACCGGGCGGCCCGCCGCTGGAGAACAACTTCACCCACGCCGGAATCTCCTACACGCCCGTCCTGCACCCGGGAGCCGTCACCGTGGTCTCCGGACCCGTCGGACCTCCTTCCAACGGCCAGAACCAACCGGTCTTCCTCCGCGGAGACGTCAACGGCGACGGCGTCATCTCAGAGGCCGACGCCGCCCGCATGATGGACTGGGTCTTCGGTCTTGCGCCCGCTCCGGATTGCCTGGATGCCGCCGACCTGAACGATGACGGCTACGTCAACATCACGGATTCGACGCAGCTCCTGAACTACATCAGCACTCCGGGATCGCCTCCGCCCAGCTCACCTTTCCCGGTCGCTGGCGTAGACACGTCCCCGGACACCCTCAGCTGCAACAGTGCCTCCGGCAACTGAGAAGCTGAGCAGAAGAAGAAAAGACCAGGTGACTTTTTAACCGTCTGAAGGGTTCGACTGTCCACCGCCTTCCGCACCGGCGCCTGGGAGCTTGCCACCAGCATCGCTCCCGGCGCCCGCGGAAGAGTCTTTTTTTTCCTCCACAGGAGGAGCACCGGCCGCGGGCTTGTTGCCCGGAACAGGAGGTCCTGGAATAACGGGAGCGGCCCCCTTGGCCTCCCCTCCAGCTCCTTCCTCAGGCTCCTTCTCTTTGGGATCGGGAAGGAAGTCCTCGAATTTCTTGTCCCATCCTTCGTAGGTCCACTTGCTGACGGTATAGATGCGCCCCGCGTTCCCCTCCCCCGTCAGGGTGAGAAAATACTCCTTGTCCTCGCCCTTCTCATCCTTGACCGCGTTGCCGAAAAGAACGGAGAGCTCCTTCACTGGAGCATCCGCCTTGCCCTTCACCCTGTACCGGTAGCTCGCCTTGAGCTGGGGCTTGTCAAGACCATAGGACGCGAGGTCCTTCGGCTCCGAAACATCTTCGATCCGCAGGCTGCGTCCCTTATCGACCAGGCTCTTTGCCGACCATTCCTTCTCAGTGTCCACTCGCTGGGTCTTGCTGCCGGAGGTCGCGACGAAATACTCCACCGTAGTTGTCCCGGGAGCTTTGTTTTCGTCTCCCTCCTTCTTCTCCGCCTTCTCAGCGTCTTCGGAAGCCTCCTTCTCTACAGGAACCTCCTCGCTCTTTCGCTCGACAAGGAGATCGTCCTGTCCCGGACGCGAGAGCCGCAGCTCGAAGACCTCCTCCTCGCTTTCCAGCTTGAAGATCTCCTTCTCCAGGTAGTTCTTGTTTTCTATCTTGCCCCAGAGCTTGGCATCGCTTCGCACCTTGCTGGCGATCCTGTAGGTCTCGTCATCGGAGCCGAACCGGGAAAAAACAAGCGTCTTGTTCAGGTCGCGCGACTGCGCGGTCTTCCCTACCACCAGCGCGCCCAGTTCCTTCCCATCGCCTGAAAAAAAACTGATCCTGCTGCCGCGCACATCATCCACCTCGAAGTTTTTGTGGCTCTCCTTCAGCTCGGCAACCTCTTCGCCATTGCTAATACCGCTGACACTCTTGATGATGTCCTCAGCCACCTTCGGGTCGGCCTTGTAGCCGTAAGCGGAAGCCACCACCCACTGGCCATCCTTTTTCTCGAGCTTAACCCGGTCGCCCTTGCCCTTGCCGATTTCAATGCGCTTTGCCGCGGAAAAATCGGTGTCGCGGAATTTCTTGAACCCGGCGGTCTTTTCCTCCTCGATCTGACCCCAGGGGCCTTTGCTGGCAAAATAGACGGCGCCAAGCACTAAAACCAGGCCGAGGCAGACGGTGATGGTCTTATTCATCGCTAAAGCTTCTCCTAAGTCGAATAACTGGCTTTTAATTCCTGTGACACCCTACCGCCCCAGGAGGAAATCACGCTCGTAAGCCACGCTGCGGCGACTTCTGCGCCAGTAACGGAGCAGACCGTAAATTCCCACCAGGAGAGGAAGCCCGACAAGGTTCAGGAAGATGATCGTGAAGGCCTTGTCATCACTGCCTTCCTCGAACTCTTTTTTGGTCAGGTTTTTACGCCGGATCTTCATGAGCCGGTCATCCAGCGCGAAATTCTCAATGCAGTTGCGAAAGAATTCGGCATTGTGCATGTAAACGGGCAGCTGCTGAGCATTGGTCACAAAATCATTCTTCAGCATATCGACGCTCGAGAGAAAGAGAACCCTGCCATCCTTCACATCGACATGCGCCTTGGGAGCCGGAATCTTTGGCGGAGCTGCCTTCTCAGCGGGAGCTGCCTCTCCCTCTTTCTTCGCCGCGGGTGCGGCAACAGGCGCCTGCTCAACAACTGCAGGCGCCGGCGGCTGGGCCTTGGCCGGGCTTTCCTGCGCTGCTACGGGCGCTACGGGAGCGGGTTGCGGAGCTTCCTCCTGGAGAGCCTCGTCGGCGAGAGGGTCATCGGGGTTCGGCAGAAGATCTCCATCACCCGGCGGAAGGCCCGGCGGAAGACCCGGCGGAAGGCCCGGCGGAAGGCCGGGAATTCCCGAATGCGGGTTGGCACCGCCAGCGGGAGGCTTCTTCCATTCAGGTACGCTCTCTCCCTCGAACCTGAAGGCAAATTTACCTTTCAGAAACGCGGCCAGGGCCATCGGCTTGATAAAATCGTTAAATTCCTCGGGGTTCTTATTCCCCATCAGCTTCTGCTGGTAAGCCGAGATCGTGGGACCGCTTGGACGGCCCCGGTTGAAGGGGTTGTTCATTCCTTCCAGGGGATCGATCTTGACCGACCAGGACTGTTCGCCGCAATTGGCCAGCTCTTCGGACACGAGCCCCTCCACCTTGCTGATCTTCAGGCCGGCCGTCGCGGGAAGGGCCAGCCCGGGGATCCTGTTTGTGAGACTTGACTCTGAGTTAATGCTCTCGCCGCCGGGAGACACCACGAATGAAGCAGGCGTTGGCATCATCGCCGTCAGGTTGCCAAGCACCCTGCGCGGGAGCATGATCGCTCCCGCATGGTTAGACGCCAGCATCTCATCGCCAAGGCTCACGCCCCAGGATTTGAAGAGATCCTCCAGGCCGCTATTGAGAAGTGTAATGGGAATTCCCCGCGGCAAGCCGGTCTGCTGGGAGATGTCGATGGTGTATGGAGAAACGAGAAATACCGTGGGAATCCCCATCGATACAGCCCTGTTGATCTCGTACACCTGGCGATCCTCAAGCGCGTCAGGCTGCGCGACCACGAGACATTTGATAAAGCTGGCGTAATCACTCTCCTCCAGGGTGACCTCCCCCGAAGGCTCTTCTCCGAGCTCTTCCTTCCGCTTCCGCTCGGCCTCACCCTTGATGTTCTTGACGAGGTCATCAATAGAATCTCCCTCCTTGAGAGAGAGCTGCCTTACGTCAACCAGTTCCTGGAGAAAATTAGTCACCGCAGCGTAGTCAGAAGGCGGCGGCGGAGCCGGCTGGGCAGGGTTTACCGGCGGAGCGGGCGGCTTACGGGCATCGAAGAAGGCGACAACCGGCTTCTGGGGTTGCGTAACCTTGACAATCCGATAGGCCAACTCGTATTCAAGACTCTCCAGAGAGCTGTGAAACGGAATCACCTCCGCCGGGCGGTCAAGGTAGGCTATCTTGATCGAACTATAGACTCTCAATTGCTTCACCGAGTTGGCCGTGCGGTCGGGGACGATGTAGGGATTGACGCCCACCTCGGCCAGGGAGCGAAGCTCCCTCTGCTTGAACTCGGCCAGGAGGATCTCCCGGTACGCCTCATCCTCGCTCTTCTTTGTAGCGCTGGCTCTCTCCTTGGCCCTCGCCTGGCGCCTCTTCCTGATATTTTCAGGACTCTCGCGCTGACGGCCTGCCATCATCGCCTGGATATCCATGGGCGGCTCCGGCTCCTCCAGCGCCTCGTAGTTCTCTTTATCGTAATCGGCCATGTATGCGTCAGTAGCCGCCGCGGCCGCTTCATCCGCGAGATCATCGGGATTGACGATCTCAAACCTCAGCTTCCCTCCCGAGATCTTCCTCAGCTCCTCGAACTGGTCCTCGGTATCCCTGACGATGGTGGCAAGAAAGCTCGGCAGCTCTTCACTGCAGTAATAGGTGATCTTCACCTTGTCTTCTAACTGCCCGAAGATGTCCTTTGTAGCGTCGGAGATCGTGTAGAGACCATCCTTGGTAAAATCCATCTTGAGGCCGCTGGTCTCGTCGGCGGTAATGCTCAACATGGAGAGAACCGCGAGCAGAAGGACGAGACTGATGCCGCTGTTGATATAGTATTTTTTTCGATATTGTCTGCTGTCAGCCATATTAACTCCTCCTTAGAACTTCCTGCCTTCAACGAACAGGTTGTTCAGCACCAGGAAGAAAACCGTAAGACTGAAGCCGTAGATCAGTCCGACGGGATTGATAAGTCCTTTTGAAAACTCGCGAAAATGAGAGTCCGTCCCGAACCAGCCAATGAAGTTCCCGAGCCCCGGAAGGGCGTTGAGGAATTTCACCACCGGCGGGTAACCGATTCCAACCATCACAAGTGAAAAAGCGATGGCGATCAGCAGAGAAACAATCTGGTTGTTCGTCAGCGTGGAGGCCCAGGACCCCAGGGCGATATAGACACTCGAAATCAGCAGCGCCCCCAGGTAAGAGGTAAAGACAACCCCCCAATCTAACGAACTCACCGACGAGCTGAGGCTCATCGGCACAACGAGAGTCAGGATGAGGCTGATCGCGATAACGAACAGGCCGGCCAGGTATTTACCGACAACAACCTCCCAAGCCTGCAGCGGCCAGGTCAACAACAACTCAATCGTTCCCGAACGTCTCTCTTCACTCCACAGGCGCATGGTGACAGCGGGAATGAAGATCGACAGCACCCAGGGGAACCAGAAGAAGAAGTTCCTGAGATCCGGATTGGTCTGGGAAAAGAAGGGAAAGAAAACGAAGAAGAGGAACGAGAGAATGAAGATAAACAGGATCATGAAAATGTAGGCGATCGGCGAGTTGAAGTAGGCCGCCACCTCGCGACGATAGATTGTCAGGATATTTCGCATGGTTCTCAGGCTTCCTCTTGCTCTTGAGCCGGGGCGTCGTCTCCAGACTCTTCTGAAATCGCGTCTTGTACCACGGCAGCAGCCTCTGGTTCTCCGGCCGGAGACTCTGGCAACTGGGCCGCCGCTCCATTATCGGCAGGGCCTGTGGAGGCGGCATCCTTGGTCAACTCGAGATAGACGTCCTCGAGGCTGTGTTCATCCGGCGACAAGGCGGAGAGCTCCCAGCCTTTTCCGGCGACAGCCTTGAAAACCCTGGAGCCGATATCCTCCCCCGCGCTCGTAAGCAGCCGGAACTCTGTATCAGCTCCGCCGCCGGCGGTGATCTCAACGGAATTAACTCCATCGAGCCCTTTCAAAGCGGCAGCGACTTCTTCCGCGGGTCCCTGGACCCTGGCCCGGAAGCCCGTTTTGTCTCCGAGCGATCGCTGCATGTTCTGCGGGGTGTCATCCGCCACGATCCGTCCATCCTTGATAATCATGATGCGAGTTCCGATGGCCGAGATCTCCTGGAGAATGTGACTGGAGAGAATGATCATCTTCTCTTTTCCAAGGGTTCTGATCAGCTCTCGGATCTCGATAATCTGGTGCGGGTCGAGGCCGCTGGTCGGCTCGTCCATGATCAGGATTCCGGGATCATGCAAAAGCGCCTGGGCTATGCCTACCCGCTGCTTGTAGCCCTTGGAGAGGTGCCCGATGTTCTTGCGCAGCATGCGGCGCAAGCCCACCATCTCAATAACCCGGTCGATTGCCGACTTGGCCTCGGCTCCCGACATCTGTCGAACCCGGGCGACAAACTCGAGGTACTCAATAACCTGCATATCCATATAGAGCGGGGTGCTCTCAGGCAGATAGCCAATAGCCTTCCTCACCTCCATGGGGTTATCAAGAGCCTCTATGTCATTCACATAGACGCTGCCGGAATCTGCTACCACGTAGGAGGTTATAATCTTCAGCGTCGTCGACTTCCCGGCTCCATTGGGCCCAAGGAAGCCGAGGATCTCACCCGGCCCGACCTCAAAGCTGACGTCGTCTACGGCGACCGTCGCTCCGTAGGTTTTGGTAATATTCTCTACCTTGATCATGAGCTAATCTCCACAGACTCCCCCTCTGCCTCGAAGGGTATAGCCTACTGCTCCGGTGGTTTTTCAAAGTCGGTTATTTAAACAAAACTCATCATAAAATTCGAGTCCCTTGTCTCAAAAAAACTTCCTCCGCAGCCAAATCAACCGCTATTGAAGACGAACCCGGGCAGAGACCGTTGCATTCAGCCCAAGCCTTTTTCCTGCAAAGCCTTAGAGCAAACAACTGGATCAGCGGGCGCTCCCGGCTGGTCGAACCTTCGCGCTCAGAAAAAGATCGCCTCCAAGCGCCTCGTGCCGCAGGTCAGAGAGAGAAAGAGACTCCTTCAACTTCCTGAAGCCCTCACCCCCAACAGGCGAGAGGGCGTCTTCTCCGCCGATAATTTTCGGCGCGACGAAGGCGGCAATCTCCTGGACCAGGGCGTCCCGAAGGAAGGCTCCGGCAAGCCTGGAGCCGCCCTCTACAAGCAATTGGGTAACCTCCAGCTTCGCCAGCTCAGCCAGCAGCAAGCCGAGGTCGAGTCCGGCGGCGGCCGAAGGCAGCAGGAGAGTCTCCACCCCCCGGCGTTCGAGCTCACCAAGGCGCCTGGAGCTATTCGCTCCGGGAACGCTGACGTAGAGACGCCGCCCCCTGCCCGCTACCCGGGGAGGGGACAAGAGCTTGAGCTTCATTGGCAGACGCCCCCTGCGATCAAGGATCACCCTGAGCGGAGCCCGGCCGGCGGCTGGCCTTGGAGTCAGGAGGGGGTCATCCGCCAGGACCGTCTCGGTGCCCACCAGCACCGCGTCCACCCGCCTGCGCAGAGAGTGTCCCCTGGCGCGGGCCTTCGCGCCGGTGATCCACTGAGATTCACCCCCGGCCGTAGCTATCTTCCCATCGAGGCTCATGGCCCATTTCAGCACGACCCATGGCCTGCCTTTATCTCTCCAGAAAAAATAGGGCGCGTTCTGAGACAGAGCCTCTTTTCGAAGAAGGCCCCCGCGGACCTCCACTCCCGCCTTCCGCAGAAGCCGCGGCCCCTTGCCGCGAGTCTCGGGATTCGGATCGGAAGCTGAAAAGAAGACCCGCTTGATTCCCGCCTCCAGGACAGCTTCACAACAGGGAGGAGTTTTTCCATGGTGAGCACATGGCTCAAGGGTGACATAGAGATCCGCCCCCCTGGCATTGCCCGCCGCCCTCAGAGCCTCCCTCTCAGCATGAGGACGACCAAACCCACGATGAAATCCGCGGCCGATGACCTTCCCTCCGCGCACAACGACAGCCCCGACGAGAGGATTGGGGGAGACGCTCTCCAGCCCCCCCAGGGCGAGCTCAAGCGCCTCGACCATGAATTCTGGATTAGGACGGGAGTCGGCCACTCAGCTCTCCTCCCCGGGACGCTCCCCTACCAGCACGACAGATGTCACATCCCTGACCTTTACGTTGACGAGCTGGCCGACAAGGTTCTCGTCTCCCTGGATCGGAAAGACGACAATCTGGTGCTTGCGGTTGCGGCCGCTCCAACGCGTCTTGTCCTTCTTGCTCACCCCCTCAACCAGAACCTCGGTTTCCTGGCCGATGGATTCGCTGTTGAGCTCAAGGCTGATACGTCTCTGGATTTCAAGCAGGACCTGGTTTCGCTCACGCTTGACCTCTTCAGGAACATCATCCGCGAACTCGGCAGCGGGGGTTCCGGGACGTTCGGAGTATTTGAAAATATAGGCGCCGTTGAAACGCACCTCCTCAAGCAGCTTGACGGTCTCGGCAAACTCGGCATCTGTCTCACCACAGAAGCCGACGATGACATCCGTAGCAAGCGCGATGCCGGGAACCAGCTGCCGGCAATCATCGATGACCTTCCGGTAGTGCTTCATGGTATAGGAGCGCAGCATACGCCGCAGAACATCATCCGAGCCCGACTGCACCGGCAGATGCAGGTATTCGCACACCTTGTCGAGCTCCCCCATAGCCTCAACCAGCTCCCGGTTCATGAAGCGAGGATGGGAGGTGATGAAATGAATCCGCTCCAGTCCGTCCAGCTGGTTCAAACCGCAGAGCACATGCTGCAGCCCGATCCTTCGACCGGGAGCCAGGCGCTTACCGTAGGAGTTCACTGTTTGCCCGAGAAGCGTAATTTCCTTCACGCCGGAAGCGACAAGCGCATCGGCCTCCTCGATGATCTCGCTGACCGGACGGCTGACCTCAGCGCCTCGGGTGGAGGGCACAACACAATAGGTGCAGGCCATGTCACAACCCCGCATCACCGACACAAAAGCGTGATGAGGCCTTGGGCCAAGATTTTTCGTACGAGCGAACCGCACCGGCTTGTCGAGATCCAGCGCTGCAACCTGCCCCTCCTCCCGGGCCTGGTCAATGAGCTGGGGCAGACGCAGGAATTCACCCGGCCCGCAGACGATACCCACATGGGGATAGCGGCGAAAAATGTCGTGCTGATGGTTCTGGGCTCCGCAACCGAGCATCCCGATCACCAGGTCGGGACGGCTCTCCTTCAATCCCTTCAAATTCCCCAGCTTCGAAAAAACCCTGTTCTCGGCCTGCTCCCGAATCGCGCAGGTATTGTAGAGAATGACGCCTGCATCCCGGGGATCATCGGTAAGCTCGTAGCCATCTTCGTTGAGGACTCCGAGCATCAGCTCTGCATCGAGCTTATTCATCTGACAACCGAAGACCTCGAAATAAACCCTCCGGTCGAGAGGCGTCCCGGCGGTCATTTCGCTTCCAGGGCTGGCCGCGAGTTCATCGCAGGAACCCTCCGTCAGCAAACCCTCGCCGATACGGGATCCTTCCGAGGAGCGCTCCTGGATGGAGCTCTCACCATTTTCCGTCTTTACTACCGGTAGCCAACGCATGTCTTTGCTGCGACTCCACTTAATGATTTCATCTGGCGATAGTAGTCCGTCTACGACGCAAGTCAAGCCTGCCGAACTGCCAACATGCCAAGAGGGGTTCTTGCGGTGATTCTCAGTGGTGGTAGAATGTTTTGAGGAAGTCGTAAGTGCTTTAAGCGCCATGGACGCTTTTGCGGACATCGGAACTCCGGGCGCTTCCTCAGCAAACTTATCAGAAGAGCTTGAGCCCCCCAGAAGGCAAAAGAATAACAGCCAATGCACACCCCCCAATCGTTCTGGAACCAATGGTCCTGGAAAGAGATTGACCTGCCCGAGGAAGTGGATGAGATCCTTGGTCTCGATACGCTCGGCCTCAAATTCGAGATGTCTCTGCTGGAAATCGCTCTCGAAAAGGTCAACTGGGAAGCCCTGGACACTCCGAACTACACCAAGAAGGAGCTCGGACTACTGGTCTCCTTGGGACACATCTACTCGCGCCTGAAGAAGCACCGCAAGGGACTCGAAACCGACCAGATCCTGGTCAACCTCTACCCGGAGGACCCCTGCTTCTACTACAACCTCGCCTGCAGCCACAGCCTTCTTGGCGAAATAGACGATGCTGTCATGGCGCTGGACTGCGCTTTCGAGCTCGGCTACGACAACTTCGATCACATGAAGAAAGACCCTGACCTGGCCAACCTCAGAGAAGATCCACGCTACAGGCTCTACCAGGATCGCTTCCAGATTCTCGCAAAAGAGCTTGAGAACCTGGAAGACTCTGAAGATCTCGAAGACCTCGAAGAGTTTGAGTCCACTTTCTGAGAGCTGCCAGGCCTGGTTTTAAAGTCAGAGGCCAGCGCCCAGACTCCCGCGGCAACTACTCGTCGAGCTCTGTGTTGAGAACGTCCTTGAGAGTATCGAGTATCTCCTGCGCGGTTCCCGTGGCGCTGTAGCCCGCGGCCTTGGCGTGTCCCCCACCGCCCAGCTCACGCGCGACCCGCTCGACATCTAAACTTTCTACAGATCTCAAGCTGACCTTGAAGGACCCCTCATCCAGCTGCGACAGCAGGGCGGCAGCATGGACGCCCTTGACACCCTTGAGGAGGTCGATAGCCCCATCGAGGTCCTCCCGGACGGCCCCCGTCTCAGCCAGGGTCTCCCGTGAAACAACGCTCCAGACCAGGCGGCCATCAAGAGCTAGCTGGTGCTCCAGAAGCACTTTCCCCCAGAGGCGGGTCTTCTGCTCGCTTCGGGATCCGTAGATGAGGCCGTACAACTCTTCGGAATCGAGACCGCCCTCAAGAAGTCTCTCGGCGCATTGAAAGGCGAGCCGGCCGGCGTTAGAAAAACGAAACCAGCCGGTATCCGTCGCCAGCGCCAGCCACAGAGCTCTCGCAATATCATCCTCGACGGTAACATCAAGCTCATCAAGCAGCCAGAGAACCAGGCACGCTGTAGCTGGAGAGCTCTCTACCGCCAGGTGCGAATCGAAAGAATACTCCCCGGAAAGAAGATGATGATCGATACAGATTCTCTTCTGCCCCGGCGCAAAGATAACCCCCTCTAGAACACCGGCTCGAGCAGGCTCGCTTGTATCCAGGAGTACGCAAAGGTCAAATTGCCCGGCAAGACGGGACGCGCCCTCCTCATCCACCGTCTCGACGGAGCCAGCGGAAATGATGCCCTCAAAGCGGCCATCTACCGAGCTTCCGCTGAAGATGCGGGCTTCCTTGCCAAGGCTCTTGAGGCCAAGTGCCAGGCCGACCGAGCTGCCGATCGCGTCCCCATCCGGCCCTACATGAGTAGCAATCAGGACCGACTGGGCCTGCCGAAGGATCTCAGCCATCTCGACGAGAACCTCGGAAACCGGGCGTCCGGAAACATCATCCGGCAGGTTGTCGGCAAAATCATTCTCTATCGAATCAAAGGACAACAGCTATCCCCCATTGGCTACGCGTGTAAGTAACGTGGAGAGCATGTTATTCGATCTTCCCGGGGCTGTCATCGATGTTCAAAGCGCCAACAGACCCTGAAAGCAGGCCTGGCAGGAGACCTGTAGCGAGAAAAACCCGCCTGGATTCAGGAGCTAAAAGCCCAACAGGAGGATCCGGGAATATGACTGATAGAAATAAATATCTTTTGTTCAAACTCATGACCAATAGAATAATCCCGGTACCGCCCCTGGAGTTGGGCGGACAGGTTCGGTGGACAAAGCCTGGAGGATACTATGCAGACTGGGCGCAAGATCATGAATCTTCGGCGCGACCGCTCCATCTCCCAGCAGGATCTTGCGAGGTTCTGCGAAATAACCCCGAGCGCGCTTTCCAAGATTGAATCCGGACAGAACTCTCCGCGCGGAGGGGTGATCTTTCGCATCGCGAAAAACCTGGGCGTTACGATCGAATACCTCCTCGATGAAGAGATCCCCTATCCGTACAAGGGGCTCAGCTACCGCGAGAGAAACCCGGCTGACCCGGACTCGGCCGCTTCCCTTTCACGAATGGAGGTCAACAAGGAGGAACGCGCCTTCCTGGAGGCCTTGCGTGAGAGCCCGGAAATGGTCCGCGAACTGGCCCACTCCCTGCCGGAGGCCAGGCCGGAGGTCATCCGCCTGCTCCACTTCCTGCTCTACCATTTTGAAGTTGAGAACCCCGGCCCCGACTTCCTCTCCCGATTTGAGGGAATCATCTCCCCCACCCCGGAGGATGAGGACAAAGCCGACGCTGCCCCTCAAAAACCAGCGAAACGAAAAAAGACCTCCCCCAGGGCAGGCAAGAAGAGCACCGCGAAAACGCGGAAAAAGACCCGGGGCAAGACACGTTAAGACACCCGCTCAGGACTGCCGGGACGGCGAGCTCAGGTGAGCATCCCTGCCATCGTCTCGCCAAGGCGGTCCGGGGTAAGGGCCACCTGCACCCCCGCGGCCTCGAGGGCCGCAACCTTCTCGGGAGCGGTCCCCTTGCCGCCTGAGATGATGGCTCCGGCGTGCCCCATCCTCTTTCCCGGAGGCGCACCTCTGCCGGCAATGAAGGAAGCCACTGGCTTTGACATATTGGCTGCGATGAACTCCGCCGCTTCTTCTTCAGCTGTCCCGCCGATTTCCCCAATCATGAGAACACCCCTGGTTGCGTCATCCTCCTCAAAAAGCTTCAGGGCATCGACGAAGGTGGTACCTATGATCGGGTCACCTCCGATTCCCAGGCAGGTCGTCTGCCCCAGCCCCGCCTCGCTCAGCTGGTGAACAGCCTCGTAGGTGAGAGTGCCGCTGCGTGACACGACACCGATAGTTCCGGGAGAATGTATGTATCCCGGCATGATGCCGATCTTGCACTCGCCGGGTGTAATGACTCCGGGACAGTTCGGCCCGACCAGGCGGGTCCCCGGATAGTCGCTCTTGAGAGTCTTCATAACCCGGGCCATATCCAGGACAGGAATTCCCTCCGTGATGCAGATCACGAGTTCCAATCCCGCCTCCGCCGCCTCGAGTACCGCGTCCGCGGCAAAGGCTGGCGGGACATAAACCACAGATGCGTTCGCCGATGTTGCGGCAACCGCCTCAGCTACCTTATCAAAAACGGGGATGCCCTCTACAGCCTCCCCCCCCCGGCCCGGAGTGACTCCGGCAACGACAGTCGTTCCATATTCGACGGCCTGGACCGTATGAAAGGTTCCAGTTCGACCGGTTATACCCTGGACCAGGAGACGCGTGTTCTTATCGACAAGGA
The DNA here is from genome assembly GCA_002320775.1 of Planctomycetes bacterium UBA1662. Lineage (GTDB taxonomy): Bacteria > Planctomycetota > UBA8108 > UBA8108 > UBA8108 > UBA8108. The sequence goes on from DCKY01000036.1 coordinate 23,919, forward strand.
TGCTCAACTGCCAGCTCCTCCCTTTGCCTGTGCAACGACTGACTCGACGGCCTCCGGGAGACCCGGCGCAGAGATGAGATCCAGCCCTGAGCCCGCCAGGAGCTCCCGGCCTCTCTCTACATTGGTTCCCTCCAGCCGAACGACCACCGGAACCCTCAGCTCGATGGTCTGGGCGGCCTCGATGATGCCCTCCGCGATGACATCACACTTCATGATCCCGCCAAAGATATTGACCAGGATGGCCTTCACATCGGAATCTTCCAGGATGATCTTGAAAGCCTCCGTCACCTTCTCCGTCGTGGCGCCTCCTCCTACATCGAGAAAATTGGCGGCCTCTCCGCCAAAGTGCTTGATGATATCAAGCGTCGCCATCGCCAGTCCCGCGCCATTCACCATGCACCCGATCTGACCATCGAGCTTGATATAGCTCAGGCCGAATTTCGAGGCCCGGGTCTCGAGTGGATCCTCTTCTGCCGGATCCCGATACTCGACGAGCTCCGGATGGCGAAAGAGGGCGTTGTCGTCGAAGGAGAACTTCGCATCGAGAGCCAGCAGAGAATCATCTGTGGTTCTGACCAGGGGATTGATCTCGGCAAGGCTGGCATCCGTATCAAGGTAGCACCGCGCGAGCTTTTGCAGCAACTCGGCCATCTCCTCGACCAACCCGCCCTCAAGGCCCAGCTTACCCGCGGCCTCCCGGGCTTCATCCGCAGGGAGCCCGCCTCCCGGATCGAAGCTGACTTTAAAAATCTTCTCGGGAGTGCTGGCGGCGACCTCCTCGATATCCATGCCGCCCTCGGCAGACACCATCAGCACCGGGAGTCCCAGTTGGCGATCGAGTACGATCCCGGCGTAGAACTCGCTGGCAATATCGCAGGCCGCGGCGACCAGGATCTTCTTCACCTCACGGCCTTCGGGGCCAGTCTGGGGCGTAACCAGCTGCATACCGAGAATGGCATCGCTATACTCCCTGACCTCTTCGAGACTGGAGGCGAGCTTGACCCCTCCTCCCTTTCCTCTTCCGCCGGCGTGGATCTGCGCCTTCACCACCCACAGGCTCCCGCCAAGAGCCTCCGCAGCAGCGACCGCAGCATCCACCGTATCTACAGCCTCTCCGGGCGGAACGGGAACGCCAGCCGCGGCAAGTACTTCTTTCGCCTGGTATTCGTGAATCTTCAAGAGAGGGCTCGCTCTATACAAACGCTCCGGGGAGCGGACGCGGATTTATATCGAAGCGTCGATTATAGAAACACTCCCACCGAGGACAAGCTGAAAAGACTGCCCTTGAAGGCGTCCGAAATTCCAGTGCGGGTCAAAGCTCAGCCGCGCGAGGCTGTCGCTTGTTTTTTCTGGAGCCGTTTCCTGAGCCGCTCGTAGCCCCGGCGGCAGACCTGGTTGGTTCGGTCAAGATGCTTGACGACCTTCAGGTACTCTTTCACAGCCAGGACCTCCTGCCCCATCGATTCATAGACGACTCCGAGCATTGCCCGCAGATCAGCCTCGATGGGTTTCTTGTCCTTGAGCTCTGTGCTTGCGTTGAGAGTCTCCAGCCCCTGCCGAAGAGCCACCACAGCCTTCTTTGGATCCTCCTGCAGACGATAGACCCTGGCTTTCTTTATGAAGAGCCGAATCCCCTCCTTCTCGAGCTCTTCGCGAACCGCCAGGGCGTTCCGATTATGCGCCCGTCTCTCAAAAGGCAGGGTGTCGAGCTGGGGAATATCCACGGCGCTCATAACCTGAATGTTTCCCATCGACTCAACAATCTTCTTTTCAGCAAGCGAGTAGCCCTCGAGAGCCGATTGCATCTCCAGCTTCCTCTCAACCTTGGAGAGCTCGTTCCGTCCGGTCGCAACAGCCCAGTGACTGTCAGCGATCCCGAGGACGGAAGCGATGCTGGAGGGATCAAGTCCGAAGCTGTTTTCATACTGGCGCAAGGCCTCTTTGTGCTTGCCCTGCAGCCGCAGGACATTGCCATATTCAAAATGTATCCAGTGAAGATCCTGCCCGGCGGCATCAGGCAACGCGCTGTCGACAAGCCCTTTCAGAATCTGCCCAGCCTCGGCAATCATCGCAGCCTTGCGCTCGGCAACCTCCTCGACCCTGGACAGCTCGGAATAAAGCAGAGTTGCATAGCTGACATGGGCTTTGAGAAAGCTGGGATCTTTTCTACGGGCTTCACGAAGATAAGTTCCAGCCCGGTCAAATCGCCCCGCCATCCAGAACTGGTGGGCCTGCAGCCAGAACTCCCGGCTCTCCTTGCGAGCATCGGTCTCAATGGCCCTGTTGTTGAGAACAAGGAGTGACCTGGCGCGATACTGCTGGGTATTTTCCTCCCACCACCGTCGCCATTTCTCAAGCGCCTTGGCCCGTGCCTCAGGAGTGCCCTCGGCCTTAAACCCGAAATTCTGCCTGGTAGAGTCCCTGAGCACCCCTGCCGCAAGCGCCCTGATCTTGAAATTACCCTCTCCCCCTACCTCGAGAGCCTCCAGGAGAGTTGGGACAGGGAAAAAAATCCTGTTTCTAACAAGAGCTACGGATGAGACGAGCTTCAACTCGCGACTGGAGTCATTGTAGATCTCCAGGAGAGCCTTGTTGCAATTCAGCCGCCGCAGAATCTCGACAGAGAGAGAACGCAAACGCACATCCTCCTGCTCGTTCGAGATGATGTACTTTGCAAGGGGTACGGACTCATCCGTGAACTTTGGATAGAGAACCTTGAGAAGTGACTCCCTGGTCTCAAGACCGCCATAGGTCAACTCCTCGTAGATCCGAGGCTCCGATGCCTCCATGGAATCGGTCACGACTTTCTTGAGCTCATGGACGTGCAAAATCCTGACAAACGAACCCTGGATCCTTTTTTTCTCAGGCTCCCCGGCATCTTTAAAACTCGCGAGCGCCCCCTGAACCTTGCCGAGAGCAAAAACTCCACATTGAACGAGGAACTTCTCAGCCTGGGCGGCACGGTTCTCCTCACCGTTGACGATGAGCCGAATCGCCTGGTCCATCTGCTGGGCCAGGTCAACCGTATAATAGTCAGATGATGAGTTGAGCACCTGATTTCGATAATGGACCCGGAGCACCTGATCACGACGGTAGGTCGTCTTTGCCCCGTTTGCCAACTCGACACGAATCTCAACCCCGCTCTCCTTGAGAATCTTGCAGGGCACCCTGTGCTCGTTGACCTTGAGAATGACCAGGTCGGTGTCGAGCTTCTGCTGCGACCTCCGTCCCTCGTAAAAAACAATCTTGTCGACCAGAGCCTTCGGAATTCTTTTTGCCGCGCCACGGTACTCGAGGGAAATCGTATTTCCACCCAACTCAGCTACCTTACCGTGCTGAATCGATCCATCGGAAAGATGGACCTTGTCCAGAGTGGCAATCGAATCCCTGCCAGCCGATGCCCTGCCTGGTTTTTTTTCGGCAGCCTGTTCTGCCGGAGGTTCGACAGGCTCATCCTGAGCCCAGGCCGGATTGTTGCCCCCTAACCCCAGTAACAGCAGACAAATAGCGAACAAAAAACTACCCTGTTGAACTGCCAAAGCTTCGCGCTCCATTTCTTGCATATCGCCTTGAAAAGGCTCTTCACTTCACTTCAATCTGACGACTCGCAGGCCGCCCGCCGTCCCGGTTTGAAAACGCAGGGCAACGAACCTGCGGTAAGCCAGGCTTGTTCGTGGCACACCTGCGAAGTGAGATTGTAACTCGATTACAGGACCGGCAACAAGTAAACTTCGTAAGCCCATACAAACAAGCAGGTTAAGGTATGTTTAATAAAAGGGGTTGCGGGCTTAGAATCGGCGATTAATATACTCCGACTATGACTACAGTTCCCAACGACAATTCAGACGGCAGCCCTGGGGCTGACTCCACGCAGTGGATCCAGGCTCTTAGAAAAGGCGACAGGGTCACAGAGGGAACCTACCTTGTCGAAAGTTCCAACTTCAAGCAGACCCGTAACCAGAAGTATTTCATCCAGATGAATCTCAGGGACAAGACCGGGACCATCAGAGCCATCCGGTGGGATGCCGATCAGGCCATCTACAAGTCCTTCTCAATTGACGACTTTGTCCTGGTCAACGGACGGGTGGAGGAATTCCAGAACAATCGCCAGCTCATTGTCGATTCAATCACCCGGCTCGACCCACAAGACATCCTGTACGAAGATTTCCTCCCTGCTTCCGAGAGAGGGAAAGACGAGATGCTCGAAGAGCTGCAGGGCGTCGTTCAGTCGCTGGAAGACGAGCACCTGAAGAGTCTGCTCGAATCCTTCCTCGGGGACCACGATCTCCTCTTCGCGCTGAGCCATTGTCCTGCGGGAAAGAGCCTTCACCATGCCTACATCGGCGGACTTCTCGAACATACACTCTCCCTCTGCGAGCTGGCCCGGAACATAGCCGGCCGCTACCAGAATCTCAACCTCGACCTCCTGCTGGCCGGCTGCGTCCTTCACGACATCGGAAAATGCAGAGAGCTCTCCTTTCGCAAAAATTTCAGCTACACGGACGAAGGGCAACTCATCGGGCACATTGGAATCGGACTCCTCATGGTGAAAGAAAAAGCCGACTCGATCCCAGGCTTCCCGGAAGATCTCCTGCTCCAGCTCCAGCACATCATCGCGAGCCATCATGGCCTGCTTGAATACGGCGCCCTCAAACGCCCCATGACGCCTGAAGCAATCGCCTTTCACTACATGGACAACCTGGACTCCAAGATGGCGACCCTCGACTCAATCGAAAACAATCTCGAGGGAGAGCGGCCAGGGGCCCACAAGGGCAGCGGCCAGTGGAGCGACTACAAGCCGCATCTCGAGCGAAAGATCTTCTTCCCCGGAGACGGAAAAGCCGGAGACGGGAAAGCCGGAGACCGAAAAAGCTGATCGATCTGCCGAATATTCCTCAGGCGCTGATTTCAAGACCTTCAAGGATTCCGCGCAGCAGCGTTCGCGTGTCCTCCTCGGCACCCACAAGAGGCAGGCGAAGCTCTCCCCCGATAAGTCCCTGCATCTCCAGGCAGGCCTTGACAGGGATCGGACTCGTCTCGACAAAGAGCGCCTTCATGAGCGGGTAGAGCTGATGATGCAGCCTGCTGGCGGCGGCAACCTCGCCGGCCGAGGCAAGCTGGACCAGCTCAGCCATTTGAGCCGGAACCACGTTGGCGGCGACAGAAATCACGCCGCTGGCACCGACAGCCATCAGGGACAAGGTCAGTGAATCATCCCCACTCAAAACGGTGATGTCACATTCACCAAGTATTTCCACAGTGCGATCAATCGAGCCGCTGGCCTCCTTGACTGCGACTACATTCTCGATAGCTGCAAGACGCCCTACCGTTTGCGGCAACAGGTCAATGCCGGTACGCCCGGGGACATTGTAGAGAACGACAGGAAGTTCGCATTCATGAGCTATAGCGGCAAAATGGCTGTAGAGCCCTTCCTGGGGAGGCTTGTTGTAATAAGGCGTAATGACGAGAGCACCGTCGGCACCGGCCGCCTGGGCTGATTTAGTCAGGCTGACAGCCTCGCTGGTTGAATTGGACCCGGTGCCGGCAAGGACCGGAATTCTTCCCGCCGCTCGTTCGATAACGAACTCTATGACCAGCTCGTGTTCCTTGTGGGAGAGTGTCGCGGATTCTCCTGTGGTCCCGCAAGGCACCAGCCCATTCGTGCCCGACTCGATATGGAAATCGACAAGAGCCCCTAATCGTTCAAGATCAACCTTCCCATCTTTGAAAGGTGTTACAAGAGCTACATAGGATCCACTGAACATCCGCAGTCTCCAGAAAGTTCGACAGGCTACCAATTCCCCCACCACCGCAAGCGCTGCATTATAGGGGTGGTCGCCACGCAGGTCCATCAGTGATGCGTTCGCGTGAACAGTTCCTGGCAACACCCGCCAACCCGGTCCCGGGGAGAACTCCCATCAATCTCCAAGCGAGTCCTCAACCACACCGCAGATATCATCACAGAGCTGGTCCACCAACTGCTGTTCCGGCCCCTCTAACATAACCCGCAGCAACGACTCGGTACCTGAATATCGCAACAGGACCCTACCCTCGACCCCCAGGCGCTGCTCGACATCTGCAACGATTTCCCGCACCGGCTCCACAGTTTCAAGCTCGACCTTCTCCCGCACCCTGACATTCTTGAGAACCTGGGGGTAGGCCGTCATGATCTCCGCCCCCCGATCGAGATTCATTCCGTAGCCCTGCAGGAACTGCAGCAACTTGATCGCCGCAAGGATCCCGTCTCCAGTAGAAGAGTGGTCTCTGAAGATAATATGCCCCGACTGCTCGCCGCCAACAGGGTGCCCGCCCGCGACCATCTCCTTGAACACGTTCCGGTCCCCGACCTGGGCCCTGATCAGCGAGATGCCGGCATCTTCAAGAGACCGGGCCAGGCCGATGTTGGACATCACCGTACCCACGACCGCCTTCCCGGGAAGTTTCCCCGCATCCTGATAGTGTCGTCCACCCAGGGCGAGAACGAGATCTCCGTCAAAAATCCTACCGGTTCCGCTGGCCGGAATCATCCTGTCGGCATCTCCGTCGAAACAGAAGCCTATGTCAAAACCCGACTCTTTCACATCTGCCGCGAGAGCGTCCGGATAGAGTGCTCCACAGCCCAAGTTGATATTCGTGCCATCCGGCTGGTCGCCGATGGCACGAACCTCCGCCCCCAGGCCCAGGAAGACCTCTGCCGCGATACCACTGGCGGCGCCGTTGGCCGCATCGAGACAGACCTTCAGGCCATCAAGCCCATCAGGACAGCACGATACGAGATATTCGGCATAGAGCCTACGCGCCTCTCCTGACAGGTCTCGTACCCCACTGGAGCCTGGCTCGGCAGGCGGCACACCTTCAGAAAATCTGGCCGAAAGCTCATCTTCAAACCGGTCAGAGACCTTGGATCCTGAAGAAGAGAGCAGCTTGATACCATTGTCCTCGGCGGGATTGTGTGATGCTGACAGAACGATCGCCAGGCAGCACTCCCCAGCTGACCGTGCCACCTCGGCAATTCCCGGAGTCGGCAGTACGCCGAGATCGCAGACATCAAAGCCCGCGCCAAGCAGCCCGCCCGAAAGCTGGGCCAGCAGGTCGGGGCCCGAAGCCCTAGTGTCTCGGCCGATATAGACAGCCTGCCCGCGAGCCGAGTCAACATCGGATGAAAAGTTCTCTCGTTCCTGCAGAACGGAGGCCAGGGCTGCAGATATTTTCGCGACGGAATCCGCCGAGAGAAGACCCTCGCCGGCCCGCCCCCGTACTCCATCGGTGCCGAAGATGCTCACCTGTCTCTACTCTTTCTTGTTTTCGTTTTCATCAAGCACCTTGATTTCGTAGGACCAGAAAGAGGCCTGCTGCTCTTTCCTGCTCTCGTGCTGGAGAACATTCACTCCAGGGAATCCCTTCACCTGGAGATCCGACTCGATGAAATTGAAGGTGCCCCCCTTTTCAGCGTCAAACTCAGCCGGAGGGGGAACGATGAGGGTAATCTCGGGAAGGTCTCGAATTTTCTGAACCTGCTTTCGAGAGCCCTCGAAAGCAACGGGAATCGTCTCTGTACCCAGGGGCACATCTTTCAGTGTTACCCTGCAGGGAGCATTGAGCAGCGGCAACTGAAAGAGGAGGCGGGCGCGGTCGACTGAAAATATGTCCAGGCTCTCCTCCAGGACAGCGCTTACATGGATCCTTACCGGGTCAGTAAACCAGACCCACTCGGCCTTGACACCAGGCCCCAGATCAAAGTTTTTCAATATCTGGACCGTTTGCTTAACCTTCTCCGTATCAGGCTGGACCCGCAGATCAAAGAGCCCATCCGCACGGCCCTGAAAGTTCATCGGAACCGTGACCTTCACTCCAACCCCGTCCAGAACCGAAACCGGCCCCCTGATTCTGAGGCCGCCCTCGGGACCATCGACCTCGATACTGACCTTGTCGTCACTTTTCTTGTTCGGAACCTCGACGATACTTTTCAAGGCGGATATCGTTCGTTCCTCGATGGCGCTCTGCTCTATGAGGAAGCGCTTCGGCTGGAAATTGCTGACCGAGACGCCATCCCGGGGAAACCCGAAATCATCCTGCTTGAACTCGTGAGTCGAATCATCTTTTTCAATCCGGATGACGAACTTATTGGCACTCGTCTCTGCCCTGATCTCCTCGACCTGCTCACGCGGCCCCTCGATGGTCACCTCGACCTCCAGTTCGCCGCTTGGCGGAAACAAGCTCACGGTCTCACCCGGCCTTCGAAACCCCACGATGGCCATCTTCCCGGGTTCGCTCGATTCGAAACGCACCCTGTACTTCAGTGTCGATCGCTGTGCCTCAGACTGGTAGGCCACAAACCAGATGCTCACAGAAAAAAACAACGCGGCAGCCTTGGTTCGCCAATTTGCCAGGAAGAAATTCTTAATCCTCATGACTATCGTACCCTGGAGCCAGTGCCATCCTGAACCGTCTCGACATCGGACAGCTCATCAGGCTCTTCTAATTCAACGAAATGCCGCAGCAGCAACTCACGCAACCTCTCCGCGTCAACCTTCTCCAGTTGCCCTCTACTGGCAAAGGAAACACCGCCCGTCTCCTCGGAGACAATAATGACAATGGCATCGGTCTCTTCACTCACTCCAAGTCCCGCTCGGTGTCTTGTACCCATGACATTACCCAGCCCGGGAGTATCACTCAAAGGGAAGAGGCAGCCGGCAGCCGCGACACGGTCCTCGCGAATCACCACGGCCCCATCATGCAGATCGGACCCGGGAAAGAAAATGGTGGAAAGCAGCCCGCTGCTAACGACCGAATCAATCTGGGTCCCGTGCTCGATATAGTTCTTCAGCCCCACCTCTCTCTCAATAGCGATCAAGGCGCCAATCTTCCGGCGCGACATCCGGAAAGAAGCCCTGACAAGTTCCTCGACAATCCCCTCGGTCTCCCGCTTCAAAAACACTCCCAGCAGCCGGGTCTGCCCAAGCCGAACGAGGGCTCTCCGCAGCTCAGGCTGGACTACGATCACGATGGCTGGAATCGCCGCGGCGCCGAAAAACCTGATGATAACCAACAGGCGATCCATGATATTGAGCCGCTCGGCAACGATCGCCAGGAGGATAGGAAAGGTCAGCATCAACAGAGCGATTCCCTTCAGGATTCCTTCGCCCCTGGTCCCCTCCATGAACCGCAGAAAAGCGTAGATGACCAGGAAGATCACAAAGATCTCTGCGAGATACTCCAGGCTGATCCAATTGACCAAGCTCCACAGGGTTGTAAAAAGTTCCTGCACTCAAGCACCCCCCCCGCCCGATCCCTGCAGGGCATCCAGCGCGAGCCCCTGTTTTGCCGCCAACCGCATGGCCTCGGCAACATCCAGCAGATCACGCGTATAGGGGACATTGTGAACGCGCAGGATCGAGGCTCCCTGCAACACGGCGGCCATATTGGCCGCAACGGTCGCGATATCTCTTTCGGTCGGATCGCGGCCTCGATCGCTTGCATCGTCGAGAATATTCCCAAGAAAGAATTTTCGCGAGGCGCCAAAGAGAACCGGCCGGCCAAGGCTGCTCAGTTGGCGCAGGCCTGCCAGGATTTCCATGTTCTGCCCGGCCTCCTTGGCAAAACCTATCCCCGGATCAACTATCATTCTCTCCCGGGAGATGCCGGCGGCGGCCAGGGACTCGATCCTGTTCTCGAGGAATTCGCAGATCTCATTCAAAACCCCAGCAGGATAGTTGGTATTTTCCTGCATGCTGGCTGGAGTTCCCCGCATGTGCATGAGAATCACCGGGCAACGATGCTCCGTGAGAACAGGCACCCAGCCAGGATCATCACAGGCGCTGACATCGTTGATGATATCGGCTCCCGCCTCAAGGGCCGCACGGCCTACCCGCGGATCGCGGGTATCGATGGACACGAGAACATCGGAGCGCAGGCGGAGGTCCCGGATCACCGGGATCACCCGATTGAGCTGTTCATCCACCGAGACGGGGTCGGCGCCGGGGCGAGTTGATTCGCCGCCGACATCCACGATGTCCGCTCCATTCTCCACCATCCCGCAGGCCGCATGGACCGCCGCCTCTGCGCAGTCGTACCGCCCTCCATCAGAAAAGGAATCCGGAGTGCAGTTCAGGATGCCCATCAGGGCGGGGCGAGAGCCGAGCTTCCAGCTGCCGCCTCGCGGGAGCTCCAGCTCAAATCCTCCGGATTCGCCGATCATGTTATCCGTCCCGCCTGCCATGGAATTACCAGGACTCCACCTTCAAAAGAATTTTTTCAGCAAGGTTGTCTACTGCCCGCCCCCGGGCGGCATCGATGCTCTCCCCCCTGGATGTCGAGAGCGGCTGGTTCTCGACCACCGTCTCCTCTCTAACCGTCCCGTTGACATAGTCTTCGATCCTCAGATCGATACGGATCGAAACCATCGACTCGAGCTTCTCGTCAAGCTCTCCCTCGGCGAGCACCCTCTCCCGAAATTCCCTGACCCAGCCATAGACGGTCATATCGGAGTCACCGTCAGCCACCAGCCGCAGAGCCGTCCGGCCCTGGATCTCCCGCCGCAGAGAGGAGGTCAACTCGGTATCGATGTCCCGCCGCAAGGGAAAGGTCTGATTCGTAAATGTCGGAACAGCGATGCGGTAGACCCCGGGAGGAGTCTGAACACCAAGCCTGTATCCACACCCCGGGATTGGAAGCAACAAGGCGCAAAATAACAACAGGCTGGTCACTTGAATCCTGGTCACCGAAGCTCCGTTTCTTCCGTAGTCTCCAGGCTCCTGCGTAATTCCCTGGCATCCCGGGCGGCAAGGGTATTGGGGTACCTGTCGAGAACGAGTCGAAGATAGATGTCACACGCCATCAGCTCGTCCTCCCTCAGGTAGAATCTGGCGATGTTAAGGTTCTTCTCCCCTTCCAATTCGTTGATTTCGCTGAGCTTTTCTCTCACCTGATCTACATATTCACCCCGGGGGTATAGCTGTAGATAGCCCCGAAACCTCCTGCGAGCCTCCAGGAGCTTGTTCTCATCGTACACCGCGCCGCGCACCTGAAAATATTCCGCCAGGGCTCCCTGGAATGATGCCAGCTCCTTCCACTCCTTATCGGTCATCGACAGGATGCTGTCATAGAGAGGGACCGACTCCGCATACTGCCCCTGATCGAAATAGTAATTAGCCACCTCGACCTTGGCATCATCCGCGAACGACAGATAGGGGTTATCGGTGATGAGACCTTCGGCTGGATCGAGCAGGAGATCGATCCCGTATTCCGGCGACTGAACATTGAATACCCACAGGACATCTCTCGTCTTTCTGCCCCGCAGGTAGGCCAGGGCGATCGTGAAAACCCTCCTCCTGGACTTGTCGATGAGTTCCGGTGAAGGAAAGTCAGCCTTGTAGACCTTCTTGAAGTACTCGATGGCTTCCTCGTACCGGCCCAGCTGGTAGAGGCTCTCACCGAGATAGTAGCTCAGATCCCGCATCTCTGCGGTCCCGGAAGAATTGTAGAGGACCATCAGGGCCTCCAGCGCGTCGGCATAGGCTGCTGCCTCGAAGGCCTTCAGAGCCTCGAGACGTAAACTTTCAGGGGCGCCCCACTTTCCCTTTTCCGCAAGGAGCCAACCTGCATCCGCAGACCAGGTCGTGCCGGTGCCACCATCGCGAATCCTCGCATCTTCAGACGATTCGGGTATCTCCGATCCAGCGCAACCGAATACCAGCAGCACGCAGAACAGACCCGCAAAAGTTCGACCTGGAGCAATCATCAAAGGCCTTCCTGAAAAAGGATCAAAAACACGAGGCCGGCGGCACTACAGCCAGCTGGCCTGATATCTTAACATCTTGAGCGGTCGTTCCAACACCGTGGTAAAGCTGTGAACAAGACAGGAATGCACCTGCCTGAGATTTTTTTTCTCTACGCCATTGGATTCAGGCGGCGCCGGCATCTCCGAGAGGTCCTTCAGAAGCCGCACCCCGCTGCCTGGCAGGGTGATCGCGCCGCCTGGAGGAGTGTCGGCCTGGTGGTTGCAACCGCGGCAAACCAGGCCGCCGGCCAACGAGTTATAAAAGGCTGAACGACGACCGCCCGGCCAGGGAAGACCGCAAACCGCGCAGGAATCGACCCCGCCAAGGAAGCCAAGCAGGTCGAGGGCTCGAATCTCGAAATGCAGCATATACCAGGGCAAGCTGTCGAGGGAGGCTCCTGAAAAATGAGCCAGGGTCCTGGCCGCCAGGTCAAACAGCTTTGGAGTCCGATCGGCGGGAAGACTCACCCCCCGTAAAAACTCGACCAGCTGGCTGGCCAGGATATGTCTCATCCAGCAGGTCCTGATTCCCCGCCAGCCATCAACCACCTCGGCCTCGGCAATGATCGACAGGCCTGAAGCGTTTCGCTTCAGGTAAGAAACATCGTAGATGACAGCCAGGTCAAAGGGGCCCTGGAAGGAGTTCTTCGGCCGATGGGCGCCCTTGGCAATCCCCTCGAGAAGACCCTCCTCCCGGCTGAACATCGAGACGATCTGGCTGGTGTTGCTATAGTCGACGCAACGAATTGGAATCGCGAGGGTCCTGTGTTTCAACTCTTAAAACCACCTCTGAAAACACCTGGCCTTCCGCCGCAGGAGGCGGACCTTCAAACTTCTCCATTCCCATCATCTGCCCGTCCATCCTTCTCCGGCACCCGCAACTCGAGTCGATGAACCCTTCTGCCATCGGCGCTGGTCACCTCGAAATGGACGCCCTCGAGAGCGAAGGTATCACCGACCTTCGGAATCCTGCCCATACTTGAAAAGAGAAACCCCCCGATCGTGTCGTAATTCTCATTTTCAGGAATACCAAGACTCAGCTCCTCGTTGAGATCATCGATGTGAACCGCGGCATCCACGCTGACCATCCCGTCGGAGATCCGCTGGATGGGCAGCAGCTCCTCCTCCTGTTCGTACTCGTCACTGATCTCACCCACGATTTCCTCAATCACATCCTCGATGGTCACAAGGCCTTCGGTGCCGCCATGCTCATCCATGACAATGGCAATATGCAGACGGTGCTGCTTGAACTCCTGAAGGAGGTCGTCGATTTTCTTCCCGCCGCTAACACGGTAGGGACTGCGAATGAGCGACTCAAGAGAGATGTCTTCCTTGCTGTAGAGACTCCGAAGGAGATCCTTCACATAGAGGATGCCGACAACATTATCCTTACTCTCCCTGTAGACCGGTATTCTCGAAAGGGCGCACTCGATCGCCTTCTCGAGATTCTCAGAGAGAGGTTCATCGAGATCGAGGCAGATCATCTCCGTACGGGGCGTCATCACCTCCGAGACTTCTACATCTCCAAAAGAAATGATCGACTCGATCATGTCCATCTCCTCGGATTCGAGCAGCCCCTCACGCTCAACCTCTTCAGCCTTCGAACGCAGCTCCTCTTCGAGAATATCAGCGGAATCCCTATGTGAGCTACGGCCGGAGACCCTGGCAATCGGGCGCAGAATGCCCTCCAGGAGCCACCTGGCAGGGCCAAAACAGGAGTGTAAAAAACGAATAAGCCTCGAAAAACGAGCCAGCCAGGCCTCCGGCCAGAGCCGACCGATGATCGCTGAGAACAGCTCCAGAACAAGCACCTGCAAGACGAAGATCTCCAGCACCAGCAGAACCAGGCAGATACCCAGATCTGCATTCAAGGTGAAGCCGGGAGATGCCGCCACAAGAGCGGGCAGGCGTCCAAGCAGCCAGCAGCAGGAGATGACGCAACGGACAACGATGTCAAAGTTGCCTAGCGTACCCTCGTAATCTTCCTTGAATCTGGCGAATCGCTCCACTCGCTCAGGCCCCCAGTCGACGGACCTCTCAAGCAGGGCCTTCCTGGAAAAACGCTCGGTAGCTTTCCGGCAGATCGAGATAAAGAGGCCCGCTCCGATCAAGATAAACGAGACCAGCAGCCACAGTTCCGAAAAAGATTCCTGAGCGTACAATTCTACCTCTGCTAAAGCAGCACCTTCTCACGGGGAGCCTGGAGATTCCAGCCAGGCTCTCTCGATCACCTACTCTTCCGCATCATCTCCATCACCGTTGCCCCCATCACCGGGAGCTTTTTCGGGATCTTCTCCCGGCCTCTCTTCGGAAGATTCCCCTCCGGGCTCCTCTGCGCCGCCGGGACCGCCCTGGGACTGTTCCTGGGCCTTCCTGAAATCGTCGGCCAGCTCAACCACCAGGCGACCGACATTCCCCTGGCGCTGCTGCAGCCGATCGAGAGCTCGCGACCATTGCCCCGAGTCGCTGCTGCCATCGTTGCTCTGACGAAGATCCTCGAGCTGACCTGTCTGCCTGTTGATCTCAAGCTGCAGATTTTTCAACATCAGCAGCTCAGCGAGCATCGACACCAGCGCCTCATTCTGCTGCTGAGGTTGCTGCTGGTCCTGTTGCTGCTGTTGCTGTTGCTGCTGCTGGCGCTGGCGCTTCATCACCTCGAGCTGTTCCTCGAGGGAAGCAATCATCCTCTCGATGTCGACAACCACGCCTTTCTGAAGGAACTGCGTAAAGGAATCCGTCTCAAGCTCGAGCAGAAGATCGCGGACCTGCTCCATGTCAGCGCTGACGTTCTTCAACATGAAGGTAAAAACCCTCGACGACTCTTCCTCAAGACGACCGATGAGCGTGGTGACCTTGTCCGACAGGTCTCCTTCCTGCCGCGCCAGGGGCTCCACCATACGCTGCAGAGAAGCCCTGCGCCGACGGCTCAAGCGCCCCGCGGGTCGCTCCCGCTGGACAGCAGCCGTAGCTGTGTTGATCTTGAGCTGGGCATCCTTCGTCTCGGTAAGCTCCTTGACCAGTGATACCAGCTCCTGCTCACGTTTGAGTTCTTCAAGGCTTTCCTCTTCCTCTCGAAGCTCTTCTTCCTGCTGCCGGAGCTTGGCGAGAGCCTCTTCCTGGTTCTGTTCAGCCTCATCAGGATTACCCTGATCGAGGTTCTCAGCCGCCTGCTCCATCTTTTCAGAAGCATCCTGCAATTGCTGTGAACGCTGGGGTTGCCCTGAAGACTTGTTCTGTTTCGCTGCATCCGAGGTCTGGCGCGCGAGGTCCTTCTGCTCCTGCGACTGCCTGTCAAATCGTTTGCGTTTCTCGAGTTTCGCCAGTTGTTCTTTCTTTTTCTCCTCCACCTGCTCCTTCGCCTTCTTGAGCTCATCGAGCGCCTCTTCCTGGCGTTTTCGACTTAACTCCTGGCGTCCCTGGCGCGAAGCCTCGGAAGATTCCGTCATCTTGCGAGCAGCCTCTTCAAGAGATTGCCCCGCCTGCCGCAAACCGCCAGGCTTCTGTTCATCCTTTCGTCTCAGCTTGCGCTCGAGACGGCTGGTTTCACTGGCGGCATCCTTTGTCTTACGGGCCAGCTTCTTCTCGAGATCCTGCTTCTTCTGAAGCTCCGACCGTCCAGCCAGGTCCTTCTTCGCTTGCTCGAGCTCTTTTTGAGCTTGCTCGAGAGCCGCCGAAGCTTCCCTGCCGGATTTTTCAGCCTGTTCCTGCTGCGCTTCGCTGAGCGATTCTCGCGCCTGCCTCATTGCCTCTGAAGCCTTCTTGAAAAGGGCCGAGCCCCGCTGGAGAGCATCCCTGGCGGCCTGCGACTCACTTTTTTGCGCCTGCTCTCCCGCCTGGCTGGAAGCAGAAGATGCCTTACGGGAGAGTCTCTGTTCCTCCTGGCCAAGCCCGGCAGTCTGAAGAGCGTTTCTCGCCATGGCCTCCTTCAACTGCTTCACAACCTCTTCGCGAGCCCGCTCCAATTCCTGCGCGGCCCCTTCCTGCCCCTGCTCAGCCGCCTTGAAATCGTCCCGCTTGATCGCCTCATCCGCCTGTCGGCTCTTACCCTCGGCAGCCGTGACTCCTTCCCTGGCCTCTTCCGGCAGGGTCTCTTCCTTGAGCTTGCCGCCAGCCTCCCGAAGATCCTCCTGGAATTGCCCCGCGCGGCTCTCAAGCTCAGCCTTCAGGTCAGAAATTTCCCGGGCAGCCCGAGCCAACTCCAGCTCGCTGGTTCCCTTTTGAAGCTCCGGAACGGTCTCTTTTCCGGAGGCGTTGTCCTTCGCGCCCGTCTGTGGCTTCGCACCC
>DCKY01000036.1:40280-84055 GCA_002320775.1 Planctomycetes bacterium UBA1662
CGTCTGTGGCTTCGCACCCGGCTGTGGCTTCGCACCCGGCTGCGGCTTCGCACCCGCCGGCTGCGGCTTCTCACCCGGTTTGCCGGCCTCGCCCTTGCCGGCCTCTGGACTTTTCCTTCCGGGCTGTTTTTCAGTCGAGCTCTCGCCTCCCTGCTCTTTTGTTCCCTCAGCGCCTTTCGCTTTAGCCTGTTCGCCCTTGCCTTGCTCCCCTTGAACTTGCTCCCCTTGAACCTGCTCCCTTTGATTGGGCTTCCCTTGATTGGGTTCGCCCTTGCTTTCTGCCCCTCCATCCGCCGGCCTCGGCTGTTCTCCCGCAGGCTCCCCTGGAGAAGGGGACCTGTTGGCCGCGCTCATCCTGTCCAGCTCTGTCGACTTCCTGTCCAGCTGCCCTGAATCCCGCGCCAGGGCGCGGGCCTGACGAATGAGCTCATCAAGATTCTCGATCGCCTTCCTGGCATCTGCAATCTCCCGCTGGTCTTTCTCACGCTCCTCCCCCCGGGGCAGCTTATTCAGACCATCGTTGACCCGCTTCTGAAGACCCTGCAGATCTCGGGCAGCCTCGATCGCCTCGTCGAGAGCCTTCCTGTCCTTTCCAGCGCCCTCGGTATCGATCTTCTCCGCAGGATCGCCCTTTACAAGCCCCTCCTGCATCTTCAGGACCTCGCTGATCAGATCCGTGAGGTCCTGCAGCCCTTCGGCTGCCTGCTTTTCACTCAGAAATTTCCTGGTCTCATCAAGGAGACGTTCCTGTTCCTGCTTGAGCTTCCCGGTAAGCTCACGCTGCTCTTTGAGTTTTTCGAGTTGCTGTCCAGCGCGGCTCTCGCTGAACTGGCTGGCCTCCAGCACGGCGAGAATGTCGTCAATAATCTTGATCGCCTCATTCTGTCGTGAGACAGCGGAGATGAAGTCTTTGTTCGAAAGCATTCCCTCGATCTGCGCGAGGGTGTCAGGCAGCCGCTGGGTACGAATCTGCCTCGCTCCCGCCCGCAGGCGTTCGGCATCCTGCGGCTCACTGGCCTCCAGCTTGTCAGCCACCTTGTCCATGTCATCGGCCAACTTGAGTACGATGGCACGAATCTGTTCCTGCTCCCGCGACAGCTCGCGTGACCGGTCCTTATCCTCTCCCCGGGCAGGCTGTGAAAAACCCGGCCCAGCGGCCGCGAAGACACAGCCCAGGGCTGAAAACAGAACAACGAAACGATAAAACCGCAAGGTACGCATAACGGGTATCATCTTACCCGACAGGACGAAGGAAGACATCCGAGTCATCATTCTTCTTTTCCTCCAGCATCATCTTTTTCGGTCTGGCTCCTGGTATCCTCTCTGAGCCCCTCCTGCCGCCGCTTGATCTCTCTCATCAGCTGGATCAGGCCCCGCAGGTCGCCAAATTCGCTCATCCTTACAACAATCGAATCCAGGTCCCGTTCCACCTCGAGCTGGGCCGCCACGCTCCGGGCAAGTGCGGCCGGATCCTGCTCAGATTCCTGCGCCCGGGAGCGCAGCTCATCCAGCTGTTCAGCGATGCGGTCGGACTTATGTTCAACTATATCATCGAGTTCTTCCCTGAGCCCCTGGAGCCAGTCTTTCCATTTTTCCTCGCCGACCTTGTTCATCTTCATCTTGCCAAGCATTTGCCCGATATTCCCGGCAAGCTCCGTCAAGCCCTCAGAGACCCTGACCTGGTCCTGGCGATGCCTCGAAAGCCTGGCCGCCCCGTCCTTGTCCAGCTTGCCTCCAAGGAGGAATTTCTCCTGGGATTCCTCCAGGTCTTTCCTGACTGATTCCTGTCGCCCCCTCAACCTGTCGGTCATATCGCGAAAAGACATCACCTCCCGCGCGTACTGATCCTCCAGAACATCGGGATCGACCACCTGTAGAAGATAGACCGGGGATTCTCCAATATTCCCCACCGGCCGGCCATCGGCTGTCTTGTTCCCGGTCCTGCCGAAATCCTCGGCCAGGACAAAGTACTCGAAACGAGCCCCCGGAGAGGGCGCGCCCCCCTCGCCTGATCCGAGTTCGACAAGCTTGAGGACATAAGGTTCGAGCTCCGGCTCGCCCTTCGCGCCCATCGGCCCGGCCGCCTCCATATCGAGCAGGGCGGCCCTGCTCCTTTCAGGCTCAGGCTCCCCGGCAGCGTAGTAATTCCCTATCAGCTCGATTTTCTTGACCGCGTAATCATCCTTAACCCAGACCTGGATGGGGATCTCCGCATTGGGAGACACATCCTCGGTCAACCTGGCCGGCTCTACAATACGAACCACGGGCTTGCGGTCGGGGATCGCCTGGATCCTGAATCGCTCCGGCTGGGAACTGCGGAAGCCCTCGGGGTCGGCAAACTGGAAGAAATAACCACCGCTCTCCTGCACCACGAACTTGCCGTCAAATTTCCTTCCCTCCTTCACCTCCAGCTCGACAGAGTCCGGGGCGGGCCACTGGCCGCCCCCGGCGTCTTCGCCGCCGTCCTCCTCTACCCCCTGCTTCAGAACCAAATAGGCCTTGTCAACAATCACATTGGTCGCCAAAGTAAAGCTGACCTCCGTACCGACAGGAACCCTCAGGTTTCCATGGCGTTGGATAACGATCTTCTCTCCTTCCCCTGTATAGATCGGGTTCTGATAGCTGACCTGGTTGTACCCTCCCTCTCCCCATTCCTTCATATCGATACGGGGACGCTTTCTCACCTTGACAGCCACCGGGTCGGTGCGATCCTCGCCCCGGCCGTCGGCGGCCCAGAACTCAAAGGGCTGGTTCACGTTCCTGAACAGATAGACGAACCGGTCGTAACTTTCGATACGAACTTCCGCACCCGCATCCTTCAGCAGGCGCTCCAACTCGATGCTCCGCCCAGCCAGCGCCTCCCGAACGATCCACCCGCGACCGCGACCAAAGGTCTCCGCAACCAGCGACTTATCCAGGCCGGCATTTAGCAGGGAGGCGACCAGGTCCTTGGAATCCTCCGCTGCTTTCTCCAGCCAGATGTCATGCGATTGCTGGGGGCTGGCCTCCATGATCTTCCGGCCCTTAGCTCCATCAGCCAGCTTCCAGTTAATCTCCAAGGTCCTTGGAGACCCGCGAAGAACACGAACCGCCACAGGCAGATCATCTCCCATAGCGACAACATTCGGAGTTCCAGATTCCAGCTCCAACTGGATCGTCTTGGGCCATTTAACGGAACCGTCCAGCAACAGGTTTCTCTGGTACCAGGTGGCGGCCAGGTCCGGCTGCAATCCGGCCCCGGAAGCAACAATAGCCGCGGCCAGGAAGAACAACAGCAGGTTTCTCTTCAGTCCCTGCAGCTTCAGCACTCCACTCGAGAGCAGCTTCTGCGCGCCCTCCTCAACCTCCGCCACCACCGAGTCCAGCATCTCGCTGGAAACATGCCGGGCTCCATCGCTGTCAGTTCCACAGAGTTCAACAACAGTCACCAGGGACTGGTTGAGCTCCGGGTTCGCCTCCTCGATAATCATCGCGAGCTCCGAATCTCGAAGCTTGCGGGAAAGCGGAGCCAGGATCCGCCGGGCGAAGAGGATAGCCAGGCCGACCCCGGCAGCGAGCATAAACAGCTGGCGTACCGGCAACGGCAGCCTGAGCGAATAATCGAGACCGAAAGAGATCAGCAGGCCGATAGAGACAATGAAACCTATCCACACCAGCCCACTGAAAAGCGAGGCTCTGCGAATGCTCCGGCGCAAATAGCCGAGAACAGCAAGACTCTTCTCTGGAACTCTACCGGATGAAGAATTCAATCCTTTCACAAGATCAGTTTTCCGTAATGGGCAGGTACTGGTTGGGATACTGCAGAATGATGGCAGCCATGGCTGTGGCGTAGTTGGCCCCCACGAGGTCGGTCCACCGCCCATCATTTTCCTGCAGCAGCAGCAGATCCTGCCGGATGGAATCATACCAACGCTTCCAATAAGTCCCGCCCTTCTGGAAGGAAGCCTGGACGGCATAGTACTGGAAATAATAATAGTCGAAGGTGTACCTTGCCTCTCCCCGCTTCGGCCGCTCCCGCCAGATGTAACGCAGCCCCTCGTTGATCTGGAAGGCGTCATACTCTCCCGCGCTATAGAGAGTGGTTACCCCGGCGGCCGTCAGCGCGGGAGTCCAGCGGCTGTGCACTCCCCTAAACTTGAGCCCCAGCTGGTAGGTGAAGGCTCCGACCCCGGGGACGAAGCTCTTCTTCACATAGTCTACAGCTCTCTGGATCGTGGCAAACGGAACCTCGACTCCCGCATTGCGCGCCGCCCGAAGAGCCATGACCTGGCAAACCGTAATCGACATATCCGAATCCTGGGCACCGGGACGATAACGCCAGCCGCCCTCGGCGTTCTGGGCATTGACGATCAGGCGGATGGCGTTCTTCAGCGACCGCTTGACCCGCTCCGAGTCACGATAGGAACCCGTACCATAGACCTCTGCGAGGAACAGGGTGGCGAATGCATGGCTGTACATGCGGGATCCGTTAGCGCTGATAAATCCATTGGTAGCCGACACGCGGCCCATGACATATTCAAGGGCCTTCTCGAGCACCTCGCAATAGCTGACCTTTTTCCCGTTCTTCATAACGAAACCCGCGGAACCCTGCCCCGGCAGAACGCCGTGCGCCAGGAAGGCGATACCCACCAGGCCGGTCACCCCGACATGAGGCGCCACGGTGCCGCGGTAGGTCATGTGCACCTTGCGCCCGACCCTGTCAGTCCAGGACCCATCGGAATTCTGTCGGGACGCCAGGAAGCTGAGTCCCTTCTCTACGGCCCGTGCAGTGGAAGCGGAAATCGTCAGGGTCGACCTGGGCCTTGGCTTCGGCTCGGCCTCAGGCTTCTCCTCAGCGGCCAGGCCCTTCGCTCCCCCCAGTCCCAAAACGAGAAGAACCAGCGCTACCGATGTAAAAAACGAGTTGATGAGCTTATATGCGGTTTTTTTCAACACTTTTGCGCTATCCATCGGGGACATCAGAAACGAGCCTGAGGACCACGTGTGATCTCCCGGGAGATTCTACCGCTTAAGATACGTAAAATCAGGCGAATAAAGACCTTTCACTCCTGCAGGGGCCTATTTCGGCTCAAAAAGTGGGCCCGCTGAAAGCTGAAATAGAAGTCTGGGAAGAAAGGATGATCTGTCCCCCGCCGATATAAACCCTGCCGAAGCTGAAAAACGCCCGGCGAGCGGTATCTTTCGGCAGCAGGGCGTTGCGCTTGGTCAACCCGAAGTCGACCGTTTCAAGCTGCCCATTGCCTGCATAAAGCACTCCGCTGGATGTGAGAAGTCCGCGGGCCCTGATCGAATCCACCTCCCAGGCCAGGGGGGAACCGACACGATAGACCTTGGGCAATCCCGACAACTTGTTGATATTTCCAGTGGCCGCCTTCGAAAGCTTCGACCCGGAAAGAGCCCGCTGGCGATTTGCCGCGGCCCGCAATACCGGCGGCTTCCGGATCAACTCGCCGGCGGCATTGAGCTCGGTGATATCGAGAGCGAAAATTCCATCCCGCCCGGAAAAATAGAGTCGTCCATTGTGGGCCCCCAGCAGATCCCTGAGATCGCCCTCGGAGTTGTCGTAGGCCCAGAGAACCTCCCCCTCCCTGCCCGGCCCGGCCGGTCCCTTGCCGGTGTCGATAGCGAGAAGATACTGCGAGTCTCGAGGAGCCACGATGAGAACGTTTCCCAGAAGCAGAGGAGAGTTGAGCCCCCAATACAATTCCCGCATCCGGGGTATCCTTCCCATGGTAGGCGGAGGCTTGATGTCATCGTAGGCCGTCACCCAGAGCACACGACCACTGCGGCTCTCAATGGCGGCTACAGCCCCGAGATTCGTAAGGTAGTAGAGGACGCCATCCTCCTCCAGGAGAAACGAGGCGAAGGGTTCCCGGCCAAGCTCGCCGAACATGGTCTGTTCCATCTGGGAGGAGGAGATCGTGGCCTCCCAGACCGTCTTGCCCGTCTTCAAATCCAGCGCGCGCAACAGGCTGTTGATATAGCCATCCTGTTTCCAGCCGCCCGCGAAAACCAGGCCTTCGCGAACCAGGGCAGGAGATGAATAGCTGATCTCCGCAGGAATCTCATTGGGACCGTAGATGTCTTTCTGTACCGAGGTCCTCAGGTCTTCGGTTCGCCAGAGAAGATCGCCGCTGGCGCCATCAAAAGCCGCCAGGGACCGCGTTGGAATGCTGACCGTTATGTCATAACCCATATAATGCCGGCGGCGGGAGAAGCCGGCGATATAGTGCGAGAGCAGGATTTCTCCGGGCAGTTCACCAAGACCTGAGAATCGATCCGCCGCGCCAGCCAGCCCACGATCCCATAAGGTCACCGCGTAGATGGATGAATCACTCTGCTCACGATAGCGGCCGCGCAGCCCGGCGGGGGTTGGTTTCTCTATCGTGCGCAGAAGCTTCCCGACTCCCGGCCGACCGTCTATTTCGTAGATGCTGTAGACACCGGAGACAAACACGGAGTTTTTTCTCACCAGGGGAACAAAGGGATAGTCGATACCCTTCGGCTGGATCAACTGACCCCGAAAGAAGCTGTTGTTCAGCAGAGGATCCAGGTCATCCGCCACAGCAACCGTCTTTCGCAACTCATCGTCGAGGCTGATCCAGGAGATCTCCATCGGTCCGCCTGGCAGATCCGGGAGTCCTCCTGCGCCAAGCCTGGGTGAGGTGGCGCCGCCTGGAAGCTCTCCACCCCAATAGCTTGCGGGAGCCCTCCCTGCGCTGGCGGGAAGCCCGCCCTGAATGGTCACCTTATCGAGCTTCTTCAACAGCTCGAGGTAAAGACCATGTTCCTTCTCGCCTGCACCACGGACCAGCTTGTCGAGGCGAGCCTTCTCATGGCTGAACAGCTCACGGAAGCCGGCGTGTTTCAGGCAGACCAGGGATTTTTCCACCAGTCTCATCAGCGTCACGGATTTCACTGCGCTCCTGGCTCGATCCGCCAGTACAGAACGATAATCAACCCAGGCCGCCTTGAATCGACCCGACTCGAAGGATAGATCCGCGTTCAGCTCCCGGGCAAAAAGCCCGGCCTCGGTAAGACCGTAGAACCTGCAAACCTGCTGAAGAACCCGGGGGGCGCCGGTCTCCTCGTATTCGCGCAGGAGTTCGCCTGCTGCCTCACCATAGAGCTCCCTGTAGCGGGCGAGCCCCGCCTCGGGCAGCCTGCCCAGCACCAGCCTGGCCGCTCTCGATACACTCAGATAGCGCCCCCATTCCTTCGTCCCTCTGGGGGCGACGAATTGAGAGGGTCTCCCGAACTGTCCGGGGCGAACGGGAACGGCACGAGCCCCGGGGGCCGGGAGCGGAGCGCGTTTTCCGGAATCCGATGCGAGCATCTCCTTGAGCTCGGCGAGGGGAGTCGACAAAACAGGCATCCTGATCATGCCTCCCTCATCGGAGATGACCAGTTCCTGGAGTACCCGGGCAGCCATGGAATGATTCCCGGTCTCAACAGCGCCCAGGGCCTCTACGAGGCGAGAGGTCCACTCTCCCCCGCCTCCTGCAACGAAGATCTTTTCGCGCGCGAAGCTGAGATGGCCCGCCAACAGACAAAATAGCACGACGATGGCGACCGTAAGCCGCGCGCTGGAGATTTTGTCCTTCAGATCTTCTGCAGATGCCATGTTATCCAGTCCGCTGATTTGAACCTGCCTGTCTCTTAATCCATCTGCCGGCAACACGCTTCGGCTATCTTAGTTTACCGTCCGATCCTCCCTCAAACCAGCCGTACCACTTTTCGCAGGATCCACTCAGCGGCAAGAATAGCAGTGATGAGGACAATAACCCACCACTTGTCCCAGAGCTCGTCATCCACGAACGGGGTCTCATTCGTCTGGCTGAGCCCCTGGACCTTGCCTACGGCGTTCATTACCTCGTGCAGATCAAAATACGCGCCTCCCGACAACTTCGCGATCTGGCGGCCCAGGGGCCGGTTTAACCGGGTGTCCCTCGCCTCCAGGGCCGGCACCTCGACGGTATAAGAGGTAAAAGAAAATCGTTCCTCGGGTGTACCCAGCCACAGGTCGTGACGGCCCCTGGCGCCGGCGGAAAGGGTTCCCCTGTAAACTCCCTGCCCCTGCAGATGGAGAGACAGGTCTATCTTCTGCGGCGGCTCATCGACCTCCCCCTGCACCTGGTGGTAGATGGAGACCATCTCGTCCTCCGATGGATTCATGTTGGCATCGTAGACCTGGCACTCCACCCGGACACTCTCTCCTATGCTGTAGACCTCTTTGTCTGAGGTGATGCTGTAGCGCGGTGTCTTGCCAAGCAATCTACCCGCAGCGACAAAACGACAGAGCTGGCCCCAGAATCGATAGAAGTAGAGATTGTCAACACCTGCCCGCCAACGCCAGGTGTTGTCGACCGCGCTGAAGAAGGTCCGGCCTTTGCCGTAATTCATGAACGCGAAAATGACCAGCGGCTTGGGCGGATTGCTCAAGGATTGAACGAGCTGGGGATGGCGCGCCAACACCACGGCGTTCCCCTTGGCCTTGCCGACCCTGGCAAACCAGAAGAACCCGGGAAGGTGTTCATAAAAACGGCCGTCTTCGTTCTCCCAGAGCTGGCGGTTTCGAGCCGGGTCATTATCAAGCCTCATCACCGGATGTTCCATTCCCACCGCGCTCAGCTTGACGTTGAAAGACTCCGTGACCGGAGCATCTCCCCCCTTGAGCGACCCTGCCTCGTTGACCTGTACAGGCAAAATCGTGTAGAGATCTGTCGCGCGAGCATACCGAAGTGGATTGGAATGCGGCCCGCTGAGGAAAATAACGCCGCCTCCCGAGGCGACAAACTCCTTGAGCAGCTCCTGGCGGCCGGCGCCGAGATGACGCTCGGGATCGACATCCCCGAGAATGATCACGTGGTATTTGAACAGGTCCTCCTTGCGGGAAGGAAAAGCTCTCAGCGGAGGAACTCCTGTAGAGGAATCCTGGGTGAACTCGGGATCCGCCGAGAAGAGATAGACCTGCGTCTCCATGGTCTTATCGCGAATGAGAGCGTTCTTGAGATAGCGATACTCCCAGCGTGGAAGATATTCGGCGTAGAGCACCTTGATCTTCTGATCGAGGACCGTCAGGTTGCGCAACATGGAGTTGTTGTCATAGAAAACCTCACCGCCCTGCTGCTCGACCTCAACTGTGGCCGTAAGCTTCCCGGCCTTCCGCGGCTGGTAACGAAAGCGAACTCCCTGGCGTTTCCCACTCCCATCGAGAACAACGTACTTCGTGCTGACAATCGCCGAATCGATTCGCAGATCGACCCGGACCCGCTCTCCCTCGAAACCATCGGCGACCAGCGAAACATCGAAGGGAACATCATCATCCACCAGCACAACGTCGTTGACATCGACGTTGGTGATCCGGATATCCTTCGGCTCATCGGGATTCCCGACACCGATGGTAAAGACCGGGATCTTGCGCTCGCCCAGCCTGCGAGCGTACTCCGTAATAGAAATAGTATCCGCGTTCTGCTGGAAGTCGCTCACCATGATCACCCCGGAAACCTTCTCGCGCCGCTTGCCGAAGCCAAGCCCGAGAACCCCTGAGACCGAGTCCCGGAGCCCCTCAGCCACCCTCGTCTCCTGCACTCTCGGATCATCCCTGACCTTTGAGTACGATGGCAGCAATTCGTCATCCGCCGCGGCGCTATCGGTCTCGTCCCCGGCCCCGGCGGCTGGATCTTCATCCCCCTCGAGCTTCGAAAATCTATCGAGACTGTTCACTGAGCCGCCAAAGGTATAGACCGCGAGCTTGCCCTTCTTCCTCAACTTCTCGATGAAACCAAGCTCCTCGTCGCGCACCAGCCTGCGCACCAGGTCATATCGCGTCGTTCCCTCGACGATATCCGCCTGGGTCCGGAACAGGCGGGCAAGAGACTTGGGGATCTCTCGTTCGGAATACCTGTCCTTGATATCCTGGCTGAGAGAGTCATCCACCAGTAACACCAGGGTGCTGTCTCTTCGCTCATAGGTCTTCGTCTGCCGCACCGGATTGGCCAGGACCAGCAGGGCCAGGATCAACACAAGCAGCCGCAACCCACCGAGGGCCCAACGCCAGCCGGGATTCCCGACCGGTTTCTCCCTCTTGTAGAAAAAAGCGACGAAGGCGATCACCAGGGGCAGGACCAGCAGGGCGACGATCCAGGCTTCGGGCATATCGAGCCAACGAATCGTCTCCTCAGTCTCGGTAACAAGGTCCGGCGCCTCCACCTGGCAAAGAAAGCTTCCTCTCAGGACAGCCTGCAACATCAGCCAGCCCTCCTGCCAACGAACTGCGCCAGGGCTGTCTCGAGAAAGAGCAGCGCGATAGCCGCCACCAGGAAATATTTCCACAGTTCCCGGTCGCGCCGCAGGGCTTTCTGCTGCTGTCGGGTCTCAACCTCTTCGGAATAGTTCAGTAGCTGGCTGGCCTCGACACCAAAGTGTGACTCCATCTCCGAGGCCTCGATCCCGCGCAGGTCGCTCTCGTCAGTCGAGACGTTGACGCTGAAGTACTCGATGGTTTTTTTCGCAGCGGAAGCTTCGCCTTCCTCCCCGGCGCCAGCCTGTCCCTGTCTCAGCTCGAGCCTGTACAGCCCGGGAACATCCGTCTGCCCGTAAGCCAGGGAGAACCTCCCTGAATCGTCAAGCTCGCGCATGGCCATCGGAACGGTTCGGCTTCCAGTCAGCCCTCGACCCGGCAGAGGCGGAGCGTGAAGCTTCACCTCGTAGGCGAAACGCGAGCTGTCGTAGAAGCGCTGGAACTCCTCCCCGATCCCAAGGTTGTCGTTCAAGCGGCGAAATCCGACCAGGTAGGCGATCGACTCGTAGAGAAAAACCACGTAGTCCTGCCAGGCTGGAAACTCGTTCCAATCATCATCCGCAGAGGAGGTAAACCACAGGACCCGGCCGCGGCCGTAGGAATTATCAAATACCGCAGGACTCCTGTCGAGGTCGTTGTAGCGGCAGAAAATCCTGGCAGTGGACTCCTTGCCTCCGCCGGGCTCCTCTCCCATCTTCATGAATCGGTAGAAGGGGACCAGGGCTCTGTGCAGTTCGGTTCGTTCCTTGTGCTGCGCGAAATAATCCACCACCGGATGGGATTT
The DNA here is from genome assembly GCA_002320775.1 of Planctomycetes bacterium UBA1662. GTDB lineage: Bacteria > Planctomycetota > UBA8108 > UBA8108 > UBA8108 > UBA8108. Next base: position 51,368 of record DCKY01000036.1, read on the forward strand.
GTCGGAAAATTGGAGGTAGACCGGGCTGAGACTGTCGCCGCGCTCCTCAACAACCTCAAACGGCAGCAAGCGCTCAGGGCCGGGAGCGTGGAAGATCCTATTGTAGGTCTGAGGATCAACGTTGGCTCCCATGAAGACCACCAGGAAGCCGCCTTCAGCGACGTAGCGCCGAAGGGTCTCGAGCTCCTTTACAGGAATGTCGGCCACGTTGGCAAGAACAACAAGCGAGAATCTCTTCCACTCCACGTCCCGAAGAAGGTCAGCCGTCAGGTTGACCGGCTGGAAGGGAGTGATACGCCCCCCGAGAGTGGTCATGGCATCATCGCGCGGCTGCAGGGCTGTCTGCAGGTAGAAGGTCTCGCGCTCAAGAGGGTCGACAGCCGGATCTCCATCCACCAGGAGGATCTCGATCTGATCCCGCACATCGACCGTAAAGAAACGCTTATTGTCCACCACGAGACCATCACTGCGCACCTCGGCGACAACCGAGTGATATCCGGGCGAATCAAAGCGATAGGGAAGACTACGGGTCACTACGCCTCCGGCTGGAATTCTCAGGATCTCCCCCGCCTGGGCTTCCCCTGGATTCCCTGTCACAGGCGGATCTACCCGCACGGTAAAATCGAGTCCATCAACCTCTCGGCTGCCGTAATTCCTCAGCGTCACCTGGATCTCGACAGCCACACCCTTGGCGAAGAGATCCGGCTTGACCGTGAGATCGGTAATCGCAACATTGGACCTGTTGCTCTCGGCGGCGGCGAGTTGTGAAAATACGAGCTCGTGACCTTCGGAATTGAACTCATCGAAGAGCTGCTTGATCTCGGGAGAACGAGGCCCCTCCTTGCCAAGCCAGTCCTTGCGCTGAAGATCACTGAGAAAAACGATCCGGCACGGCTCGGGCGTCCCGCCGGCTGTCACGAATTGATCTGCCAGGTCGGCTATGGAACGCAGCGAGGTCACCAGCCGGACTCCGCGGTTGCTGCTGGCCAGGCGATCGAGTTCAGACTCGAGCAGCGCTTTCCTCGGAGCGCTCATCTGGCTCCTCTCGAAGATCACGTTCGGTTGGTAATCCAGCGTCATGACAGCCACGTAGTCGTCCTCCTTTGCGTAGGATGTAACGACATCGAGGATAGTCTGCTTGGCCCTGTCCAACAGGCTAGATGCGCCATCCACGTACTCCATGCTGTAGGAAGTGTCGATGGCGAAAATCCAGTTCTTGTTCCCCTCGCTGGAGAACGCCTGTGAATTAGAATGCAGGACCGGGCGGGAGACCGCCAGGACGAGCAGAAGAAGGATCAGGCAACGGATCAGAAGGAGCAGGAGGTTCTGTATCTGCAGTCTTCTCCGGCTTTTTTTCAGCGCCTTGAGGAGAAAAACCATCGCAGCCCATTTGCGGCGGCGAAAGCGCTGGCGATTGATCAGGTAGATGAGGATCGGTACACCAACGAGAGCGCCAAGCCAAAGCAGACCTGAATTGAGAAAGATTCCACTCACCGTCTCAAGCTCCCCGTACGCTTGGCCAGGTAGGTCGAGAGGGCCACGTCAAGATGATCGCTGGTGTCCAGGGCCACATAATCAAAACGATTGTTCCGACAGACCCTTCTCAGCCTGCTGAGAAAATTCTCCAGCTCCCCGAGGTAGGCTTCCTTCAGGAGTCTTGGATTAGCCAGCACATCCTCCATGCCCTCCAGCCCCTCAAACATCGTCATGTTCTGGAATGGAAAGGTTCGCTCATCCTTGTCGAGCAGGTGGAAGAGAATCACCTCGTGATTGCAATAGCGCAGGTGCTTCAGACCTCGCTCAATATGCTCAATGTCATCGAGCATGTCTGAGATGATGACGATCAGCCCCTTGCGGCTGATCCTGTCGGCAAATTGGTGCAGGATGACCCCGAGATCGGTCTTTTCCTTCAGCCCTGGCTTTTCCACCACCTCCAGCAGGGTCTTGAGATGGGACCCTGTAGACCGCGCGCCTACCAGGTCGCGGACCTTGTCATCAAAGAGGGCCAGCCCAACGGCATCCTGCTGGCGCAGGAGCAGGTAGGCTATAGAGGCAGCCACCATCACCCCGTAATCAAACTTGCTGACTTCACCGGAGGAATAGTTCATCGACTCCGATGCGTCCAGGAGGATATGGGTGTTGAGGTTGGTCTCCTCCTCGTACTGCTTGATATAGAAACGGTCGGAGCGCCCGAAGACCTTCCAGTCGATGTGACGAATGTCATCTCCGGGGACATATTCCCGGTGCTCGGCAAACTCAATGCTGAAGCCGTGATACGGGCTGCGATGAAGCCCTGAGATGAATCCCTCTACGATAAGCCGGGCCTTGAGTTCCAGCCTGGAGATCCCGTTGAGAACCTTGGGGTCAAGGTACTTGGAAGGCGAATCAGCAGCCAATCATCTCTCCCCTATTCTGCAAGCCGATGAAAATGAATCGCGACAACGGACAACTTGTCCAGCCGGAACGCCCTGCGCCCAGGCAAAAGCCATCAACCGCTCGCTGCGGCTCCGGCGGCACCCGTATCGTGAACAGGAGTATCCTCGATCAGGCGGGCGATGATCGTCTCTGGGCTGACTCCCTCAGCCTCGGCGCTAAAGTTGGTCAGAATTCTGTGACGCAGGACCGGGTAAGCCACAGCCTGGACATCCTCAGCCGAGACGTGATTACGACCGTAAAGAACCGCCCGGGCCTTAGCCCCCAGGATCAGGTACTGCGACGCCCTGGGACCAGCGCCCCAGGCAAGCCAGTCCTTGATGTATTCAGGCGCCTCCTCCTTATTGATCCGTGTCGCCCGGGTCAACCTGAGCACGTAGCGAATCACCTCGTCGGCAACCGGCACCTTCCTCACGATCTCCTGCAACTCACGAATCTCGTCGCCGTTGAGAATCTCTTCAACATTCGCATCCTGCCCGACGGTGGTTCTCTTCATGATCTCGACCTCTTCATCTTCGGTCGGATAATCCACGAGGATATTGAACATGAAACGGTCAAGCTGCGCCTCTGGAAGCGGGTAGGTGCCCTCCTGCTCAATCGGGTTCTGTGTCGCAAGGACGAAGAAGGGCTCCGAAAGCTCATGTTTAGTTCCACCTGCGGTGACCTGGCGCTCCTGCATCGCCTCCAGCAAGGCGGCCTGGGTCTTGGGCGGCGTCCGGTTGATCTCATCCGCGAGAATCACATTGGCAAAAATGGGTCCCTGGAGGAACCTGAAGTTTCTCTCGCCAGTCCCCTTATCCTCCTGGATCACCTCGGTACCGGTGATGTCCGAAGGCATGAGATCCGGCGTAAACTGGATTCTCGAAAAAGAGAGGGAGAGGCAACGCGCGAGTGTCGAGATGATCAACGTCTTGGCTAAGCCCGGAACACCGACAAGAAGGCTGTGCCCCCTGGCAAAAATCGATATCAGGATCTGCTCAAGTACCTCTTCCTGGCCAACGATCACCTTGCCCAACTCAGCTCGAATCCGGTCATAGGCCTCACGAAGTTTCTGCACCGTCTCGAGATCACCGCTATCGATCAGGTTCTCCTCGGCAACCTCCATCGTTTCGGCCTGGTCAGCTTCATCGTCGTTTAATTCAGGGGGAAGTTCTGATTCGCTCATCTCTACCTTTCGCCGCCCTTTCATGCAGGGCAAAACAGCAGCATGGGAAAAAAGCCTGTCTGTATTCCGCAGACGGTAAATATTGGCTCTCGATACTCAGGACCACCCCGGCCCCCGGAAAAACCGGCCAGATCTCATCACGCGATGGACAGCAGGGACTCCGTAAACCAATAAGGCGGAAGGGTTTCAAGCCGGAGGAATGATAAAATTACCCCTGTTGCCAGTCAAACACTATTAGACGAATGTGGCACCTTTGAGCTGGTTCGAGCAGGGCCGACCGGGGCGCCTCCCGGTCCGGCGATTCCAGCCCGGGAGGAAACGCCTCCGAATGAGCCACCCGGCAACCCAGCTCCAACCAAATCCGGCAGCCCCCTGACAGCGCCAACTGGTAGACGAATACGTCAAACAGTGTGGCGAGTTGTTCTTGATTTCTCTTACTGCGCTCATATACTTACCCGATTGAATTTTCCTTAAGTGACTATCGGCTCTCGTGTTGGTGCTTGAGGCAATCATCCTTGAGAGAAAACTCCAGGGAGTGAAATATGCATCTGGACGGTGAAACTGCCGGCATCCTCTTTGAAAGAGGGGATGGTCTGACCTACAACGATTTCATCATTCTGCCCGGACATATTGACTTCGCCGCATCGGACGTCGAACTCTCGACGCACATCACTCGCCGAATTGCCCTCAAGAACCCCATCTGCAGCTCGCCGATGGACACCGTCACCGAAAGCCAGATGGCCATTGGAATGGCTCTCCTTGGCGGAATCGGGATTATTCACTACAACAACACTCCCGAAGCCCAGGTGGCTGAGGTTGCTAAGGTCAAGCGGTTCGAAAACGGCTTTATTACCGATCCGGTCGTCCTCAGCCCGAAGAATGCCATAGCGGATATCGACGAGATCCAGGACCAGCAGGGATTTTCCGGAATCCCCATCACTGAAGACGGCACCCTGCAAAGCAAGCTGGTAGGAATCGTCACCAACCGCGACATCGACTTCGAACCTGATCGTGGACGCCTCCTCGAAGAGGTGATGGTCACCAGCCTGGTAACCGCCAGCGAAGGAGTGACCCTGAACGAGGCCAACAACATCCTGCGCGAATCAAAGAAGGGCAAGCTGCCCATCGTCGACAACGATGGACGCCTGATATCCCTCGTCTCGCGAACCGATCTCAAAAAGAACCGGGACTATCCGGAAGCCAGCAAGGACGAGAGCAAGCAACTGAGAGTCGGCGCGGCCATCTCGACCCAGCTTGCCGACCGCGAGCGTCTCGATGGCCTGGTCGGTGCTGGAGTCGATCTCGTCGTTATCGACGCGGCGCAAGGCGACTCGGTGTTCCAGATCGAGATGATCGGGGAAATCAAGAAGGCCTACCCGGAAGTCGACGTCCTGGCCGGCAACGTGGTCACCACGAGACAATGCGAGCACCTCATCAAGGCAGGAGCGGACGGCATCCGTATTGGCATGGGACCCGGCTCCATCTGCATCACCCAGGACACCATGGCGGTTGGCCGTGCCCAGGCTACCGCCGTATACCAATGCGCCAAGTACTGCAGAACCCGTGGAGTCCCGGTTGTCGCTGATGGCGGAATCAACAATACGGGAGCCCTCGGCAAAGCCCTGGCCCTTGGCGCCAATGTTGGAATGATGGGCTCGATGTTCGCCGGAACGCAGGAAACGCCGGGAGACTACTTCTACAAAGATGGAATCCGGGTTAAGAAGTACCGGGGAATGGCCTCCGTAGAAGCGATGGAGCGCGGCGGAGGAAAGCGTTATATGTACTCCAATAAGAACATCAAGGTCGCCCAGGGAGTCTCCGGCCTGGTGGTCGACAAGGGTTCCGTCTATGACCTCCTCCCCTACCTCTCCCAGAGCCTGCGCCAGTCCTTCCAGGATATGGGGTACAGCACGGTCGAGAGCCTTCACCTTGCCCTGGAGAACGATGAGCTCCGCTTCGAGAGGCGTACGCCCTCTGCGCAGCGCGAAGGCGGAGTCCACGGACTGATGGCCTACGATGAGCCTTTTCGCGAAGGCGGACGTGACCGACAATAATCCATCCTCTTGCCGACCCGTCTCCCGCTAGGGTATCTTTTCCTTAGCAGTCAGCATCCTGGCTGCCTCTCAATGATCTATCTGGACTTAAATCCGTGCCTGAATTTGTTGCAATATTAGACTTCGGTTCTCAATACACGCAGCTGATCGCCCGTCGCGTACGGGAGCATCACGTGTATTGCGAGATCCTCAAATGCGATACGAGCTGCGAGGAGTTGTCTCGTCATCAGCTCAAGGGAATCATACTTTCCGGCGGCCCATCGGGTGTCTACGAGGAAGAGGCCCCCCGCTGTGATCCGGGCATTTTCGATCTGAATGTTCCGATCCTGGGAATCTGCTACGGCATGCAGCTTGGCTGCGAGCTTCTCGGAGGCAAGGTGGTCGCCGCGAACCACAGGGAATACGGAGCCACCGAGATAGAGGTCAACACGGAAGACCCCCTGTTCAACGAAGTAAACTCCTCGACAACGGTATGGATGAGCCATGGTGACCGGGTCACCGAAATCGAGGAAGGCTTCGAGACCACGGCGAAAACGGAGAACTGTCCCCACGCCGGCATCTGGCATCGGGAATCCAACTTCAGGGGAATCCAGTTCCACCCCGAGGTAACGCACACTCCCGAGGGATCCAAGATCCTCCAGAATTTCCTCTACCCCATCTGCGGCTGCAGCGGAGACTGGTCCCTCAGCAGGTTCATCGATGAAAAAACTGCGGAGCTGAGAGAGACCATCGGGGCCAGGAACGTAGTTCTCGGGCTCTCCGGTGGAGTCGACTCCAGCGTTGTGGCTCTCCTGCTCGACCGGGCCATTGGAAGCCAGCTGACCTGCATCTTTGTCGACAACGGCGTCCTGCGAAAAGATGAACGTGAGCAGGTCAAGACCATGTTCACTGACAACTACGATTTCAACCTGCGCGTCGTCGACGCGACAGATCTCTTCCTCGAAAGGCTCGCCGGAATTTTCGACCCCGAGGAGAAGCGCAAGCGAATTGGAAACACCTTTATCGATGTCTTCAAAGACGAAGCCGCCGGAATTGACGATGTTGAGTTCCTTGCCCAGGGCACACTCTACCCCGATGTCATCGAGAGTATCTCCCCCATAGGTGGTCCATCGGCAACCATCAAGAGTCACCACAATGTCGGCGGTCTGCCTGAGCAGCTCGGCTTCAAACTGGTGGAACCCCTCAGGAGCCTGTTTAAGGATGAGGTCCGCCTGATCGGCAAGGAGCTAGGGCTCGCGCCGGAACTCCTGGACCGCCAGCCCTTCCCCGGCCCCGGACTCGCTGTCAGAGTCCTTGGCGAGGTCAACGCGGAAAACCTCGAGGTCCTGCGCAACGCTGACGCCATCATCCAGGAAGAGATCGAGAAGTGGGAAGACTACCCGAGCATCTGGCAGTCCTTTGGAGTCCTGCTCCCTGTACAGACCGTTGGTGTCATGGGTGACCAGAGAACCTATGACAACGTAGTAGCTCTCCGGGTTGTCGAATCCCTAGATGGAATGACTGCCAACTGGATCTATCTTCCCGAGAACATCCTGGGGACCATCTCTTCGCGTATCTGCAACGAGGTCCACGGCGTCAATCGAGTCGTTCTCGACATCTCCTCCAAGCCTCCATCCACGATCGAATGGGAATGAGGAGGCTGAAGCTAAATGGCCGATCATGAAGGCAAACCCGATGCCGGCGGAATGAGCTTCGCCATCGTCGCCTCTCGCTTCAATGACTTCATCGTCGACAACCTGGTCCAGGGAGCGACAGACCAGCTCATTGAGCTTGGAACGTCGAAAGACGCCATCCAGCTCTACCAGGTTCCAGGCGCGTTCGAAATACCAGGCGTTGCTCGTAAGCTCATCGACGTGGGTTCCTTCGATGGGATCATCTGCCTCGGAGCGGTGATCCGGGGAGCGACCCCCCACTTCGACTACGTTGCCGGCGAATCAGCCCGGGAAATCGCCCACCTGGCAGCTCGAAGTCCTGTCCCGGTCATCTACGGAGTACTGACGACTGATGATGTAGAGCAGGCCCGCGAGAGGGCCATGCCCAATGCAGAGAACAAGGGGACAGAGGCGGCCATCGCAGCTGTCGAAATGGCCGTCCTCTACGAGGAATTGAAGAGAAACCTTCCACCCGATGCCTAAACGAAACAGAACCTTAGCACGAGAGATTTCCCTGCAGGCCCTCTTTCAACAGGACCTGACAGACAGCAAGAAGGAAGATCTCGATGACCTGCTTTCCGAAGCGGCCGAGGAGGAGCGCGGTTACGCGCGCTCCCTGGTAATCGGAGTCCTGGAAAACAAGCAGGAGCTTGACTCCAGGATCTCAGAGGTGACCGCCAACTGGAAGCTCGAAAGAATCGCCGCCGTCGACCGCGCCGTCCTTCGCCTGGGGCTCTACGAGCTCCTCGAGATGGCCGAGGTGCCGCCCAAGGTGGTCATCAACGAATCCGTCGAACTGGCGAAGAAATTCTCCACGGAAAAATCCGGCGCCTTCGTCAACGGCGTCCTGGACAAGATCTACCAGACGATGTCAGCTGGGCGAGGCCCCTCGCCTGGAGAAGAAAACAACCACGATTCGGAGGCCTGAGAGATGGCATGGTTCAAGCGCTGGAGATCCGGCAAGAAGGAAGAGCCCGAAACCGGGCAGCAGGAGAGCCTCCCGGCAGAGCCAGCCGATCCGCCCGCGAAACTTCCAGCGGCAGAGGAGCAGCCTGAAAAACCGGCTGAAGACGCCCCCCCGCCGCAGCAGGAGGCTCCCCCGCCAGAGAAGAAACCTGAAGAAAAAAAACTGTCCGCCTGGTCCATCCTGCGCAGGGGACTTGCCAAGACCCGTAAAAGTATCGCCGGACTGTTCAGCCTTGGAGGAAAAGTCGATGAGGGCATGATCGATGAGATCGAGGCCGGTCTCTATACGGCCGACTTCGGCCCGGAGACCGTAGCCGAACTGATCGACGGAGATGGAGGCCTCCGCTCCGCCTGGAAAGAAAACAAGTTCACCCAGTCCGAAGAAGTTCGCGAATATCTCAGGAATCTTCTGAAGAACAACCTCAAAAAGCGGGACAACAGTCTTCTTCAGGCCGAGACGAAGCCCACCGTGATCCTGGTCTCAGGAGTCAACGGAACCGGCAAGACCACCAGCATCGCGAAGTTGTCCAACCGACTTACCTCATCAGGGAAAACGGTCATCCTGGCAGCGGCCGACACCTTTCGAGCAGCCGCGGTCGAGCAGTTGACCATCTGGAGCCAGCGGTTAGGCATCGAGATCGTCACGGGGGAAGCAGAATCCGACCCGGCCTCGGTAGCCTACAGAGCCGCGGAGCGGGCCCTGGAAAACGACGTGGACTACCTGATCGTGGACACAGCGGGCCGGCTCCATACCCAGGTCAACCTGATGAAGGAGCTGTCCAAGATTCGAAACGTTCTCGACAATAAGATCAGCGGCGCCCCGCACGAATCACTCCTCGTCCTCGATGCGACCACGGGCCAGAACGCGCTGACGCAGGCCTCGAACTTCCTCGAGGCTGTTGACATCAGCGGAATCGTGCTGACAAAGCTTGATGGAACCGCGAAGGGCGGAATCGTGGTCGCCATCAACAACCGCCTGCAGATTCCAGTCAAATTTGTCGGCGTAGGAGAGCAGATAGACGATCTCCAGGTCTTCGAGCCCGACGGCTTTGTCGATGCGTTGCTCGACTCGGCCGAAGAGGAAGAGCCCGGCTGAAAAGATCAGCTTCCCGCCTGCCTTGGAATCAGAATCCGAACGGCAGACAGTCAGCCTCGCCCAACCTGAACGGAAGGCTCAGGCTCTGGATAGACTGGGTTTCTCCAGTGCCGTACTTCGACTGGAAGTAGACTCGGAACCGTACGTACCTCGTCCCCTCAAGCTTGCGCGGATCCCGTACGAGACCCGTCATCTCTCCAGCCTGACCATGGACATCGAGACTCTCGCCGGCGCTTTCCCAGACGACAATGGCCCGGGTTCCGGGAGGCTGCTGGAAGGTATTGTAGTCCACTCGGGCCCCGTCCAGAAGCAGCGCGTGATTCGAAGCGGCGCGGCCGGGCCCGACACCGACTCGATAGATCTTCGAGACCGCGACGGACTCGACGATATCGGTCAGGAACGGACCGGTCGTCACGCTCGGGTTTACACCTTGCGAGCGAATTCTCGAAGAAGGCGAGTACTCAATACGGATTCGGCCATTTGATGAGGGGCCTCCCAGGCCGCCAAAAGGCGTACCCGTAAGGGCCGGAGCGGTATTCGTCGACGCGGCTCGAACATTGCCCTCGTAGAGACGGACACCACTGGAGAAGAAGGGAGGCAACTGGTTAGCCTGCCCCGCGCTGACGTCAAACTGGACTCCGCTCTCCAGGGTAATCGTATTCTGAACTTGCAGGAAAATCGTCCCGCCCGCCCCGGCACCGCCATTTCCGGCGAGATCGATGGACTGGTAGGCATCTCCTCCGCGAGACACAAGCCGCGCGCTCGAACGCAGGTAAAGATCCTGCGCGACGATATGGAGGATTCCTCCACCTCCTCCGCCACCGGTACCCGGAGCGTAGAGGGCCTGTCCCTTATAGGGGTAATTACCGAGGATGCTTTCGTTGCGGTACGCTCGACTGATATTGGCACTTCCGCCGCCGCCGCCGCCGCCCATACCGCCAACAAGGGCGAGCTGGGGAGGCTGCCCAAGCAGCGTCAGGCGCTGGTTGGGGAAGCTGACCGCGTCGCTGCCCTGGCCGGCGAGCTGGCCGGCGAGGCCGCCGTTACCCGGCAGGAGTTTGACATCGCCATCCTGACCAACCTGGCGATTTCCGCCGCCGCCGCCGCCGCCGCCGGACTCGAAGCAATCGAAGCCGCAGGTCCGCCCTACGAGGCTGCCGCCGCCGGTGGAACCATCAATGTTCGGGACTCCCGGCCTGAAAACCGGGGGGAGACCATTGAGGGTCGAAATCAGGTTCGGAAGGATCGAGTTCTCGCCCCTGGTCACCTGGGTATTTCCCGCGCTGCGATTATTGGGGTTTCCATCTGCATGGGAGATCATTCCGCCCGCTCCGCCCGTTCCGCCGCCGGCTCCGGGTACTCCGCCAACACCGAACAGGGGAGTCTCCCCTCCCTCGATGAAGCGTAGCGCGCCGCCAACGCCGCCGGATGTATCAATCGTCCCGGCGATCTCGGCATAGTCTTTCACCGAGATCGTCAGCGGGTTGGGGCCTGTCGCCCTCAGGACAACATCCTCATCGATAATGAGCGCAGAAAGATCCAGGAAGCCGGGGTTGAGATCCGACTCCCGAGTTTCCTTGACGACATTTCCAACGGGGGAGCGCAGAATGCTCGTAGCTGTATCAAAAGTCCAGACCGAGATGGGCCGACCCGTGTCTTCGTCCAGGAGAATATCTCCGGTATTCGGATCGAGACTCTGGATAAACCGGAGGTGAACCACTCCATCTCTGCCGCGACCGAAGGAGGGTTCTTCAGAAGCCTCGATAAAGCCGCCGTTCTCGAGCACGGCGGGATCTGTGGCCGGCTCGATGGTGCTTGGATAAACGAATACTGCCGTATTCGAGGAGTGAGACGTTCTCGTACCCTGGACCGCCCGGGTAAGACTCGTGAAGGTACTTGCCGTCTTCCCGCCGTAGCCAATAACCTCTTCTTCAATCTTAACGAATCCTGAAGCAGGAAATGCCTGCGTAGATTGCACGCGGATCGTCTGGTTACGGTTATTGGACCCGCTCAGGGTCGAGGTAAGACGAGTAGTGGCCTGCAAGGTCATGCAGAAAGGAGTTCCTCCCGTTCCGCTCTCGAGACGAATGAACCCATCTCCTCCAGTCCCAGCCCCACCCCGGCGGTTTTGCCCGTTGGAGGGGCCGCCGCTGCCGGCCGTGCCGCCATTTACCTGGAGACTGTCACAGCTGGTGACATCAACGGATCCCGTGGCGCGCAAATGAATCGAACCACCGCTGCCGCCGCCTCCGGCTCCACCATTCGTGGTGCCCGCGGGCGCCTCTCCAGGAGGAACCCTGCCGGAACCGCCCATGCCGCCGTTGGCCTGGATAGATCCGACGACCACAACGCTGCCGCGAGCGGTAAGCCGCATGGATCCGCCACCACCACCACCGCCGCCGCCGCCGGTCGCGGCAAACTCAGCGCCCATGGAGACGCGGGAAAGACTGGCCCCGCCACCGCCGCCACCGGAACCGGAGGTAAGGGGAATCTGCAGAGCATTGCCTCGAGCAGCTCCTCCCTTGCCTACACGCGGCTGGATAAAACCTGAAATGTTCGTTGTACCGTAATCACCGTCGCCACCGCGAACTCGATGCCCGCCTCCGCCCCCAGGCGCGCCGGCAAAGGTTGAGTTGCGGGCCGTGTCCGGGTTGACCGCGGCCGGGGTCGTTCCGCCCCTTCCGCCTCCGTTAGCGCCGGCCGTGGCAGGCTCGAGAAGCTGAACGGCCGCAGAGGCCGCCCCGGTAAGCTGCATGAGAGCTCCATCGCCGCCAGCTCCGCCGCCAGCCGTTCCCTGGCCTCCGGAACCGCCGACAAGCGAACCATCCGCTCCGGCGCCGCCGTTAAGATCAAGAAGACCAAGGACGGTAAAAACCGGATCGGTGTCGGAAGCGCTGTTGTCGCCGCCGGAGCAGCGAATCACCAGGGGATTGTCCCCCTGCACAAAAACCGTGGTCTGTGGGGAAATGGTGAAATTAGCAAAGTGGAATTCACCGAATTCTTCTCCGGGATTACCCACCCTGTTGCCATCTGGAGTTCCATCATCCGTCAGAATGACGGTGCTTGACTCCTCGACTATGACCGCCGGCTCTCCTTCGAGAGCGACGTTCCTGAGAAGAATATGGGTGAGATTGAGACGATCGGTATCGATCAGGTAGTACTGACCGGTGATCGTATCAGGATCGAGGAAATTTTCCGTCGGCAGAACCTCCAGGTCGACCTGGGAAAGACCCTGGCCAAACTGGTAGTCATCATCTGTAGCGGTCCGGCCCTCGAGAAGGCCGGGGTTGTAGGGAGCGCCCCAGCTGGCATCGGTCTCGTTTGTGTCCAGGTTGGTATCGTTATCAAACGATTCCGTGATCTCAGCCGATCTCCACCCGGGAACCGGATCTTCCGGGCGATCTTCGAGCCAGTAATAGATAAACGAGGGGCCCATAAAGGTGTGCGCGTTGAAATCGCGGTCACCCGCATCGGGAACGGGGCGAACCCGGAAATGAACTGTCCAGTTTCTCTGGGGAGAGATGCCGGCCTCGACAGTCTCATTCAATTCCCTGAAGAGAGGATCGCATTGGGCGTCCCACACGAAGGTCCGTTGGAGACCGCCGGAAGGCAGCATGCGCTTGCCGGGGTACTTATGCTGGATCGTTCCGCAGGTAATCTCAAACTTGCCGTCGTTAGCGGGATCGTCGTCGCGCGGCTTGGCCGGCTGCCACTCAAGCTCCCCGAGAGGATTGTCGACAGCCCACTCGAACTCCATGGTATAGGAGGCATCGACCACCAGCTCGTAGCAGGTGTAGTCGATTCGGACGGATCCTGTCGCGATCCCGGTGGGGCCGCGCATTCCGCTGACAACAGCCCCGATGACCTCGATGAGGTTCTCGTTGGCAACCGGGATCTCCACCCTGTTCGAAGAGCCAGAGCTGCTCTTGGCGACAATGCCGAGATTCTCACGCGGCAAAGCGAAAGGGAAAGAGAAGTTGTTATTGCCCGTGGTTCCATCATTGAGGACGAACGAAAAGGATTCATAACCGGAAGGAGCGCCGCCGGGAACAAAGGCTCCGGTCGACTGGTTACGAATAAAGGTGCTCGCAGGCACGCGGGCGGTATTACCGCCGCCATCATCAAGATCAAGATAGGCTACGTCGGTGAGATTGATACCGTAAACATTAACCCGGCTGTTCTCCTGGAAGCGGGAGAGCAACGGCGTGTAGACAACGTATTCATCCTCTTCATTCGCTCCGAGCGTAACGGCATAGATTGAGGGACATGCGTCAAAACCGACGGCCCCGGCCGACACGCCGTGGCAGAGCAACTCGATATTGCCAGTGGTCACGCCAGTGGGGACAATAACCTCGAGATAGGACTCAACGGTGGCGCTGTCTGCATCCACACGAAGGTTGACCACGTCAAGCGGCATGCCTTCGATCGCTCCATTGCCTCCGGAGAAGAGAACCTGGTGGTCGTTGAGCTCATCGGAGAAATTAAATCCGTTGAGACGGATCGTGGTTCCAGGGCAGAGAGGATCCTCGTCGTTGCCCGCCCCCACGCGCTCGTAATTGAGCAAAACGCAGGCGGTAAGGTCTCCGACCACGGGATCAGGTTCTTCCCAAGGGAAGCCCCCTCCTCCACTATTCGACTGGTCCCAGGAGAGATCGCACCCCCCGACAAAGAGAGAAGCACCCAATAGGGCGATGATAATGAAGAGGCTATTCCGTTTCATGGATACCCCAGACTCCTTTTTCAGCTACTTGCCGGCAGTAAACTGCCATTTTCTTACGGATTTATAAAGTTTAACCAAGCTGCCGTTTCCATATTCCCATTCAAGAAATCGGGCTTCAGAAAAGAAAGCGTCCGAAGAGAATCGCTTCCCGCCAGAGGCCTCTAAACATCTTCCCTTTCAGGACCTGCCGGTTCTTACCTGAACCGGAAAATCCCAGGAAACAGCCAGGGAGTAATAAAGAAGATATTTCTATTTCAGTTCTATTCAGGCACGCGCTAAAGACCCTGTTTTTCCACACGGCAAATGGACGCTGCAGGAAATTAGGAACGCACACCAAGTAGTCGATGTTAACTCTCCACTATGAGTTTGAAAACCCCCTTTTCCTTAGAAAGAACCGGAAGCTGGCCCAGGGCCAAAGCAGTGACTCCAGATCCTTAAAGCATATAAGCTCTCATCTTGCGGGGGGCCATTCCGGCGAAAATCCTTAAGATCAGGCCATCAGGATACACACCTTCATCTCGCAATTGCCGTTCCGGCACCCGCAATTTAGATAATCTTCTACTAACCATTATAACCTAAACAGTTTATGGGAATCTGGATGGCCAGTTACGGGGCTTCGAATGCAAAAATAGCGAGTAAGTGTGTCCATTTCGTCCCACCTGCCAAAAAGATGTACGAAAGTTCCTGGGTTCAAAGCACCCCAACCTGCCCCTAACCCGCAAATGTGGGCAGAGTCGAAACAGATGGATTACAATGCAGTAGAAGATTCGCAATGTAAGATTTTTTCTTCAACACAACCCGCCAGGCTCATCCTGAAACATGTCACGCAGCTTTAAAATCCTCTTCGAACGCGAACGGGAGTTCTTCTCCCGACTGTTCTCTTCATTGAAGAGGAGCCAGCTGAAGCACAGACCTTCCCGTCGACCGCCAATGGGCGAGCGCCGTTCCCCCAACCCGGCTCCGCTCCAGCAGATTTCCTTCCGCCGCAGGTACCCGAAGCTGACGAGCCTGTTGGCCATGAGCGCTTCAATTGTTTTCCATCTCACCGTCGGCCTGCTCCTGATCTCCTGGCTATTTGAGAAACCGATTCCGCCGCAACCAAGGGAGTTCATCGTCTCGATACGTCTCGCCCCGAAAAAGCTGCCGCCTAAAAAGAAGCCGGGCGAAACAGACAAGCCGAGACCCGTAGAACAGAAAAAGAAAGAGCCTGAGAAACCTGCCGAAAAGCCGGTCAAACCCAAGCCTCAAAAGAAACCTCCAGTAAAGGAAATCGCCCGGGTGGAAAAGAAGGCTCCTCCCAAGCCGAAGCCGAAACGAGAAAAGAACAGACCGGACACGAAGAGCCTGCGACAGTTCAGAAAGGCTCCCCCGCTTGGACTGGGCGCATCCCCGCCTGGCCTGGCAGGCGGCTCAAAGATTGGGGGTGGAGCCCTTGGTTCGCGCGGCCGGGATGCCAAGCTGGTGGCTCTGCAGCGCTACGGAGGCAACGGCCGCACCGAAAACGCCGTCGACATGGGGCTCCGCTGGCTGGCGGCCCACCAGGATTCCGATGGCGGCTGGGATGCGAAAGATTACCAGCGGCACTGCCGCGATCATCCCAAGTGCAAGGGGCAGGGACTGGTGGAATTTGACCTGGGAACATCGGCCCTCGCGACACTCGCCTTCCTCGGGTCAGGCCACTCGCCCAACAAGGAAGGCCCCTACCGACGCCACGTCACCAAGGCTCTACAGAACCTGGTAGACGCGCAAAACGGTATCGGCAGCTTCCACCCGTCAGGTGACAAGTATTTCTACAATCACTCCCTGGTGACCCTGGCCATCGCCGAGGCCTACGCCATGACCCGCGATGCCGAATATAAGGACAGCCTGGAGAGCGCCCTGGAATACACCTTCTCCTCCCAGCAGCCTGGCGGAGGATGGGACTACACCACCTCGAAAACCGGTAGAAACGACCTCTCCATTACTGGTTGGCAGGTGATGGCCCTGCGAGCTTCGGAAAAGGCTGGCATTCCCATTCCCGCAAAGATCCGCCAGAACGTCAGCCATTTCATCAACCGCGCCTTCACCAGGGGCGGCTATGGAATCTATGCCAACATCGATCCGGAGGCCGGCCGCAAGGGGGCCAATATGGTTGCCGTCGCCCTTCTCTCGCATCTCTACAGCGGCGGAATCTCCTCCGACCCAAGAGCCAGGAAGGCCATTACGCACCTGGTCCAGGGGAATCCACCGGAAGGAAAGAAGCTGGCCAACTGGGAATTGAACTACCAGTCCTACTACTATTGGTACGCGGCGACCCTGGCTCTCTTCAACGTCGGAGGCAAGACCTGGGAAGCGTGGAACACCCTGCTGCAACGAACCACCCTTCCCCTACAGCGGCGAGATGCCCATATCTCAGGCAGCTGGGACCCCGAGCCCAGCTGGGTCGGCCGAAGCGGAGGCCGGATCTACTCGACGGCAATCAATGTGCTCACCCTCGAGGTCTACTATCGCTACAGACCTGTCTTTACCTCTCGCAAGTCATAGAGGGGCCCAGGCAAGGTTCAACACGATCGAATGAAAGAGATGCGCTCTGAAGACCCGGCAACGATTCGTAAATGGGACCGCCTGGCGATCGAAGAATACGGGATCCCCGGAATCGCCCTCATGGAAAACGCCGGGGCGGGAGCCGCCAGGATCATCTCCGGGCTGAGCGAAAAGGACTGCCCTCCTCCCTTCATCATTCTTTGCGGTCCCGGCAACAACGGCGGGGACGGCTATGTCGTGGCCCGGCATCTCTGCAACTCAGGCTTCGAGGTGGAGGTCTGTCTCTGCTTTGCCCCGGAGAGCCTGGACCGGACATCGGATGCCGGCGTCAACCTGGGAGTGATTGAACGAATGGGGATTCCGACCTCCTGTCCCGGCGAGGCCGGGCCCGGACAACTCCTCAAACGCGCTGACGGCTTTACCGTCATCGATGCCCTGCTGGGGACCGGTCTGAGCCGACCGTTGGAGGGTCCTATCCTGGCCTGGGTCGAGGCTCTCTCGCAGAGTGAGCAGCCCATCATCTCCCTCGACATCCCCACAGGACTCGATGGCCGCCTCGGTACAATCCTTGGAAACTGCGCTCCGGCAAGCCACACCATCACCTTCGCCGCCGCTAAAACCGGCTTCTTTCGCGAACAAGGACCTGACATTACCGGACGAATACATGTCGTAGAGATCGGTCTACCGGCTAACATCCGCGAAATTGCGGAAAAGCAGCAAGGCTGAGGCTAGTTTTTTCGATACTTTATTATCGAACTCCTCATCTCGGGGTACTCTAGTAGTGCCTTGAAAAATCCCTGATGTCCTCTGGAACAGAGCCAACTCAGCATGCTTGATAAAATCGAAAAAGTTATCTACGGAATCTGCGGCGTAGCCCTGCTCGGCGTCACCGTACTCTACGCCTGGAAACCGGTCCCCGACACCGACCCGCGAGAGTTCATCCCTGATTCGGTCATTACCTCCGCGCCTCCCAAGAAACTGACCACCCCCAAGGAAGGCTCGAAGCAGACCCCGTTGACGGCCAACAAGATCACCACCGAAAAAAACAAGATCCTCGGCAAGCTCCGCAAGGCCTCACATAGGCCCATCTCGACTAAGGACATCGAGGTCAAGTACATGCAGATTCAGAAGCAGAGCTTCGACTTCATTAAAAACGAGACCAACTGGCTGCCGGAGCTGAAGCTGGCCGGGAGCAGGGTGAAGATCAGCAAGAAAGATAATAGCCACAGCCTGGAGCTGACCAATATCAAGGAAGGCTCGCTGCTGCGCTCGGTCGTCGGGCTCGAATCCGGCGATACCATCGAGCTCATCAATGGAGAGCGGTGGGAATTCACTGGAGAAAACACCCTCGACTACCGTTCCCAGGCGCTCGAGATGATTGACAAGATCCAGGCCGGCGGAAGCATCAGCCTGACCATCACTCGCGACAACGCGCCTCAGCACCTGACCTTCAGCCTCCTCGAATGATCAAGAGAGCTCTTGCCATCAGACACCTGATGGACCTCCTGAAGGTCCCCGGCCCCAGCGGCGGGGAAGCCGCTGTCGCGGCGCTGGTCAGTGAGAAGCTCATCAAATGCGGCTGCAAAAAATCCTGGCTGAGCCACGACAATGCCCATAAAAAAATCGGCGACGGTTACGAGGTTGGCAACCTGATCGTCAAGCTGCCGGGCACCACCCGGGGCCCCCGTCGGCTCTTCTCGGGCCACATGGACACCGTGCCGCTCTGCAGAGGAGCGGCCCCCGTCCGGCGCGGCAACAGGATCGTTCCCCGGACCAAAACGGCCCTCGGCGGAGACAACCGCACGGCGGTGAGCTGCCTGGTGACTATCGTCGAGACACTCCTCCACGAAAAGCTCCCCCACCCCCCGCTGACGTTCCTCTTTACCGTCGGTGAGGAGGTCGGCCTGAGAGGAGCGCGGCAGGTCAAGTCCAGCGACCTGGGCAAGCCGGCCATGGGTTTCAATTACGATGGAGGCGACCCCGCCGCGATCATCATCGGCGCGACAGGAGCTGATCGCTGGCAAGCCGAGGTCCGAGGCATCTCCTCCCACGCCGGCGTGCATCCTGAGGACGGCGTATCAGCGACCCTCATCACCAGCAAGGCCATCTCTGAGATCGCCGCGAAAGGTTTTTTTGGAGACGTCCGAAAAGGTAAAAAAACCGGGACCTCCAATGTCGGCCCCATGCAGGGCGGCGATGCCACCAACCAGGTAACGGACCTCATGGTACTCCGCGGCGAATGCCGCAGCCATGACGCGGCCTTCCTCGACCGTATCACCGAGACCTATCGCCGCTCATTTGAAGCGGCTGCCGCCTCGGTTAAAAACGCCGCAGGAGAAAGCGGAAGCGTCAAGTTCAACATCGCAAGGGACTACCATTCTTTCGAGATGAAGAGCGACTCGCCGGTTGTACGCCGGACGCAGGACGCGGTCAAGGAGCTCGGCCTCGAGCCTCGGCTGGTCATCGCCAATGGCGGCCTTGACGCCAACTGGCTCAACCGCAAGGGCATCCCAACCGTGACGCTAGGCGCCGGCCAGCACAACGCCCACACCCTGCGGGAGTACGCCGACATCGGGGAATACCTGCTTGGCTGCGAGTTGGGGCTATCCCTGGCCACGGCGCTCTGAGCCTGGCAGCCGCCGCTGCTGTGGACCTCAGACCTCGATCTCGAAGCGACGAACGAGGTTGTAGAGCGTCTTGACGTTGATTCCAAGCTGGTTGGCTGTGAGCCTCCTGTTGCCTCCGTTGCGCCGGAGAACCCGGATAACGTGAGCCCGCTTGACCTCCTCCAGGCTGTCGACGGAGGTAGTCCCCGCCCCTCCCGGCCGCCTGTGAACCGTTCCCTTTGTGTGCTCAAGAACATCAGACTCGGTGACGACTCGCTGTTCACAGAGAAGGAGCAGGCGCTCGACAACATTCTCCAGCTCGCGAACATTCCCTTCCCAGCTGAAGCCCGCCAGCAGTTCGAGGGCATCGGGACTGAACGCTCTCAATTCGCGGTCCTCCGCAGCGGCCAGCCTTCGGGAAAACTGCTCTACCAGAACGGGAATGTCCCGAATCCGTTCCCGCAGCGGAGGAACGACAAGAAGAACGACATTCAGCCGATAGTAGAGATCGAGGCGAAAGCGTCCTTCCCTGACCTCCCTGTGGAGATCTTTATTGGAGGCCGCGACAATCCGGGCATCCGTATCGATCAGCGTCGATCCTCCCAACCTCCGAAGCTCACGTGATTGCAGGACCCTCAAGACCTTCACCTGCATGGCGGAGGACATCTCGCCCACCTCATCAAGGAAGACCGTCCCGCCATCTGCGAGCTCAAACAGGCCCTTGCGTCTCTCGACTGCACCGGTAAAGGCTCCCCTCTCATGGCCAAAGAGTTCACTCTCCAGCAGCGCCTCGGCGAGGGCTCCACAGTTAATCGCCACGAAGTCTGCGGCGGCTCGCGGGCTGCCCTGGTGAAGGTGACGGGCCAACACCTCTTTACCGGTTCCACTCTCCCCCTGGATCAACACCGTCGTGTCGGTAGGCGCCACCCGCTCGGCAAGCGAGACAACCTCCTTCATGCGATCGCTCTCACAAACCAGCTCCACTCGACCGCAGGATGCGGTCTCCTTCCGCCGGCGTTCGGCCGGTCCCTTGTCAACGCGAAACGAGGGCTCAGGCACTGGTATAGATCCGCTCCCTGTAATAGGTGAGATGACCCAGGAAGATGCCGACGATCTCGCTGTCAAGATGGCTGCCGGCGGCATCCGCCAGGTTTTTACGAATCGTTGATTCTGCCAGGCTGTCCTGGTATGGACGACAACCCGCCATGGCATCATAGGCGTCACAGACCGCCAGGATTCTCGCCTCCACCGGGATCTCTTCCCCCACGAGCCCATCGGGGTAGCCTCCCCCGTCCATCCGCTCGTGGTGATGCCGGACAGCCGCCGTCGCCCAGCCGCAATCGAGCAGGCGCGCGAGCGGCGCGACCAGCGCCTCTGAATATTCAGGGTGAGCCTTGATCTCTTCGTATTCCTCGCGCGACAGCTTGCCGGGCTTCCTGAGAACCTCGCCTGAAATAGCCAGCTTGCCGACATCGTGGAAAGCTCCAACCCACTCGAACTCGGCGGACTGCTCCCGCGACAGGCCGAGGTCCTCGGCAAGCAGAGCTGAGAGAAGTCCCACTCGCCTCGAATGCTCATCGAGATATTCAGCCTTGCAACGCAGAGCCGCCATGAAGTCATTGGTGCGTTCCCGCAGAATCGTCTCGGTGGCTGTGGCGCTGAGAGACTCGATGGGGCCAATCGCCAGGGGCGCCGCGACCTCTGCAAGGGCGCCGCGCAGGAGACAGGTGTCCGGCCGGGATCGACCCGGGGAGACAGCCGGTTCGCCCTGGATACCCGGCAGGATGCAATCGGTCAGGAGCGCCGCAGTCGAGGGGAGAGCCTCTGTGGCGGTGCTCTCGACTGTATGGGTAACGCGACCCCCTCCGGCCCGCTCTTTCCCGCTAACTGTTTTTCTCTTTTGCGACATATTCAGCTCCCGCTATTGCGATGCGGACTCTCGATCGCCCCCGGCTCGGAATCGAGCCGGCAAGAAAGCCAGGGGCTGCCGGCCTCTACTCCGAGATGATCCCGGAGACGGTTTATTTCGGCGGCCTCAGCGCCGCCGACCCAGAAACCTGAGATCCCGGCTGGAAGATCATGGAGTTCAACCGTCCCCTTCACCGCGCGGAGAACCCCCTGCAGCGCGGCCTTGAGCTGAAGATAGTTCCCCGGCCAGGGGAAGGTGGCCAGCGCCCCGAAGGCCTCGGGACTGAACTCACGGCCCCCTGGAGAGCCCTCGAATTCGCAGGCCTGGTGATCGAGTAGACTGCCAAGATCCCGCATCCTTCGACGCAGCGGGGGGACCGTAATAACAGAACGGCTGAGACCTTCAAAGAGGCGCCGCGAGTAAAGTCCAGCCCGAGTGAAAGCCGCAAGGTTCCTTGGGCTGGACAACAGGAGCCGTATCGGAAAGCTTCCCTCCAGGTAATCGGCAAGCCGGCCCTGCAATCGCAGGGAGAGCTCTTCGCACCGGGAAAGGTAGCAGGTACCGCCTGCGGAACCCTGCTCGAGCCGCAGAAGAACTCCCTCCAGTTCATCCTCAAAAGACCGCGAGCAATCCACCTCCTCGAAGGGCAGGTTGCCCGCCTTTGACCCCGCATGGATGAAACGAGCGATTCGTTCTTTGCCGACACCCCTCTCGCCCATCAGGAGAACGGACCCTTCCAACTCAATAGCCGCCATGACGGCCGCGCGAAGTTCCACCGCAGGCGGACTTGACCCGCCCAGGACCCCGGGACAATGCGTTTTCATCGACTGCCCATCCGGCAATCCGCGCCAACGGGCGCCGCCGGGCATGAGAAACCCGAAAGTATTGGGGTCCAGATGATCTGGCATGGTTCAACATCCGCTTGATTCAGCAGCTTCTTCGCGGCTGAAGGCGCTACGCGGGCCCCTCGCCCGTTAGAACTGCCCTAACCGCCAATCCGCCTGATAGCGATTGACAAACCCCAAAACCCAGTGCCAGAGAAGTATATGGCCTGTTAGGAACACCGTCAAACTGCCCTGAACACCGATAAAAGGGCTCCCTGCGGCCCCCAGACGGCTCCTCTGCCAGCATCCTAACCGGAGCTTCGCCCCGCCGGTTGTTTTCGGAAGTTCAGATGGTCCGGGAAACTCAGGCTGAGTTGCTGGTGGCCAGAGCCTCCATCTCGTCTGGATCGTAAGACTCCAGCGAAACAGCGACTCTCTTCGACACCCCGCGCTCCTCCATGGTGATTCCGTAGAGCGTGTCGGCCTGGCCCATCGTCACCTTATTGTGGGTGATGATGATGAACTGGGTATTTTCCAGGAAGTCATCGAGAAGAACCGTGAATCTTCTCACATTGGCATCATCCAGGGGCGCATCCACCTCGTCCAGGATACAGAAGGGGCTGGGCTTCGACTTGAAGATGGCCAGCAGTAAAGCAATGGTGGTCATCGTCTTCTCACCGCCTGACATGAGAGCGAGAGTACGAAGTTTCTTGCCGGGAGGCCGGGCAACGATG
Source organism: Planctomycetes bacterium UBA1662 (assembly GCA_002320775.1). GTDB lineage: Bacteria > Planctomycetota > UBA8108 > UBA8108 > UBA8108 > UBA8108. The sequence continues at coordinate 74,050 of DCKY01000036.1, forward strand.
TCGATCCCCGCCTCCAGTATATCGACCCCCTCCTCGAGGACCAGTTCGGCGCGGCCGCCGCCAAAGCACTTCCGAAAGAGGTCCTTGAAGTTTAACTGGACGGAGTCAAAGGTCTCCTGGAAGAGCTGCCTGCACTTCGCGTTGAGCTCGGCGATGACGCCCTGCAATTTCTCAGATGCATCCTGGAGATCAGTCTTCTGATCCATCTGGAATTTATAGCGTTCCTCGAGTTCCTCGAGTTCCTCGAGCGCCTCGAGGTTCACGTTTCCGAGCCGCCTCATCTTCCCCTGCAGGTCCTTCAGCTCTTCCGCAGCCGCGGCGCCATCCCAATCCGGCAGGGGCTTGAGAAATCGTTCCTCATCGCTCAGTTCCTCAGGCTCATCGGCCGACTCGCTGTCTTCCTCCCGGACCCCGGGCTCATCTTCCCGCCCGGCTCCCTCTGCACCGTCAGCGGGAGCTTCAGGACCCTCCGCACAACCCTGGAGGACAGGCTCTCCGGCGACATCCAGCCCGGGTTCGCTGGTCTCTTCGATCGTTTCCCACTCAGGCGCATTCGCAACCAGGACCTTCAGATCAAGGCCGTACTCTTCTTCGATTCTATCGAGCGCCGTCTCCCGGCGATGACGCTCCTCCTGGTCTTTCAGGCTGATGGATTGCTTCCTCTCTGTGTGTTCGCTGATCCTCACCCGAACGCTCTCGCATTGCCGACGGATCGCATCTTCCTCCCGCGCGAGAGCCTGTTCGCTCTCGTCGAACTTATTGAGCTCATCGACCAGGCCGGTCTCTCTCTCGCCCAACTCCAGCAGCCTCGCGCGCGAATCGACCTGTTCATTGCGGGTCTGGGAGATTCGTTCCTCGCTCAGACGGCTGGCCTCACGCAGATCAGCGCACCTTGATTTCTGGTCGTCCAGGTTCCTGACATGCTTATCGAAGAATTCCCTGAGATTCCTGTCTTCATTTTCCACCTTGCCCAGGGCTATCCTGGCCTCCGAGGCATCATCCTTCGCACCATCGGCCTTGGCCGACAGGGTCTCGAGCTCCAGCTCGATTCGCTCGATCGAAGCCTCCGCTTCCGCGCACTCTGAATCCAGGCGGGCAATCTCTCCGGAATAATCCGCTTCAACAGAGGTCTTGCGGGCTCTCTCCACCTTGACCTCTTCCAGCTCACGCCGGCTGACCTCGAGCTCGCCCTCGAGCTTCTCAAGCTCCCGCTCAGCCTGGGCAACCTCTCCCTCGCAAACCAGGACCCGCCTCCTCACCTCATCAGCCGAACGATCCTTGTTCTTCAACGCCAGCTTGAGCTGGCCCAGCTTCCGACGGTGGTCATCAATACCCCGGCTCAAGCCATCGCACTCTTCCTCTCTCGTCCTGATCGACCTGCTGAGGCCGTCAAGCTCTGCCGCATCAACCGCTCCGCCGGAGCGGGATCCGGGAACCGAGAGTCCGCCCCAGGGCTCAAGCAGCTCCCCGCTGGAGGTCACGAGCCGGTACGCCCCCGCCCCGTTCCTGACAAGAGAGAAGGCTGTCTCGATGTCCTTCACCAGGACAACATCTCCAAGAAGACGGTCGGCGATCCTCTCGAAGCCGGGCTGGACCTCGACAAGCTCTCGAAGAATCCCGATCACGCCCTCAACCTCCGGCAGCACGCCGAGGTTAGGCGACTCGACCCGGTCGAGCGAGATGATGTCGGCCGACTCCCCATCTTCGCGCCGAACACGGCCAAGTAGCTCGAGAGCCCCCTCCTGCCCTTCCACAACAACCGCATGACGCAGCTCTCCCAGGGCCGCATCCAGCGCCATGGCACAGGACTCATCAGCGCTGATGACAGAACCGACGCTCCCATGAACCTGTGTAGCGGAGCCCAGCTCTCCCGAGCGGCGAGAGAAGACAGCGGAGCTGTCCTGCAGAGAGTTCAGGGCCTCAAACCGCGATGTGTCTCGATTCAATTCCTGGCGGAGCTCCCGGAGTTTCGCCTCCTGCTCCTCGATTCTCACCTCGAAGACCCCCATGGCGTGAACGATCTTCTCGCGCTCGGACTCCACCTGGTCGAGCGCCGCGTTGCTCTCCGTGGTTTCCTTATTGAGACTGCCTCCGCCTGTCGCGCAGCGCCCAAGAGCTTCCTCCTGCCTGATGATCAGCTCCTCATAGCGGGCTTCCCTCTTCTCGAGAGCCTTCAGGTCAGCCGCCGTCTGCACCAACAGATTGTAGGTCGTCGCCCTCTCCTGGAGCCCCTCAACCAGGCCCTCCTTGCGCGCCTCAAGTACGCCCCTGGACTCTGCCAGCAGATCGCGGCGAAGCTTCAGCTCTTCCTTTGTGTTCGTCAGCAGGGCCCTGCATCTCTCGATCTCCGAGTCAACCCGGCCAAGCTTCTGGCGTTCTTCTTCCACCTGGCTCTCCGTCCGTTGCAAGCTGACGATGGTCTGTTCGAGATCCCGCTTCCTGTTTCTCTCCTCTTCAATCAGCTCTACATAGCGCTTGTCAGCCTGGTTGATCTTCTCCATCGTCCGCTCACGGGCGATGCGCTCTCCCTCCACCTCATCCCGCGCCGCCTGGAGCTTCCCACGAAGCTTCTCACGCTCCCCCCGCTTCAGCTCAATCGAGGCGGCCAGGCGCTCGAGCTCTTGCTCTAATTCGCTGATCTGGGCAAGCACCGCATCGAGGCGGGTGGTCAACCTCGAGCCCTCATCCAGAGAGCCAAGGTACGCCTCCAGCGCGATCCGCACTCGCAGATCCTTGATGCGTTCGGCATAGGCCCGATACCTTCTCGCTTTGCTGGCCTGGGCCTTTACGCGTCGAACCCTCTTGCCGACCTCATCGATGAGATCCTGGAGCCGGTCGAGATTGTCCTCTGTTCGCAGCAGGGCCCTGAGACTCTCAGCCTTCCTGAGCCTGTACTTCGAAATACCGGCCGCCTCTTCAAAGACCACACGCCTGTCGGAATTCGTCGCCTGCAAGAGAACGTCAATCTTCCCCTGCTCGAGGATCGAGTAGGAGGTCGCTCCGAACCCGGTATCCAGGAAGAGGTTCTTGATGTCCTTGAGACGGCAGCGGTTCTTGTTGATGAGGTATTCGCTCTCACCGCTTCGAAACAGCCTTCGGGTGATGGCGACCTCCGAGAAGTCGATATCGAAATACCGGTCTGTATTGTCGAAAACGACAGTGACCTCGGCATAGCCCAGCGGCTTGCGATTCTGGGTTCCACCGAAGATGACGTCCATCATCTCAGTCCCCCTCAGGCCCTTGGCAGACTGGCTGCCAAGAATCCACTTGAAGGCATCGACGACATTGGACTTTCCGCAGCCATTGGGACCGACAATTCCGGTTATACCCGGCTTGAAATCGAGGCTCGTTCGGTCAGCGAACGATTTGAAGCCTACGAGCTCTAACTTCTTTAGATGCACCTTGACCGTCTCTCTTCACTTCAAGTTCACGCCTGGCATGGTCCGCCTCGAACCATCACCGCCAGCGGCGGATTTTCACTTCTTCAATTCCGTAATAGCCGAATCTTTCCTTGTCTCCCGCGCCGGCTGTTTTTCCCGGGTGGACAGCGTCAGCGCCTCAGAAAGAAACTCTGAGAACCGCCGCGGTCCCAACCCGGCCAGGTCCATCCCCTTGCCCACGACTCCTCCGCGGGGAACAACGTTCCTCAACAGGTCGACATCAGCTTGGATGGTTTTCAGCGGATCCTCCTCACGAGTCCGCACTCCATCGGTATACAGATGTCCAGCCTCCGCGAGGGCCGACACATATTCCGGGTAGAGGCGCCCATCTATCTCCTGCAACCGCAGGAGCTCACGCCTGTTGAGACTCTCCTCTAACACAAGCCTCAAACCAAGCCGCCCCTCCTCAGCCTCCAGCTTGGCGCCGAGCCTTGCAACGAGTTCCCGGCCCTTGTCCAGCGCCGCCGCAGACTCGTGCAATTGAGAACCGGCCAGGTAGCTGACGCATTCGTTCAGGCCCACCAGGCCGACAATACCCACAGCCTCATTCTCCAATCCTCCGGAAAACGCCCTCCGGGATTCTTCGGCCCCGGAGTGAAGCCTCGACAGGAAACGGGTCTTCTCAAGAAGCCCCTTCACCGCAAGATCAACCAGCCCATCCAGCTCGCTCTCTATACTCGCAGCGGAGTCTCGCGCGGACCGATAGGCTGCCCGGGGAAGATTGAGAGTCACCTTTCCCGTGACGACCCCGTCACGGGGGAACCTTCCACAACCAGGCGGCAACAGGCTGACCGTAGCCCCCGCAGAGACAAGCTCACACAATCGGCTGGCCAGAACAGAGAGTTCGCCCAGCTCGGCTGGCACAAGCCTGATGACCAGCGCCGGTGTGGAGCCCTCCGCGCGTACCGTTTCAGCCAGGGCTTCGAGAGCTCCCAGGCAGCCTGGGTCGGCGCAGTCGAACTGGAAGACGGTCCCCCTGGAAAATATCCCCTGGTGCAACTCCGAGGATTCAGCGCGGCTGACCAGGATCTCCCTGGAGACCTGCTCCTCAAGCTCCGGCAGACGATCACCAAGATCCTCATTCCAATCGGACAGAAGCCTGTAATAGCGAAGCGGGTTCCCCAGGCTATGAAGGTAGAATCTGCCGTTTCGATGCCCCCGGGCCACCTCCGGCGAATAGATCTCTCCGAGCGAATACTGCAGAAGCAATTGCCTGGCGATGCCCTTCTCGATAGCTCGCGGGCTCTGCCTGGCCTCTGCACGGATCAACTGCTCGATATCGTAGCGCGGCAGGCTGAGCGGAGCCTGCTTCTTCAGCTTGGCATCATAGCCGCGCTCAAAAAGCTCGTTGTCGACCAGCTCCCTGATCAACGCTGTCGAGATGAGCAGGATCCCGGTCCGCAGCACCTTTGCCTCTACGCTCGCCGCGATTTCTTCGGCTACCGCGGGATCAAGATCGGCCTCCCGAATCAAGGCCGCCGTGATGCGGGACTTGCTCCAGCCGGAAACTCCAGCATCGGTCTTCTCAACCGAAGGCAACCCCCCGGCCTCTGCCGCGCGACCTGCGCCGGCGTCCCTTTCCCCTCGCACCTCGAGCGTCTCACGAAGAACCTCGCGCTTCCTGCGATAGAGGATGTAGGACTTGGCCACCTCGCCGCAATCCGGCCGCGCCATCAGCACCTTCTCCACAACATCCTGGATTTCTTCTATGTGGGGTACGCCATCGCGCCGATCACCCGCGCTCTCTGTTGTGAGGAAGTGCTCCACAACCTCTGCAAGCTCCCGTGCATAGGTTCTGTCTCCCGCCCCCACCGAGAGCTGTGCCCGGTGAATGGCATCGGAAACCTTATCAAGATCGAAAGGGACAACCCGGCTGTCGCGCTTTCGCACTTCGCGAATTCTGCTCATGACATTGCGCAGGAACCGCACCGGCCCTGCCGTATTCTCTGCGATGGTTCGTCTGTTTGTAGAGACCCGCAACAGTGTCACACAATTAGGGGGCAATGCTCAATACCACTCAGCCAAGGACTTCATCTTTTTGCTCCGCCAGCGCAGGGGATACGCTGTCGGATTGCGAGCGCCGAAGAGGCTCGACCGTCTGGTGGAATTGTTCCACGTCAGTAAATTCACGATAGACCGAGGCGAAGCGCACATAGGCTACCTGGTCGATATCCTTGAGAATTTCACTGACATGCTCTCCCACCGAACGCGTGCTGACCTCGTTGTCGTACTTCTCAAAGACCTCAGCCTCAACCCGGCTGGCTATCGACTCAAGCTGTTCCTCCGATATGGGTCGCTTCTTGCAAGCGAAGCGAAGTCCCTGGAGAATTTTATCTCTGTTGAAATGCTCACGCCTCTGGTCCTGCTTGACCACGAGACGGGGTGCGGCCTCGATGCGCTCGTAGGTGGTGAACCTCTTGTCGCAGGTGAGACATTTACGCCTTCTGCGAATAGAACGCCCTTCGCCTATTACACGCGAATCGACAACCCTGTCGTTGTCCTTCTTGCAAAAGGGACACTTCATAGACTACCTGCTCCTCTTGTAAAATCGGCGCACACGCCCGGCCCCAGAGCCCAAAGACGGCCTCCTGGGAAGGTCACTAAGATACGCCGACTAACCTGAGGCCCATCCAGCAGTTGGAGTGCCTCATCACATTCTCTTCTTTTTTCTTCACTTCTGTCCCGCTACCTCCGGGACGGGTACATTAACTAACACACAACCATCAGTGGTGTAAAGGTTAATGTTATCGGAGCAGGGCTTTTTGCCCCTACTTGCCGATGCAGAAGCTCGAAAAGACGTGATCAAGGACATCATCGGGCGTCACCTCCCCGACCAGGTCCTCCAGACTCCTCAACGCGTCGCGCAAATCCGCCGCCGCCAGCTCCAGCCCGGAGTCAGCGGCAAGAGCTACTCCTGCCCTCTCAACCCCCTCCATGGCGAGCTGAAGAGCTGCCTCCTGGTGCGCGCTCACCAGGAATCTCGCGGGCTCGCCTCCCAACGCCCCAGGCCGCCCGTCTGCCCCGGCCAGGTCCCGCACGGCGGCGCGCAACCCCCTGAGCCCAGTCCCATCCAGCGCGCAGATCATCAGCGCTCCCGGATAGCTCGAAGCGAGAAGAGTTCCCGCCGCTTCATCCAGCAGATCGACCTTGTTGAAGACCAGCAGCTTAACCTTCGCATCGAGCGCCTTGAAGGCATCGATGCTCCCGGCTGTATCCCCGGAAGCATCGACAAGCCAGAGGACTCCATCCGCATGCTCCAGTTCCAGGCTGGTCAACCGCTCTACGGCTCCCCTTGTCTCGGGACTCATGTTCCTGTCAAGCCCCGCAGGCTCGCCTCTCTCCTCCCCCGAGTAGCATCCGGCGAGATCCACCCAGGTCACATCGACCCCATCTTCGGAGCTCGTCCCGCGCACCGGGTCACGGGTGGTTCCCGCGAACTCGGAAACAAGCGCCTCCCCGCGGCCAAGAATGGAATTGAGAAGACTCGACTTCCCCGCGTTGGGATAGCCCGCCAACACGCAATGAAAAGATCCCGGGGCGGCCATCCGCAGCGAGGATGACCGTCTCAGCCCACCGACCGCCTCTCCGACCTCTTTGATCTTCCGTGCCAGCCGCCCTCCGGAGATCTCGGGCAGATCCTCGTCCGCAAAATCTATACAAGCCTCCAGCAAGGCGAGGGTCTCGACCAGGTTGTCCGCGATAAGCCGAACAGCATTTCCGAACTCTCCAGAGAGACCCCGGCGCGCGGCCTTCAGTTCAGTCTCCTCGGAAGCACTGATGACCTGGGCGACGGCCTCGGCCTGGGCCAGGTCGAGGCGGCCGCTGCGAAAAGCGCGCAGGGTGAACTCGCCGGGACCGGCCCAGCGCACGCCCTCCTGGACGACAAGAGCCCGGGCTATCATCCCCTGCACCGGCAGGCTGGCCGGCAGATGCAGCTCAACAACATCCTCACGCGTATAGGATCTCGGCGCCCTGTAAACGACCGCCCATGCGTCAAAAACTCCCCCATCGACCTCGAGCCGCAGCTCGACTCCGCCGTAGCCCGGACAGTCCTCAAGGGCGGCGGACGAGGAAGAGATCCTGCCAACGGCAGCAACCGCATCCGCGCCACTGAGACGCAGCACTCCGCGCGCGGCCTTCCCCCGCGGCGTAGCACAGGCAAGAATGGTGCCCTCCAGCAAGGTTCCCTCCTTCAGTCGCGCCTCTTGGCCTCAAAACCGTTTGCGGCGTTTCTTCTTTTTCGCCGAAGATGGCACGATGCTCTTCTCCGCCGATTTGTTCTTCGCCTTGTAGAGCGGACCCGCGGGTTCCGCGGCGGCTTCCCCTCCCTGCTGACCTTCCAGCTCGAGATCTTCCCTGGCGAGCTGGGCCTTGATCATCTTGCTCTCGGCGATTCCCAGGGCCGCGCTGGTCATGATGTAGAGCATGAAGCCTGATGCGAAGCCGTAAAAGATAAAGCCAAAGAAGACCATCATGAAGCCCATCATCTTCTGCTGCGCAGCCGCCTGCGGATCATCTGAGCGCGGCTGCATCTTGAAGTTCAACATGGTCAGCACGACGTAGAGAACCGGCAGGAGGTTGAAATATTCCCCCAGAAACGGGATATGGAAAGGAAAGGGGAACAGCATGTCGGGCTTGGTGAGATCCTCTATATAGAGGAAAGAGGCCTGGCGCACTCCGATGGAATATTCGAGGCTCCAGATAATACCGATCCAGATCGGCATCTGCAGAAAGATCACCAGGCAACCGAGCATCTGCTTGGCGGGGTTGACATCGTGCTTCTTCCAGAGCTTCTGCACCTCTGCGGAATACTTCATCTTGTCAGTGCCGTATTGCGCCTGGAGAACCTCCATTTCCGGCTTGATCTTCGCCATGGCCTTGCCCATACGCATCATGCCGCGCTGGTTCTTCCGGGTGACAGGGTGCAGGCAGATCTTGACGATGACCGTCAGGATAATGATCGCCATCCCCCAATTACCCAGGGTCACCTTCTGCAGCAGATCGAGCAGCCACAGGAAGAAATGGATGAGGGCGCTTGTCACCCCAAAATCGTTGGCGCCCTCGAGCTTGAGGGCCGAGCCGGCCTCGATGAAGTCGCTGACACGAGGGCCGATGTAGAGCCCGAAGACAAGCTCCTTCGGATTGCCGCCGGGCGGCAGGCTACGCGTACACTTGAAACCAGTTCTCAAGCTTTGGCTGCCATCTTTAGGGGCCTCGTCAGAAATCGGCCACCATCCAGAAGACGGATAGTCTATCGGTTGAACGTAGATTCCCCGGGCTCCTTCTTCGCGGGTCCTGGGAAACATGAGCGCGGTAAAATAAGAGTTGACCGTAGATAGCCAGGCGACCTCCCGGTCGTTGGTAAAAGCCAGATCGTCATCGATGTCGTAGACTTCGGTCAGGACTCCCTTTTTCCTGCCGTAGGTTCCCACTGCCAGCTGGATATCCATCCCGGCGCTCCGGGAGGAAGAAGCAGAAGACGACAGGGCGCAGGGACCGTAGAGCATAAATGAGAACGGCGCCTGGACATCGCCCAGGTTGGTCAGCTCTACACTCACTCTGAGCAAGCCGCCGGAGGCGAGAACCCCAACCCCTTCTCCAAGCAATCCGTCAAACTCATCGACAGCAGCCGGAGAGATCTTTTTTCGGATTCGAACCGAGCCGATCTGCTTCTCAAAGATGATTTCCGCCCCACCTCCGGGAAGCTCCCGCACCGATTCACTCCACTCCCCTCCCCAGTTTTCCGCGGCGTCACCTGCCGGCCCGATCGAAGAACCCATGCTGAGAAGAGCCGCTCCCGTCACCGGCTTGAGCAGGACAGGCTGGTGCTCCCTGTCAGCAGCCCCTTCGACCGCGGTATAATGATCGAGCAGAACAACTTCTGAAATAGAGCCTCTCCCCGAATCGACCACCACCTTGACTCGACCGGGCACAAGCTCTACCGAGCTGTAGTTGACAAGAGAGAGCTCACCCTCGACTCCGTAGCTGTCAAGCAGCTCGGGCGCATTGCTGCCCATGGCCAGTTGATAGCTGTGCTTGCTCTTACCGGCAGCCAGGGGTTGTCCCTCGAGATAAGTACCCGCCATGTCCACGATGGACGCCGCCGCATAACCGCCATCTTTAGAGAAGAGAACAGCCAGCCTTGCACCGTTCCTTCTGGCAACCCACTGCGCCTCCCCCTCCCGCCTTCGCGGCTCAACTTCAGTCCCCTGCCAGAGATTGCTCTCAACCGATCGCGACTGGCCTTTGGTGCGAACTCTGCTGGCAGCAACAAAACCGGTGTCGGCACCTGGGCCTGTGCCCAGGCGGTATCGCACAGACCCGGTCCCATTGTTTTCAAACTCCAGGGAAACGTCGAGGCGAAGAATTCCATCTCCGGTAACACCAACCGTAACTCGACGGGTGACCTTGAAAGATTCCGTATCTTGCAGCTCGTGGGCCCACCCCGGACCAGCCGCCCCCTCGACCGCCTTCCAACCGGAATCCAGCCTTCTCCAACCGCCCTCTCCATCGGACACGCTCAGGGCCAGGCCGCCTCCCGAGGGACCGAAGGCTGCAAGCTCAGC
>DCKY01000273.1 GCA_002320775.1 Planctomycetes bacterium UBA1662
ATCCGCAAGATGCACTTCCTGATGCGCGCGGTCGCCCTGGTCGCCTTTCCCGGGGGCTTTGGCACCATGGATGAACTCTTCGAGGCCCTGACGCTGGTACAGACCGGAAAAATACAGCCCTTACCGATTATCCTCTTCGGAGAGAAATACTGGCGAAACATCGTGAATTTCGAACAACTGGTGGCCGAGGGGATGATCTCACCGGAAGATCTCGAGCTGTTCATATTTGTCGAGACCGTCGAGGAAGCATGGCAGAAAATCGCCGAGTCAGAGGATCTCTGATGACGGAGATCCGTTCCGTCCTCTTTGACTTTGATGGACTCCTGGCAAATACAGAGCCCCTCCACTTTGAAACCTTCCTCAAGGTACTCGCCGAGAACGATGTCCTCCTGCCGCCGGGAACTGAACAAGCCGATTTTACAGGGATCCACGACAGGGCTTCCTTCAGAAAAGCCTTCCGCAAGGTCGGCCGCTCCATAGAACCTGACCAGGTCGAAGAACTTGTCGACCGGAAATCAGCTCTCTATCTCGAAGAAGCGGCAACGATTGAGCTCTTTGAAGGTGTTCGCGAGCTGCTTGATTCCATTCCAGCCGGCCTCCCCTATACGATTGCCAGTGGCGGAAGAAGAATGGACATACTCGCCGTGCTCCGAAACCATGGACTGGCTGAAAGATTTCCCGTCTTTGTCTGCGGCGATGACGTCGACAAGAGCAAACCGGATCCGGAGTGCTTCCTCAAGGGACTCGATCTCCTGAGGGAAAGCGAAACCGGCGGCCTGGAGCCTGGAACCTGCCTTACCTTCGAAGACAGCTTTCGCGGCATCGAGGCCGCCAAGAGCGCCGGCATGCAATGCGTTGCCGTGACCCACTCCTATGCGGCGGCCGAGCTCTCCAGGGCTGACAGGGTGCTTGATTCTCTGCTCGAGTGGAGCTGGGACTGAAGCTTCCCCCTTGCCCCTTTCGCCCGAGAATAATATGCTCCTCTTTAGCCGGGAAGAGCTTCCGGACGATCACCCTTCAGACTTGGAACCTGCCCCATGAAAACCTATTGTCTCCTGATCCTTGCCCTCGCGCCGGCTCTCGGCGGCTGTGAGCCGAGCTCCGCTCCCGCGCCGGCCCCGGATTCCGCGATCACTGAGATCGACGCGTTCATCGCCCAACAGAAGATCGACAAGACCCAGCCCGGGTGGAAGACCAGCCTGAGCCAGCCGCCCAAGGTCACTTTTGACCTGAATCGTAAATACTACTGGATCCTCCAGACGGGAAAAGGGCGGCTGAAGGTCGAGCTGATGCCGGCAAACGCGCCGATGCATGTCTCCAGCACGATCTACCTCGCCAGGCTGGGCTTCTACGATGGCCTGAAATTTCACCGGATTATACCGGGCTTCATGGCCCAGGGCGGTGACCCCAAGGGCAACGGATCGGGAGACCCAGGCTATGAGTACGCCGGAGAATTCATCGACAAGTCGGTAAAACACTCCCTTCCCGGACTACTGAGCATGGCGAACGCGGGACCGGGGACGGATGGCTGCCAGTTCTTCCTGACCTTTGTCCCCACGCCCTGGCTCGACGACAAACACACCATCTTCGGCAAGCTGGTCGAAGGCTTCCAAGCCCTTACCTTCATCCAGAACGCGGGCTCAAAAGACGGAACGCCGACCGAAGAAATCCTGATTAACAAATCTTTCATCGAAACCAGATAGCAGAGCCAGGAAAGCGCCATGAGCGAACAAAACGAAACACTCTCGAGTTGCCGGGAATTTATCGAGTCCAGCGGAATAGACACATCCGATGACGGCTGGAAAACAAGGCTTCCGGCCCCGCCGCGGCTTCCCTTTGACGCGGACAAGAACTATTACTGGGAGATAGAGACCAACAAGGGCCCCCTGAAGATCAAGCTCTGGCCTCACATCGCCCCGCAACACGTCTCCAGCACGATCTATCTCACCACCCTCGGCTTCTATGATGACCTGTCCTTCCACCGGGTCATCAAGGGCTTCATGGCCCAGGGCGGCTGCCCCGAAGGGCGCGGGACTGGAGGCCCCGGCTTTCAATACGATGGAGAGCTCTCGCCCGAGGCGCGGCATGACAGACCGGGACTGCTCAGCATGGCCAACGCCGGACCGGGAACCGACGGCAGCCAGTTCTTCCTGACCTTTCTCGCAACTCCCTGGCTCGATGGGAACCACACCGTTTTCGGTGAAGTAGTAGAAGGCAAGGAGACTCTCACCGCGCTCGAAGTTGCCGGCAGCGAGTCGGGAGATGTCAGCGAACCTCTCGGTATGAACACGTGCTCGATCTCAATTGAATGAGACTCCTCCAAGCGAGGGAAACGAATCAGAGGTAGGAAAAATGACCACCGTTTCAGCAAACCCGGCCACCCTGGACCTCACGGCCCGAAAGACCTCTGCCGAGGTCTACATGCCCTATATCGGCGGTGAATGGGTCGGCGGCGACCGGGGCGCGGGAAGCGGTAATCCAGCCCTCGACGAGGATATGGTTAGCGGCTATCTCATCTGGAAAACCATCTACCGCTCTTATGACGAGTTGCCTCCGGCCAATTGAGTTCGCGGATGGTCTCGCGAATTCAGCAGGCCGCTTGCGCCTGCTTCGCAGGTGCTGTATTTTCAAGCGATTACGAAGTGTTTATCGCTGACCAGACAGGTCCCAGAAAATGCCCTTTGATCCAGATCTACTGAAAAAACGAGAAGAGCTCCTTGCGGAGGAGCTTGAGCTCTACCCCTATTCCTACGACCGCACCCACAGCCTCCTCGAAATCAGGGAGAACGAGGAGCAGCTGATGGACAAGGACGTCCGTGTAGCGGGAAGGCTCCTCGCCTACAGGGGCAAGGGAAAGATGATCTTTATCGATCTGGGCGATCTCGATGGCCGGATCCAGGTCATGCTCCGCAAAAACGAATTCGATGAAAAAACCTGGGCTCTCATCCGCCATGGACTCGATCTCGGCGACTGGCTTGGAGTCAGCGGAACCGTCTTCGTGACCAGAATGGGAGAGCTCTCTATTCATGCCGCCAGCCTCGAGATGCTGGCCAAGACCGTGGTGCGGGTACCGATCCCCAAGAGCAAGGATGACCAGGACTGGAACAAGCTGGCCGACCCGGAGACACTCTACCGCGAGCGCTACCTGCACTGGACCACTGATCCGTCAGCGCGCCAGAAGATGGTACAGCGAGCGCAGATCATCAGCGCCATGCGGTCCTTCCTCGATGAGAGCGGTTTTCTCGAAGTCACCACGCCCACCATCGAGATGAACTACGGAGGCGCCGAGGCCCGCCCCTTCGAAACCGCGATCCACGCGCTCTCCGACCATCCCGCCTTTCTCAGGATCTCGCCCGAGCTGCCGCTCAAGAGGTTCATCGTTGGAGGCTTCCCCAAGGTCTACACCATCTGCCAGAATTTTCGCAACGAGGGGATCGACCGCAGCCACAATCCCGAGTTCACCATGCTCGAGTGGTACGAAGCCTTCACCGACTACAACTCCCAGATGGAACGGTTTGAGCAGCTGGTCTCGAGTGTCTGCGAAAAAGCCTGCGGTAGCATGCGGGTTGTCTATGGCGGCAAGGAGATCGATTTCACTCCCCCCTGGAAAAGAATCACCATCCTCGACAGCCTGAAAGAGGCGGGCATCGATGCCGGAGCGATGGATGAGGATGCTCTCCTTGCGGAATACAAGAATCGCGAGATCGAGCCGCCGCGGCCCTTCACCTGGGGGCATGCGGTCGCCGGGCTTTTCGAGGCTCTCATAGAGCACACCATCGAACAGCCGACCTTCGTCTGTGACCACCCGGTAGCCATCTCCCCTCTCACCAAGAAGAAGCGGGGTGACGATCGGCTGGTCGAGAGGTTCGAGCCCATCGTCATGGGCATGGAAATCGGCAATGCCTACTCCGAGCTGACCGACCCGGTTGAACAACAGGAGCGCTTCATCTCCCAGAAATCGATGGGGGCGGACAAGGATGGCGTCGAGAACCATCCTATGGACACTGACTTCCTGAAGGCGATGGGATGTGGCATGCCGCCAACAGGCGGTGTCGGTCTCGGTGTAGACCGGGTCGTCATGCTGCTGACCGATTCGCATTCTATCCGCGAGGTCATCGCCTTCCCGTTGATGCGAACACGAGACGCGGAAAGCACGGCTGAGGAAGATGAGACGGGAGAGGGTGCCGGAGAGCAGCCCTCCTGAGACAGATCCATGCTCGCAGCGCACATCCAGTCCAGGGGCCGCCTCGAGCTGGTCGAGTCGCCTGAACCCTCGATCAAAAAAGACGGAGAGGTCATCTTCCAGCCATCGACCGCCTGTCTTTGCGGTTCTGACCTGCCTTACTTTGACGCGGCCGAGAGCTACCCGCTGCCGGTGGGAATGTCGCTCCATGAGATGGTCGGCTCGATCGTAGAGAGCTCGGTCGAGCACTATTCTCCAGGCGACAAGGTGCTGGCTGTCCCGATTAACCAGCAGGGTTTTTTCGAACGCTACGCAGTCGATGCCTGCCGGGTCATCCCGATGGCCACCGGGCTGGCCGAAGACCTGGCGGTCCTTGCCCAGCCCCTGGGAACAGCAATCCATGCGTTGAAGAAGATCCCCCATCTCATCGATCTGGATGTTGCTATCGTTGGCCAGGGCCCCATGGGACAAATCCTGGCTGCCTGCCTTAAGAACATGGGAGCCCGGGAGATCATCGCAATCGACCTGCTGGAATCGAGACTTGAAACCAGCCCTGAAAATGGAGCGACCAGGACCATCTGCTCGAGTCGCGAGGACCCGTCAGAGGCTGTCCTATCGCTGACAGGAGGGCGGGGAGCCGATATGGTCATCGAATGCGTGGGACACAGCGACCAGGCCCTGGACCTCTGCGCGGAGCTCTGCCGACCGGATGGCCAGATCCTCTGTTTCGGCGTCCCCCCGGAGAGCATCGAGATCAAGCCGTGGAAGAAGCTCTTCTACAAGAACGTCAGGATCTATACCTCGGTTAATCCTGACTTTGAGCGCGACTTCCCCCTGGCTATGCGCTGGATCGCGGAAGGGCGGATTGACCTCTCCGCCCTGATCACCCACCACTACCCTCTCAGCGAGGCGCAAAAGGCCTTCGAGACCTTCCGCGACAGAACAGATGGAGCCCTGAAGGTCATTATCGAGTTCCCGGCCTGAGGCACGGATGGAACGGCTCGCTCTCAGTCGTCCTTGCCAAGGAGATGCTCAAAACTCTGCTTCTGCGTAGCATAGAGGTGAGCCGTTTCCCCGGAGATCTCAGAATTTTTGTAACGCTCGAGGATGGCATCATCCATCTTCTTCATACCCCTCGCCCCGCCTGATTCGATCAGGGAAACGATCTTGGCGACGCTACCCTCGCGAATGATATTACCCAGGCCGAAGGAACCCATGAGGATCTCGTTGACCGGGACCCGGCTCTTGCCATCCTTGCCGGGCAGCAGGAGCTGGGCGCAAACACCCTTGAGCGTAACCGACAACATGGTGCGAACCTGGTTCTGCTGGTCCTCGGGAAATACGTCGATGATCCTGTCAACCGTTTTCGCCGCGCTGTTGGTATGCAAGGTGGCGAAAACAAGAAAGCCCATCTCAGCGGCTGTGATGGCCAGCGCGATCGTCTCGGGGTCACGCAATTCTCCGACCAGGATAATGTCAGGGTCCTGCCGGGTTGCGGCCCTGAGCGCCTGCGAAAAGGAGGGCGCGTCAACACCGATCTCGCGCTGGGTAAAGAAGCTCTCCTTGTTCTTGTGTACGAACTCGATCGGCTCCTCGATCGTCACGATGTGCTTTTTCTGGTTGGTGTTGATGTAATCAAAGAGAGAAGCGAGCGTGGTTGATTTACCGCTGCCCGTTGGACCCGTCACCAGGATCAGGCCGCTGTTGAGCTCGGTATACTCCAATATCACATCGGGAACGCGAAGCTCATCGAGGGAGAGTATCTCCTGGGGTATATAGCGGAAAACGACACCCGGACCGGTCCGGGTGAGGAAGGCACTGACTCGAAACCTCGCCAGGTCGGTAATCTCATAGGCGAAGTCGACATCATTTTTCTCGGAATAGATCTCCCTGCAACGATCAGTGAAAATCTCATCGATCAGCTCCATCATCGCCTCTTTCGCGATCGGCTCCTTGCCGATAGCGCGAAGATCGCCATGAACCCTCACCTTGGCTGGAACCCCGGTATTCAGATGGAGGTCTGAACCTCCGAGGTCATGAAGCTTTTTGAGATATGCGTCTACTCGTGCCATGGTGAACTCTTATTTAAACCTGTCCTTGTTCTCAGCGAAGAACCATGCGGTCTCACGAGAGATAATCTTCTTCTTCAGCAAATCGAGAATTGAATCATCCATGGTACACATTCCCATTTTTGCTCCCGTCTGCAGAACCGATTGGAGCTGGAAGGTCTTCCGCTCACGGATCATATTGGCAACCGCGGGAGTGGCGAACATGATCTCGAGGACCGGTTCACGCCCCATGCCATCCTCTCGCGGCAAGAGCTGCTGAGAGATCACTCCCCGAATGGACTCCGACACCATCGCGCGGATCTGCTCCTGCTCCTTGGGAGGGAAGACATCGATAATCCGGTCCACGCTCCTCGTGGCATTGGTCGTGTGCAGCGTCCCGAAGACAAGGTGGCCGGTTTCCGCGGCGGTGATTGCCATGGCAACGGTGTCCAGGTCACGCATCTCGCTGACGCAAATATAGTCGGGATCGGAACGCATAGCCGATTTCAGAGCGCTGGCATAGGACTCGGTGTGGACCTCGACATGCCGTTGGTTCACGTTGCAGTTCTTACTGGGAAGGAGGTATTCGATCGGGTCCTCAACCGTGACGATATGGTCATTCTGCTCCTGGTTGACGATGTCGAGAAGCGCCGTCATCGTCGCAGTCTTTCCGGATCCGGCCGGACCGGTGATCAATACGATTCCCTGCCTGTACTTGGTGAACTTGGTGAGAATACCGGGCAGGTGAAGCTCTTCGAGAGTCGGCAGATTGTCGGGGATAATCCTGAACACCGCGTCCAGTCCCTTGCGCTGCCTCAGAACGTTAGCCCTGTAGCGGCCGTGATCCTTGACATAACAAAAATCCAGATCGTTGTTCGCCTCAAAGGTCTTCCGTTCGAAATCACTGAGGATCTCCTCGATACGCGGCTTTGTATCGTCAGCCGAAAGAGCCGGATGTTTGAGGTAGACAATCGAACCGTGAAGCCGCATGAATGGCGGTGAGTCCACCTGGTAATGGAAATCCGAAGCACCGACCTTCCTCGCCTCGACAAGATAAGCATCGATGGGGCCGCCGGCCAGGTGGGAAAAATCCATCCGGCCAAGCTCCTCAACCGTAACCCCTGCGCCGCTCGCGGCTGGAACCTTTGCCGATGCCGCGACAGGCTTGGACTTTCCCTCAGCCCCTGACTCATCGGCGGAAGCCGGCTCACTCTGTTCAGCCATCTCCTTTACGCGGGCGCTGATGCGCTTGAATTCCCAGGGACCGATGAGTCCCTTATCAAGCAGCATCTTACCAAGGCCCTGGTCGCCGGATTTATCCAGCGCGGCGAGACACTTGCGTACCTGCTTTTCATCCGCAAGCTTGTTCTTGACGGCTATTTTTCCAAATAGCAGATCTTCTTGGGCTGCCATAGATCAACCGAAACGAGGGGAATTGGACTATCGAGCGATCCTGCCGATGATCGGAAAAATCGGAAACGGCTCAGACGAGATAGTTTTAAAGGTCTTGATTCATTTCTTACGGGGCCAAAAAGACCCGGAAAAAACAATCATACGGTTCAGCCAACATTTGTAAACCCTGAAAGCATTTGTACTTGAAGGGCATTTCAGGCCGATTCACCGCCACCGTTGGCCATTTCGGCATCGGACTCCGCCAGGAGCTCAGTGGTTGAGAGGCCTGGAAGACGATCTACAAAGACCATTCTGCCGCCATTGCTTTCGACACAATCTCTCCCGACGACAACATCTTCCTTATAATCGCCTCCTTTGACGAGTACGTCGGGAAGCAGCTCTTCGATCAGACCCTGGGGCGTGTCCTCCTCGAAGAGAAGAACGTAGTCCACCGCCTCGAGGCCCGCCAGCATCTTGATCCTGTCGTTTTCTTCTATCCGGGGCCTCCCCTCCCCCTTCAGCCGCCTGATGGAAGAATCGCTGTTAACTGCAACCACCAGGATATCTCCCTGTCTGCGGGACTCGTTGAGAAGGTGGTGATGACCCGGATGGAGCAGATCGAAGCAGCCGTTGGTCAGCACGACCTTCTTCCCTTTCTGTTTCTCCGCGCTGAGAACCTTCGACAGATCTGTGAGCTTCTTGATCTTTCCGGCCGCCGGATTTCCCTGGTTACGAATCTCGTCAAGGAGCTCTTCACGGCTGACCGCGACCACACCGAATTGCCGTACCACGAGACCTGCGGCAACATTGGCCAGCTGCACGCCCGACTCTGCGGAATTCCCCGCCGCGGCTGAAATCCCGAGAACAGCGAGGACCATATCGCCGGCCCCGGTAACGTCCGCTACAACGCTCGCGCGAGTAGGGAAGTGACTCTGCCCCCCCTTTCCCTCATCGAGAAACATGCCATCACGGTCCATGGTCACAACGACGCTGCCCAGGTCAAGTTCTTCGAGAAGCTGTGCCGCGGCAGACCGGCAACCCTCAATTTCCTGGCAAGGGATCTCGCTGGCCAGCTCCGCTTCGAAGCGATTTGGGCAGATCAGGGAGGCACCCCTGTAGGAAGAATAGTCGCTGACCCGGGCTGGATCGACGAGGACGGGAACAGCTCCGCCTCGTTCACGAATTCCTTCCATGAGCCGCTCGGTGAGCAGCCCCTTACCGTAATCACTGACCAGGATCGCATCCCAGGCTTCATCTCCGGAGAAAATCTTCTCGAGAAGCTCATCGGTAAGCTCGGAGCTGACCGGCGAAAGCTCCTCTTCATCCACACGCAGCATCTGCTGGACAGCCCGATGAGAGTGTTGAACATATCCCATATGCCGAGCCTTCAAGGTTGTCGGACGACCCGGGTCACGGATCACCCCGCTGATGTCGCAACCCCCGTCCTCCAGAACGGAAAGGACCCTGTCTCCCGCCCTGTCATTTCCTGTCACGGAAAAAACATGCGTATCAGCCTCCAGGCGAGCCAGGTTGACTGCGACACTGCCTGCGCCTCCGGGGCGAATCTCTCTACGGCCTACCCGCAAAACAGGAATCGGCGCCTCGGGCGAGATGCGCTTCACATCACCCCAGACGTATTCATCCAGCATCAGATCGCCCACGAGCGCGATGCGCGGTCGGCCGAGGTCTTTGACGATTCGCGACAATTGCGAGATCAACACGATCCAGCTCCTTTCCTTAACCGCTGCAGTATAACCGCCACCGCGGCCATTTGGCACCGCGCAAACCCGGGGGAGGGATCAGCTCGTTCTCGGAGCCAGCTTATCGAGAAGCTCGACCAGGAATTCACCGCCGGAAGAGATGGACTGCCTGGTACCCAGATAAAACCACCGCAGCCCTCCCTTCCCATCGAGCCAGTCCTCCGGAATCTTTACCGCATCCTTCTGTGTCATCACGATGGTATCAACCCCGCGCTCCCTGGCCCAGGCACCGAGCCCCTCCACCGTTGCGGGATCATAGGCGTGGTGATCTCTGAAGGCCTTGAAGCCGGCCAGCCTGATCCCCAGTTCGCCCAGGGTCAGCTCGAACGAGTCGGGATTTCCTATGCCGCAAAAGGCACAGACCTCTTTACCTTCCAGAAAGCCGGGATCAAGCGTCTCTCCGTAGAGCTCCTGCCAGGCCCGGGCTCTGGATTCGAGAAGAAGAACCGGGATGTCCGGGAATCTCTCTTTTAGAAACGCGACGATGGCCTCGCGACGCTCCTCGCTGACAAGCTCGACCCTCGTGACTGCGATCAGGTCTGCCGCCTCGAGGGCTCCGATCGGCTCCCGTAGGAGACCCAAGGGAAGAACCCTTCCGTTATCAAACGGCCTGAGGGCATCGAGAAGGACTATGTCAGCGTCTCTGTGCAGGCGCAGGTGTTGAAATCCGTCATCCATGACCAGGATATCCGCTCCGGCGGCGATCGCCTCGCGCCCGCAGGCCGCCCTGTTGCGCCCCTGGTAATGAGGAACCGATGGCAGGTTCTCGGAGAGCAACCAGTACTCGTCATTACCTTTGTTGAAATCAACCTGGAGAAGATTCCCGTCTTCGATGCCCGGTGATGCCCCGTATCCTCTACTCAGGATCGCCGGGTTCCAGCCCCTGTCAATGAGCTCACGGACGACCATCTCCACGGTCGGGGTCTTGCCGGTTCCCCCGCAGGTAATATTGCCAACGCTGATGACCGGCGCATCCAACCGGGCCGAGTTCCTCTTGGGCCAACGCCGCCGACGAATGGTAAGGACAAGCCGATAGAGTATCGAGAATAACAGCAAGACTGGCACCACCAGGAAGACCAGCGCGCGGATTGTCGACGAGTATCTCGGCGGAACCAGCAAGCTGCCGGGGACCGGCTTGTTAGAAGTCCCTCCAGCCATGATCTAGGTTGATTTCTCTTCTTTGTGGAGTTCGTTCAAAACCTCGAGAACCTGCTTCTCGCTCATATGTCCAAGCTCGCTGAGAATCTCCCCGAGGAAACGATAAGGCTCCTGGGCCGCCTCCAGACGAGCCTGGATCGTCAGAGCCTCATAGAGATCAGCGACGCTCACATAGCCTTTCTCGAGCGCGACTTCTCCAAATAGCCTGGGCTGCTCACTCATGATACCTCCTGTCTTATCAAGTCACCCCGCCGGAGTCAATCAGTCCGCAACCCTCTCGGAGCAAGACCCGCCGTGCTTTGCCTCGAAGACGGTTGAATATTGCATTACAATCCCGAGAACATGTCCAAAGCTCGCGACACCCTCCGTTCAAAATACCTCGGCGCCATCATGGGGGCGGCTGTAGGAGATGCCCTGGCCTTTCCCCTCAGGAATTATTCACGCAATTTCCTCGCCTCGGTTGCCCATCCCCTAGCCGAAGAGCTTCAGACCTGTCCGGACGGATTCACTCCCCTGGGACAAACTACCGGGGACACCCAATGCTGTAATGCGGTCATCACCTCGATCCTCGAGCGCGGCGACCTGAGAGCCGATGCCGAGAGCGCGAAGCTCCTTGCTGAGCACCTCATCCCCCTCTGGAGAGACATGAGCGTTGTCGACCCCGCCGGTGACAACAGCTCAGCCATGAACCTGATCGTCAAGGGCATCACCGAATGGGACAACGCGGCGCTGCCTTGCGGAAACGCCGGCAGCGGCTGCCTGACCCGGGCCATTCCCATAGGGCTTTGGAACGCCAGAGATCCCGAAAAAATCCCCGCCCAGGTCAAAACCCTCGTCACTATCACCCACCGGGATGACAGAACCCTGGCGGCGGCATCTGCGGTGGCCGCGTTCATTGCCTACAATGTCAGCAGTGATGAGCTGATCCTCGGTGACATACTGGACAATATCGCCGGGGCCGCGGGTGAATTTGATGAGGGCATCGCTCAAGCCATATTGGACCTTCCTAAGATCCTCTCTCAAACCGACCATCGCGCACTTGAGATGATCCTCGCGATCTCTCCTGATGAAGAATACCCCCCGAGCCGGGACGAGTTGACCGATTACGTAGTGCCAGTCCTCTTTCTTGCCCTGCGTCAATTCCTCAACAAGCCCCAGAGCTTTGAAGGCGCCCTGAACAGGATTCTCCGACTGGGAGGAAATATGTCCACCATCGCCAGCATCACCGGAGCGCTTTGCGGAAGCTACCTTGGAGTCGAGAACATCCCGGGAAACCTTGTAGACAATCTGCTGGAAAAAGAGGAGATTCAACGTAACGCTGAAATGCTCTTTGAGTTAAGACGCAACCTGAAACGGATAGAGGCCGCTACCGAACAACCGGACCCGGCGGGCAAGACCGATGAGCCTGGCGTTGATGAAGACTCTGAAGACCTGAACCAAGACCTGGAATCCTCCTCAGAATGAGCCACCTCGCCCCTGAAACACCATTGCTGACCTCCGGCAGCCTGGCTGTCGGGGCGAAATCCCCTCCATTGATCATCGCCGGGCCGGATTCTCTCGAGAGCGAAGAGCTCGCCCTCACCATCGCGACTGAGCTTGTACGCCTCCAGGATAAGCTGCAGGTTCCCTTTGTCTTCAAAGGTTCCTACGACAAGGCCAACCGATCGTCTCATCTGTCCTACCGTGGACCCGGCATCGAAGCGGGGCTGAACATCCTGGCCAGGGTCCAGCAGGAGACGGGTCTGCCGGTAACAAGCGATGTTCACAGCCCCGAGGAGGTCAGCCAGGCCGCCGAGGTGCTGGACATCCTCCAGGTTCCTGCCTTTCTCTGCCGTCAGAACGATCTGCTCCAGGCCTGCGGCGCGACAGGTAAACTTGTCAACATCAAGAAGGGGCAGTTCCTCGACCCAGCCAATATTCCCGCCCGGGCCGCGGCGGCGACAGGACAGGAAACTCCCGGCGTCCTGATTACGGAAAGGGGGACGACCTTCGGCCATGGTGATCTCGTGAACGACTTCAGAGGAATCCCTATCATGCGCGAAGGCGGCTTCTGCGTAATTTTCGATGCCACCCACAGTGTCCAGAAACCAGGAGCCCTTGGCGACAGGAGCGACGGCAAGCGAGAGATGATACCCCATCTTGCCAGGGCCGCCGCGGGAACAGGCTGCGATGGTTTCTTCTTCGAAGTCCACCCTGAACCGGATGAAGCTCTCTGCGATGGCCCCAATTCGCTCCACCTTGATCAATTTGAGGCCCTGCTCTGCCAGGTAATCGAAATTGACCGCATAGCGCGCCAACTCTGAGGCTACGGCATGAAGGTGGGAGTCATCATCCCCGTCCTGAATGAGGAGGACTCGATAGCCCTGGTCCTCAAGGCTCTGCCCCGCGAGAAAATCTCCCTGCTGCTTGTTGTCGACAACGGCAGTGACGACCTGACCGCCGAGCTTGCCCGGGCGGAAGGAGCTGTGGTTATCGATGAAGCCGAGAGAGGCTATGGGGCGGCCTGTCTCCGCGGAATCGCAAACCTGGAACCCGAGATCGATACTGTTGTCTTTCTCGACGGAGACTATAGCGACTCACCCGAAGAACTCACCTCCCTGGTAAAACCTATCTCGGAGGACAAGGCCGACATGGTCATCGGCAGCCGAATGCTCGGACAGCGAGAGCCTGGCGCCCTGCCCCCGCAGGCCTATTGGGGAAACAAGCTCGCCTGCTTCCTCATGAGGGTCCTCTGGGGCATCCGCCACACCGACCTGGGCCCCTTTCGTGCCATCAGAAGGAGCTCCCTTGATAAGCTCGGAATGAGAGACCGAAACTTCGGCTGGACCATCGAGATGCAGATCAAGGCGCACACGAATGGCCTCCGGGTCCTGGAAGAGCCCGTCAGCTACCGTCGCAGAACAGGTGTCAGCAAGATCAGCGGCACGATCTCCGGTGCCTTCAAGGCAGGCTACAAGATCCTCTACACGATCTTCCGGTACCGTCTCTCAGGCAGTTGATCCTTCCGGTGACCCTCACTCCTGTCTGTCTTCATTCTCATCCTCCGCCCGCAACGCCTCCAGGCGTTTCAGGAAAGAATTCCGATGATCCGGCGGCAAGGCCTTCCAGAAGGACGCGTTCTCCTCGGCCGCCAGGTGGGTGTTCCACCCGGCATAGAGCGAGGCCTGTTTCTCTCCAGCGGGAAGCAATCCGGATGACAGGAGACGCTCGATCCACCGCAACGCGATCCAGCGAGCGAAGGCTTTGGCACTGACTGCGGCTCCGGAGTCCTTGAATGCCGAGAAGCCGTCCGCGAGGGTCAGGGCTGTGAAGAGGTCAAGCAGCCGCTGAACATCGAACTTCTCAGGCTCCATGACCTGGGCAAGGATCTTCGACTTCAGGCTCTGCTGGCGCAGCCTGTTTTGAAATTCCCTGAGAGCTCCGGAAGAGTTCTCCCCAACCTGGGGCTGGGCGGCAAGGAATTCAGCCATCTTTTTATAGGAGGCCATCGACTCATCAAACCCTTCAGTCAGGTCAGCAGCCCGGAGCCTGACAAGAGTCGCGGCCCAGGCCATCCTCAATTTCCCATTGGCCGGCAGGCCCTCCGGCTCCTTGGGAAGCAGCATGTCCATCAAGGCCGTGTCCTCTACCAATCTGAGGCTGGAGGCCAGATACCCGACGTTGTCCTCCAGGCAGGCGCGGCTCTCCAGGCGTTTCATTACCCAGGCAAGCCTTTCAACCCCCTCGGCCCTGATCAATCCCTGCACCCTCTTCATCAGGTGATCACCAAGAGCCTTCTCGCGAGCCTGAGAAGCCTCCACCAGCTTGAGGAATGGCAGGAACTCATCAAGCGCTTCGCGGTTGCCCACATAGGAGATCGCATCGACCGCGGCGATCAGAACCTGGGTATCATAGACCTCGGGCGAGGAGAGCACTCCGATGAGCGCATCGAGTGATTCAGGATCCTTGCTCTGGGCCAGCGTGCTGAGACCCGCTATGGCCGGCATCTGCAGCTGCACCTCAGCTGATCTCTTTAAAAGCCCGGCGTGGAAAGTACGCAGGAGGCCAAGGACCGTGTCATCATCTGGCCGCGCATTGAGCGCGGTAGCGCAGGCTATTCGCAACTTGAGTGCTGAGGCCGCATCCAGCTCGGCCGCCTCCTTGAATCGCTCGATAAAAAGACTGGCCGAGACCAGGTCGAGAGCTCCCTTCAGCAGGTGTCCGAGCGCCCGGATGGACTCCAGCTGCAGCTCCAGATCCGAATAGAACTCAGGTCCATGGAGAATAGCATCCAGGCTTTCCTTGGCACCAGCGATCTTGAAGGCGCCGGCAGCCCTGACCAATTCAAGCAGCTCCGCTCTCCAGACAGCATACCCGGAACTCTCGGATAGCGCTGGGCGCGCAGCCAATAGTTTTTGCGTACGGCCGACCGTAAGATCACTGATTTCCGTGCGAATCTCGACGGCTGACTCGGCCAGGAATGACTGGTAATGACGAAGAGAGATCAAGGCCTGCCTGCGGACCCCTGGCTGCTCAAATCCAGAGCCTCGCTCTCCCTTGATAACGGCCAACAGGCGCTCGCAGGCCCGCGCCTGCAGGGTCGAGCGCAATTTTTCCTGATCAGCAGTATTGGAGCCCGACAGCCTCGCCCCGCGAAGCCAATCGGCGTAATCTCCAAGTGCCTCAACCGCGGCGATTCGATGCTCAACGGTATAGGCGGACTGGAGTGTAGCCTGTAATTCGACCAGGAGCAGCTCGTAGTCGCGGGTCTCGCGAAATCTCTTCAGGCTCTGTTTCCAATTGACCGCGTTGTCCTGGCTCAACTTCTTCTGAACCTTAACGAAGATTTCCGGAAGCGACAGCTCCTGCTGCTCCTTCCACCAGAGATCCCATCCCTTCGGCGTAGCGAAGCCTAATCTCAACCGTTCACGCAGCTCCTTGAGATAAAGGGGCGTGGAAGTCGGATACTTTTTCTGGTTTAGAACCATTCCAGCAATCATGTGTGACAGAAACCTTTTTCCATCTGACTCCCAGAGGATCTTGCTTACATCCTCAAGAACAGGTGAAGGTGGGGGGGGGTTGTGCTCAACGAGCTCGCAAAGCCGCTGAATAGTTGAAAGTTGCTGCCCAGGCGGTCCGTTTCTCCCTGCCCCTGGACGCGTTCTCTTTTCCTGTTCTACAAGGGCTCCAAACGCATCGACGACGGACTGCCGAAGTCTCTCGCTTCCCACCCCGAGAAGAGGCAACAGCAGGTCGGAAAAACCCGGGCCCGGAGCAGCCGCGCCCCGGACCTCGAGGGAAATCGCTCCGATGATCCTCAAGGCGACTACATTCCAGCTCGCCCCCTTCCCAGGATTTGCGAAACGGGCAGGATCTAGAATATCGGAAAGAAATTTCCTCGAAGGGCCAGGAGGCCTCCTTTTCTCCTGCTTCATCCACTCAAGCAGCTTATAGGCCTCCAGTTCACCGAGCCTGTCATCGTCGCCGGCAAGCTTGGCTATATCGATCTTGAGTCCCTCGGCAAGCGCTTTCAGATCACCATACCGGACGTCCTCCAATTCCTGTCCCTTCGCGAAAACAACGGTCACCGCCAGGACAGCCACCAGGATCAGGATTAGAGCTTTGAATCGCCTCATTGGGCTCCAGCAGTAAAACCGATGGCCAGGCATGCCTCCACACAGGCACGCGCGAGAACAGGAACACAGACTTTGCATCAGCAGATAATTGCCTTCAAAGCAAAAGGCAACACCAGAAAGCCGGGAATGCACCGCCTCCGGCAGCGGCCCTCATCCAGACAGTCATAGCACTCAAGTTTCAGCCCGGAGCAGACCTCCAGACTGCCAGGATGCCAATAACTGTCAGCATTCATTCAAAGGCCAGCAAGCAATCACCGATTGCTGAATCGCTACCGGGAACACCATTGCAACATGCCTGCCTGCGGTACTCCCGAGCCTCGTGATTATAGTCCACCATCGGAAAAGTGTCTACGAATCACAGCCTGGATCGGCTCTCAGGAGAGAAGCCCGGCGCCAAAATCATCGTTGGAATCAGAACCATCGGATGGCTCTTCCTCTTCCTCTTCTACCGATTCTTCTTTGTCATCATCGTTTTCGTCCTCTTCATACTCCTCCTCATCTCCCTCTTCGTACTCCTCCTCATC
>DCKY01000184.1:0-3211 GCA_002320775.1 Planctomycetes bacterium UBA1662
CCTACCCCTAAGCATTCTCGCCAAGTGTTTATTGCTCTGCTACGTTCTTTATCATCTTGGGCACTTTTTCTAGCTGCATTTTGCCTTCTCTCCTTGAGCCTGTCTCCAGCTCAAAGCCCTGGACTTGATCGCACACCCGGCTCCCCGCGCTCCTATATCTATCTATAAGTCGAATAGTAGAAAGTCTTTAAGGGGCATTCTCGGTTTTGACCATGAACGCCTCACCTTCCGGTGCCATAGACCCTCCGACTTTTGAATGGGAGGGGGGATGTATCCTGTGGCTGACTCCGTCAGATCGCAAGGGGGCGGCGAGGTGAGGAAGTGCCGGTTTTGCGCGTTTTTACCCGGTTTCCCGTAAATCGCTGTGGAGGAGCTTTGCAGCACGATTTACAGCACGAAAAGGGGTGTTTAAGCCGAAGTAAAAAAAACGGGCCGGCCTGGTTGTTTGGGTCGAAAGGGTAGGGTTGGAGTTGGGTGAGATAAGAAGGCCGGCCCGAGAGAACATTATCATGAGGTTGAAAAGGCCTCTCATCAATAAAATCCCCCTGTATTTCTAACCAATCAAAGCGATAGAATCGGCGATTCTTTTGACCTTCCTGGGACGGTTCCAGGGGCATAAGTCATGTAAGCGCATTTTGTTAGCAGACGCGTTTTTTTTACTCATTGGATAGTCATGGAACAGAAGCCATATCAAATCGGTCTGATCGGTTGCGGAACTGTCGGTACCGGCGTTCTCGAGCTTCTGCATCGCCGCAGGGACGTTTTTTGCGGTCTGCTTGGGCGTTCCATTGAGGTGGCGAAGGTGGTGGTTCGTGACATCGAAAAATCCCGCCATGCTGCTTACGGTTTCGCAGGGCCGGAGGTCTTTACGGACAATGTGGAAGAGGTCACGGAAGACCCGGAGATCGAGCTGGTGGTGGAGGTCGCCGGAGGTGTCGATCAGCCAAGACAGTGGATGATGGATTCTCTTTCCAATGGCAAGGATGTCGTCACCGCAAATAAGGCTGCCCTGGCATTCCATGGAGATGAAATTTTTCAGGTTGCCAACGACAATGACCGCTGTGTGTATTACGAGGCCAGCGTTGCGGCCGCGATTCCCATCATCGAAATATTGCAGAACGGGCTGGCTGCGAACCAGGTAACCCACCTCAGCGGCATTCTTAACGGGACCTGCAATTACGTTTTGACGAGGATGGAGGAGGCCGGCCTTGGCTATGCCGAGGCCGTTGAGGAGGCGCAGCAGAAGGGGTTTGCCGAGGCCGATCCCACCCTGGACGTTAACGGCCAGGACGCAGCGCACAAGCTTGCCTTGCTTGCGAGGATCATCACCCGTTCTCATGTTCCCCTGGAGCAGGTCTTTACTGAGGGGATCGAGCAGGTCACGGCTGAGGATATTTCTTTCTCATCAAGCCTCGGCTATCGAATCAAGCTGCTCTCGATTGGCAGCCGGAATGAAGATGGTTCCTGGGAGCTGCGGGTTCATCCGGCCCTTGTCCACAAGGATGAGGTCCTCGCCCGCGTTCAGCGGGAGGTCAATGCTGTCCAGGTTAAGGGCGATGCGGTTGGCTCCATGCTGGTCTACGGCAACGGGGCGGGCTCTCTGCCGACGGCATCGAGTGTCGTCGCCGATATCGTCAGGGCGGCGAAGGGAGACAAGCCGATCATGAACTCGGCGAACGGGGAGGCGCCCAGGATCGTCTCGATCGGCGAGGTGGCTGTCAGGAATTACATTCGCGTTACGGTTCTAGATCTTCCCGGGGTGCTGGGGCGCGTGACCTCGTTTCTTGGAATGAAAGGGATCAGCATCCAGAGCATGCAGCAACCGGAGGCAAAGCACGGGCAGCCGGTTCCGGTTGTTTTCGTCACCCATAAGGTCCAGGACTCGGTGGTTTCTTCCGCTCTTGCGGAATTGCGTGAACGGACGGACCTGCTCAACGGGCCGACCACCAGGATCCGAATCGAGGACTGAAAAGTCATGTCAGCACAAGAGCGCAATTGTTCCGGCCGCCTCTCGATTATCGAGCGTTACAGGGAGTTGCTGTCGGTAGATGAAGAGACTCCCGTCATCTCGCTGCAGGAGGGTGATACTCCGTTGCTGCGGGCCGGGAATCTTGAGGCTCATTTTGAAAAACTGACCGGGAGCGCTCCTGATATCGAGATCTGGCTTAAATACGATGGGGCCAACCCCACCGGCTCCTTCAAGGATCGCGGAATGACCATGGCGATGTCCAAGGCGGCCCAGGGAGGCTCCAGGGGAGTGATCTGCGCCTCAACCGGCAACACCTCCGCCTCAGCGGCCGCCTACGCAGCTCGCGCCGGCATCTCCTGCTGGGTGGTTATCCCCGAAGGAAAGATAGCCCTTGGGAAGCTTGCCCAGGCGGTCATGCAGGGAGCCCGGGTAATCGAGATCCCCGGAAATTTTGACGAGGCGCTCAAGCTGGTCCGGGCAGCCTCAAGCGAGCTTGGCCTGACGCTTGTAAACTCGGTGAATCCTTACCGGATTGAGGGTCAGAAGAGCGTTGCCTGGGAGGTGGTGGACGCCTTCGGGGCCGCGCCTGATTTTCATTTTCTCCCGGTAGGCAACGCAGGGAACATCACCGCTCACTGGGCGGGCTACAGAGATTATCTCGACAGGGGGGTCTCCTCGAGTCTTCCGGTTATGATGGGATACCAGGCCGCCGGCGCCGCGCCTCTCGTGCTCGGGGAGCCGGTCGAGAAACCCGAGACGCTTGCTACGGCGATCCGCATCGGTAATCCAGCCAGTTGGGATAAGGCCATCGCCGCCCGCGATGAGTCCGGCGGGCGTATTGACCTGGTCACCGACGATGAAATCATCGAGGCCTATCGACTGCTCGCCTCTCTCGAGGGGGTCTTCGTGGAGCCCGCCTCCGCGGCCTCTTTCGCGGGGCTGCTCAAGGTCTCGAGAGCGGGTGATACCCCGCTCGCCGGCCGTGTCGTCTGTACGCTCACCGGTCATGGACTCAAGGATCCTGATCGCGCGGTTGCCAGTTCGGGCACTCCAATTCGTCTCGAGAATGGACTTGCTGAGCTTTCGAAGATGGTTGAGCAGGCCGCCGAGGATTGAGGACCAGGGACATGTGCGCAGAGAAGGCAGAAATGAAAGTTCGCGTTCCGGCCTCGACCTCTAACCTGGGCTCCGGGTTTGATGTTGTTGGCCTGGCCCTCCAGATGTATCTCGAGGTCGAGGCGG
>DCKY01000184.1:3588-13031 GCA_002320775.1 Planctomycetes bacterium UBA1662
GATGAGAACAACCTGATCTACCGCATGATCCGAGAGCACGCGGGGGACGCGGTTCCCGCGGGATTGCATCTGAAGATTCGCAACGATATCCCGCTGACCCGGGGCTTCGGGTCGAGCGCGGCCGCCATCGTCGCTGGTATCGCGTTGGGCCTGTGGATCAAGCGTGGAACGCCGCCCGAGCGCCAGGTCGTCCTGGAGGCCGCATCCGCAGCGGAGGGGCATCCGGACAACGCCTCGGCGGCCGTTCTGGGCGGTCTGACGGTGAGCGCGGTGATCGATGGACAGGTCGAGGCGACCAGCCTCAGGCTGCCCTACGGTATCGAGGTGGTCGTCCTGATTCCCGACCGGGAGATTGAGACGAAGAAGGCGAGAGAGGTTCTGCCGCTCAGCATTCCCCGATCGGAGGCGGTATTCAATCTCCAGAGGTTGGGCCTGCTGCTGGCCGGGCTCTTTCAGAACAACCGGACCTATCTTTACCACGGGGTCAAAGACAGGATTCACCAGGGGCGCCGGATACACCTTCTGCCGCCCATGGGCGCGGTGGTTAAGGCTCTGAACGACCATCGAGGCTGTCTCGGCGCTTTTATCAGCGGGGCCGGTCCGGCGGTTGCCGCCTTCACCTCGGGTGACGGAAAGAAGCTCGGGGAGTTGGGAATCGCCGAGTTTTCAAAGGAAGGTGTTCCGGCTGAGGCCAGGATCCTGGCCCCTGATTACCTGGGTCTGACTTACGATTGATCTTGAAGGGGAAAGACATAGTATTTGAGAGTTGAGACCATGAGTACCCCGGCGAATAACACTCCTATCCTGGTGCAGAAGTACGGAGGCACATCGGTCGCTACCGCCGATCACATCAGGCGGGTGGCGAAGCGTGTCGTGGTGGAAAAGCGCAAAGGAAAGGCCGTCGTCGTCGTTGTCTCCGCGATGGGAAAGACGACCGATGAGTTGATCTCCCTGTCGAAGGAATTGTCAGGGCAGCCGGCGAGGCGTGAGATGGACATGCTGCTGCACGCCGGCGAGATCATCAGCGCATCCCTGCTGGCGATCGCCCTCGAAGAGGAGGGCGAGAGAGCTGTCTCGTTGACGGGTTCGCAGGCCGGGATGATTACCGATGACACCCACATGCAGGCGCGTATTGAGGAGGTGGAGGGAGAGAGAATCCTGGGTCATCTCACGAGCGGCCGGGTGGTGGTGATCACCGGCTTTCAGGGAGTGTCGAGGCAGAACGAAATCACGACCCTTGGTCGCGGAGGATCGGATACCAGCGCGGTGGCTTTCGCCGTCGGCATTGGAGCCCGGCAGTGTGAGATCCTGACCGATGTGGATGGCGTCTATACGGCGGATCCCCGCATCGTGGAGAATCCACGCAAGATGTCCTGGTGTTCCTATGACGAGATGCTCGAGATGGCGAGCCTTGGAGCCAAGGTGCTCCATTCCCGCTCGGTTGAGATCGCCCGAAAGTTCGGAGTTGAGCTGATTGTTTCTTCAAGCTCCGAGGAGATGCCCGGTACACTCGTATGTTCTTCAGAGAAGGGACGAAAGGAGTTTGGTGAGATGGAAGAAGTATTGATCAGGGGTGTCGCTCACAATGCGGATGTCGCCAAGGTCTCCCTCCTGGGAGTCCCGGACCAGCCTGGAATTGCCGGGAGCGTATTTGAGACCCTGGGCGTTCACTCCGTAAATATCCTGCTGATCGTCCAGGCCGAGAGCCATGAAGGTCACAACGACATCTCCTTCCTGGTTTCATCCGAGATGCTCGACCAGGTCCGCAAAGATCTTGAAGCTCTTGCCGACAAGATTGGCGCCAGCAAGCTCCTGGTCGATGAGGGGGTGGGGACCGTCTCCGTGGTCGGCGAGGGAGTGCAGCGTGAGAGCGGCATCGCCGGCAGGATGTTTTCCTCCCTGGCCCGCGAGGAGATTAACATCGACCTGATCTCGACCTCGAACCTGATGATCAGCTGCGTGGTCGCAGAGGATTCGCTTGAGCAGGCCGTGCAGGCCGTCCATAGGGAGTTTCTCGAGTAGGCGCTTTTGAACCAGTTGCCGCCCGGCAGATGGGCTGGTTCCGCAGGCTCCAATTTTGCAGCTGTTCAGCCGGCGTGAAGAATCTCCGGTCTCGATATGCAGGGTCCGGCTGAAGCCATCTCAGAGCTGATCCGGGGAAAAAGAAAAACCACCGCAGCGTGTGGAAAGTAAGGTGGGATGGCTGCGGTGGTTCGTGACTTCTGAAGAATGAAGTCATATAGAAAGAGAAGTGATTCGTATGTTCGGCGAGTCCTGCGAGGGGAAGGAGACGCCTCTAATCGGTCAGTATGTATTCAAGTTTCCAGGCGGCATTCCCTTCGTAAAGAACCTGGAAGATCTCTCCACTGTCAACAGTGAGTGAGAATCCGTGCCGCGGCAGCCTGTGAGAGCGGTCGATCCAGCTCGAGTTGATTTGTACGACCTTGTAGCGCCGCGCTCCCCAGAGCAGAGCCCTGGGCCGAATTTTTCCTTTTTCAAAGAGTACATAGACTTTTTGCAGAGACTCACTGATCTGTTCTTCATGCATGTCTTCATGCAGATTTTCATGATCGATCTTCAGCAGGCCTGAAGAATCCTGGATGGCCAGGGGGGTGAGGGGCTCCAGAGCCTCTCTGGTGACCTCCCGGGCTTTTGTTTTCAAGGTTGTCGCAAGGCAGTTAAGTTGGCCGGCTTTCGTTCAGACCCTTCGGCCCTTCCTCGTTTACTTCCCCCGCGTGCTTTCTCTGGTGTCTTGCCAGTGGCGTCTTGCCGTGTGGGGCAATGAAGTATCTTCTTTTCTGGTTTCTTCTTTTCAGTTCGTTCTTCAGTCTTTTCTTTCAGGCGACTTCTTCGAGGCTCAAGCCTCTGGTCGGTTGGAGGAAAATGATGGAGACCGTGAGAGAGACCGCAGCATTTTTGCCAGTTTGCTTGTTCGTTCACAGGAACAGTGAAACTCCTCAAATACCACCTGAGGAGGTCTGTTCTACAGAACGCGCAGTTCTCCTCTCACGAGTCCCACGTATTTTCCAAATACAACGACCTCCTTTCTGTTTTCTTCTGTAATGGTCATTGAATTAAAGCTCTCGTTTTCCGCTTCGAGCCGGATCGAGTTCAGATCGTTTGATTCCGATTCCGAATCCCAATAGAGCCGCTTGAGCGTTCCTTCCCCTTCGATGAAGATGGCCGCAATCTCTCCGTTTTCGACAGTTTCCTGGCGGCGAAGAATGACGTAGTCGCCATTGAGGATTCCCGCGTCGATCATACTGTCGCCCTCGATCTTCATAGCGACCAGGTTGCCACTTCCGGAGAACATGTTGGGATCGATAGCCAGGTGGGGGTGGCTTCCATCGTTGGCTTCAGTGAAGGCTTCCGAGCGCGCTTCGATCGGATGCCCGGCGGCTATGGCTCCCACGATGGGAAGCGAGCCTGAATTTTCACCTGCGATGGATCGGAAGTGGGTCTGGATGATGTTGTCGTTGCAGGGGGGTTCTGAAGATGAGTCGTCGTTATCCTGCAGCTGGTTCAACAGCTCCTGGTTGGTGATCCTGATTCCGCGACTCTTGCCGTTGATGCTGATGAGACCGGCTTCTTTCAGCGCCTTGAGATGTTTTGAGACGGTTGCCGGTGAGCTCAGGCCGACCAGGTTTCCGACTTCACGGACGGTGGGGGGGCCGCCTTTACGGATCAGGAACAGGATTGCGTCGAGAATCTGCTGTTGTTTTTTTGTAAGTGCCATGGAATGTTCTTCTCTTCTTCTTTGTGATTCTTTGTGAATTTGCGGCGGTTTCCGTTACAGTTTTTTCGTGTTTCCGGTTAGTCGGCGTTTCCGACAGTTGTTTTTACTGCCGGCACCTTTTGCTGCCGACGGATTTGACTTCCGATGACTTCCTACACAGGGCGAACAAGTGTTCGCCGTGGAAGAATGAATATAGCGAACACTTGTTCGCCCATCAAGGGCAATTCTCTATATTTCTTTAAGATGTTATATTTATTTGCCTTACGACTCCAAGGGAGGGCTGTAGTGTGTTGTTTCGTATTCTATATACCGGGATGCTGGTGGTCCTGATGGAGTTTTCGCCTCTGGCAGCGCAGCCGTATGATCGACCGTCTTCGACCCGCTCAGCCCGTTCGATGGTGCTGGCTAAACGAGGGGCTGTCTGTGCCAGTCAACCGCTGGCGACCGCGGCCGGGCTGGCAATCTTGCGAAAGGGTGGGAACGCCTTCGATGCGGCGGTTGCTACTGCCGCCGTGTTGAATGTGGTGGAGCCGATGAGCACGGGCATCGGCGGCGACATGTTTGTGCTCGCCTGGTCGGCCAAAGAGAAAAAACTGGTCGGCTTGAATGGCAGTGGACGTTCGGCGGCCAAGGCGAGTGTCGAGAGTTATCGCGCGATGGGGCTGAACCGTATTCCGACCTTCGGCGCGCACTCGGTGACGGTGCCCGGCGCCTTTCATGGCTGGTGTACGCTCATAGATAAATATGGTTCGTTGCCACTGAAGGACATCCTTGCTGAGGCGATCCGCTACGCCGAGGACGGTTTTCCGGTCAGCGAGGTGATCGCGGGATACTGGCGCTCGGGAACGAGGCACCAGGGGGTTCCCGAGTTCGCGAAGAACTACCTGGTGCGCGAGGGTGATCAGTGGCGCTCCCCGAGGCTTGGAGAGATCTTTCGGCAGCCGGATCTCGGGCGGACCTTTCGTGAGCTCGCCGCCGGCGGCATCGAGCATTTTTACCGAGGTGAGTTGGGGCGCCGTATCGCCTCTTACCTCGAGTCGAAGGGCAGCCTGATTCGTTTAGATGACCTTCAGAAGCACAGCTCGACCTGGGTGGAACCCGTGAGTACCGAGTACAAGGGACATCAGCTCTATGAGCTTCCGCCCAATGGGCAGGGGATCGTGGCGCTCGAGATTCTCAATATTCTCGAGGCCTACGACCTGCGTTCGATGGGGCACAACTCAGCTGATTATATTCACCTTCTCACCGAGGCGAAGAAGCTCGCCTTCGCCGACCGGGACACCTTCGTCACCGATCTGGATACGCGAAAGCTCCCGGTGGAGACTTTGATCTCAAAGGAATACGCGGCGAAGATGCGGGCCCGGATCGATCCGAAGCGCGCCAAGAGCTTTCCCCGCTCGACCCTGGAGATCGGTAATGACACCGTCTATTTCTGCACGGCTGATTCCGAGGGCAACATGGTCTCCTTCATCAACAGCATCTACTACGGCTTCGGGTCGGGTCTCGTCGTTCCCGGGACAGGCATCTGCCTGCAGAACCGGGGGGCCCTGTTTCGCCTCTCCAACGACCATCTCAACCGTGTCGAGCCTTCGAAGCGTCCGCTGCATACGATCATTCCGGCCTTCGTGATGCGGGAGGGCAAGCCCTGGTTCTGTTACGGGGTGATGGGTGGGGATATGCAGCCGCAGGGACATGCCCAGGTCCTGCTCAACATGGTCGAGTTCGGTATGAATCCGCAGGAGGCGGGGGAGGCGGCCCGGGTGCGCGAGGTGGACGGCCGTGTGCTGGTGGAGAGCGGTGTCTCCGACAAGACGATCGAGGCTCTGAAGGCCATGGGGCACCGGGTACAGAGAGCTGTCGGTTCCTTCGGGGGCTACCAGGGGATTCTTATCGACCAGAAAACCGGTGTTTACCACGCCGCCTCAGATAATCGTAAGGATGGCTGCGCGGCGGGTTATTGAGTCCGGGGGCGTGTTTCCGCGGCAGGGAAAGAGACGATGAAGCTGCTTCTTTTTTACGTTCACGACTTCTGGATGAAGCCACACTCGAAGAATCTCGAGGGTGTTGCCGAGCGCAGCGATGAGCTCTCGGCGGCTGGGGCGGTGCTTGCCCTGGTACATGCCGAGCCGGCTGACGCGGAGCGTAGCGGCAAGGTGGCTACCAAGATGGTAAAGAACATCAAGTGGGTCGCCGGCAAGTTTTCCTCAAAACGCGTGGTTCTGCATTATTTTGCTCACCTGGGGCGGGAGAGCGCGGATGCCGAGCTTGCCCGGGAGCTGGTCGAGTCGGTTGCGGAGCGACTTCGCGGGGTGGATTACGACGTTACGGTGACTCCCTACGGTTATTTTACCGAGTTCAAGCTTCATGTGGCCGGGGAGTCGATGGGCAAGGTCTTTGTCGAGTTCTGAGCCGGCCGGACGTCGAAGCGGGTAAAAAAAAGCGGCCTCCCGCTACACGGGAGGCCGCTTTTTTGAATGCCGAGAGGCGTCCTATTCCTTGGCGGCCTCGGCTTTTTCCTCTTCGGCCGCGGGAGCCGCCTCGGCCGCGGGAGCCGCCTCGGCTCCACCGCCGAGAGCTGTCTGGACTACCTTGACGGGAATGGCACAGCTTGACAGGCAGATACTGCCAATGGCCATAGCGATAACAAGTTGCAGTGCGATGAATTTTCTCATGCGGGGACTCCTTGGGTAAAAAAACGGTTTCAGATTGTACTGCAGATCCTGGAAACCCGTAGCAGTCGGGATGCAGAACCTGTATTTCGTTCCTCGAATAGAAACCGAATGTTAACTGAAGATAAAGGCGGATGGAAATTGGAAAGATCGGCATCCGGAGATTGCCCTGGCTTGCCGGCTGCCCGAGAGGACTCATTCCCGGTTTTCACCAGCTTCTTCCACCCGTTGGAGTACGACCTCTGCAAGGCGGCTGTCAGCTCCAAGGGGAGCGCTTACCTTGAGGAGGACTCCGTCATGCTGTTCAGCCGCCTGTAGCGCCATGCGGGGGATGTCCCCGGTGGAGTGGCGGCCGGGCGCCAGCATATAGGGCATGACCGTGATGTCGGTGGCGCCGGCCCTGACGCAGGCGGCGACCCCGGCGGCGATGTCAGGCGGCGCGAGCTCCATATGGGCCGCCTCGACGTGATAGCCCGGAGCGATCCCGGCTACGAGGCGGGCGATCTCTTCCAACAACTCGTTGGCCTCGGCCTTCACGCTTCCATGATCCACCAGGAGAATGGCTTTTCCAGGAGCTGACTGGTTCATAGCCGCCAGACCGCTGGAGGGAAGAAGTACGGCATCTCAGCGAACGGCAACCAGCTCGACCTCGAAGATGACATAGGAGTTGGGGGGAATCCCCATCTTCTTATTGCCGGCGCGCCCGTATCCGAGCCTGGGAGGAATGATGAGCTTGCGTTTGCCGCCGACCTTCATGCTGGAGAGGCCTTCTTCCCAGCCGCGCAGGAAGCGCCCCGCGCCCAGCATGCATTCGAGAGGGTCTTCTTTTTTGTGGGAGTCGTCAAAGATGGTCTCGTTGGCGAGTCTTCCGACATAGCGCACCACCGCGGTCTGGCCGCGTTTAGGAGACTTCCCGGCCCCCGTGATGAGATCGACGTAGCGAAGACCTGTCGGGGTGGTGACGACATTCTTGTCTTTTACAATGTAGACCGGCTCGGGGGGAGGCTGGATGGCGGGCCGTACCGGCTCAATCGGCGCCGATTTCGGCTGGGCCGCTTTTCGCCCCTCTGAGTTCGTCCCTGCGATGGCAGCGCCGACTTTCGCCGGCGGCAGAGCATCCTGCCCAGTTGGTTGTGAAGCCGCGGCAGGCGAGTTGCCGGCCGGGTTGGGAGGCTGTTTCGCGCCGCCGGCATGGTCTTCGTTCGAAGACCCGCCGCAGGCGGAAAGGAAAAGGGCGAAGGCACAGGCGGCGATAGATCTGCTGCTCATCACGGTTACTCCTCTTTTCTATGTCTCTTCCGGTCTCTGGAGCCCCCAGTCACCGGCGCAGTCACCGGCGCAGTCATGCTCTCCAGAACGCTTTCACTTCAGTGAAGGTAACATCAAAGGCCGTACAATTACAGGATAGGCTGGGCCAGTTCACGGTTTTCGATGGCCTGAATCTTTGCCCGCATGGTCCGAGGCTGTTTATAATAAGGGTCGTAGTTGACTGGGAATTTTATTCACTGGAACCAACCTGGAATCGAGACATGAACCCCGTCTTGAAGAAGCTGACCAACTCTTTTTTCTGTCTCGCACTCTTTGCGCTCTGTATCTCGACGATCCGGGCCGCCGAGGAATGGGAGATCGTCCTGAGGACGAATATCACCTCGGAGTACAGCAAGACCCGCCGCGACTCCCTCAAGCAGGTCGACACCTCGACCACCAAGGGTCTCAAGGCGATCTGGAACGTTCTCGAGAAGATCGCCCCGCGCGATCCGCTGCGCTACGATTGGTTTGTCAAGCAGGGCGCCTACGAGGCCCTGATGGCCGCCGAGGGCGATTACGCGCAGAAGGAGATCATGCGGGTTCTCAAGGGCAGCAAGTACGAGAACTCCAAGGAGGCGATTATCCACTCGCTGATCTACAAGATCCGCCAGCAGTTCGAGAAAGACAAGGGGGGCAACGAGGAGCGCAAGGTCGAACATTACAAGGAGCTCCTTCGCCGCCAGCGAGGCATCCAGTATTTCGCCCTGGTGCTTCCGAGTATTCGCAAACACGACCCCGAGAAGAAGAAGTTCGAGTGGATCACGACAGCCTTCGATGATTCAAGCAGCAGGGTTCGCATCGCAGCGATCGAGGGCATGCTGGCCTACCCTGACAAGACGAGCATCAAGCTGCTGCTCGACAACCTGCGTAAGCTGGAGAAGAAGAAGGCCAAGTATTACGAGGAGTGGGTGCAGACGCGTTTCGCGCTCGAGACCCTCACAGGGCAGTACTATCGCGACAATGTGGATGACTGGTTCAAGTGGTGGGACGCGGTCAAGGATCAGTTCTCGCTCGAGAAACGGATCGAAGAGGAAGCTCCCGACCCGGAGAACCTTGGCGCGGGGGACCGCAGGACCAAGGTGGTTCGAAGCGGCGGCGTCGAGGTGACCGTCAACATGAAGGTCGCCGGTAACAAGGACGGCTACCCCCTGCTGGCGCTGCCCAAGCGCGGCTCCAGTCCGGATTACTTCCGGCCTTCTTTTCACGGTGTCGAGGAATTCTGCCGGGTCTACTACATCCAGATGCCGAGGATCCAGGACTTCAAGGGACTCGCCCGGACGGCTACGGGCAACTTCGTGATCTATCCGACCGAGATTCTCGCCGGGGCCCTGGCGGAGCTGATGAAGGGCAGCGGGCTTGATGAGTTCGCGATCTTCGCCCACGGCAAGGATGCTGCCACCCTCGGAATGTACATCACCTCGAAATTCCCCTCGGCGGTGACGCGCCTGATCATGGTCAACCCCGCCTCGGCCGGGTCGGAATACAACAAGGCGATCAAGAACGTCGAGCGAGAGGGCCGCAGGCGCAAGAACCCCGAGGTCTACAATGGAGCCAACAGCATCATCATCGGCCAGGATGGGAAGCCGACCTACGAAGCCCAGGATGATGCCGAGAGCGGCGGCCTGCAGCGGGCGATTGGCAATCTGACCTTCGCGAACCCCTCCAGTCCCCGGATCGGTGTTTCACGCTATCTCAACTCGATCGCCGGTGATCCGCAGGTCATGAACGAC
>DCKY01000093.1:0-711 GCA_002320775.1 Planctomycetes bacterium UBA1662
GTAGGAGAGGAAGAGGCAGAAGGGATCCTTTTTTCCTTTCCTCGACCGGATGTAATCAACCGCCCAGTCTGAGAACAGGTCCGTGGCATGTCCCTCGGGCTTGATGGTCTCGCGACCCTTGCGCATATAGTTGATGTTGTGGCGGCGATGCTTGTAGTAGTCGTCCATCATGTCGCCGAGGAAGCCGTGGAAGAAGTCGAAGCCTCGTGAGAGAGGATGGTTCTCGTCCTCGAGGCCGAGGTGCCATTTACCGACAAGAGCGCTGTGATACCCCGCCTTCTTGAGCAGGACTGGCATCAATTTCGCATCCTGGCGCAGGTAGCCCCAATTGTTCGTCGCGTGAGTCCGGATGACCCCGGGCACTCCGGCCATCGCCGGGTATCTTCCGCTCAGCAGCGAGGCCCGGGTAGGCGAGCAGACCGGGCAGTTGGCGTAGAAGTTATCGAAGCGCATTCCGCGGACTCCGATCCCGTCGACGTTCGGGGTCCGGATATCCTTTCCTCCATAGCTCGACAGGTCGCCGTAGCCCAGGTCATCAGCGAGGATGATGAGAATGTTCGGGCGCTCAGCTCCTGCCGCGGCCGTAGCCACCAGCAGGGCGGCGAGGAAACCTGCGAAGGCGCTCAGCGGTGTTCGGTTCCTTCGGGGCTGGCTCATCTCAGGCGCGCTTCGCCCATTCGGACTTCATGAAGCTGAGGGAATCCTTCGCCA
>DCKY01000093.1:1063-2172 GCA_002320775.1 Planctomycetes bacterium UBA1662
CGCCAGATCTTCGTGGCGGCCGCCAGCTCGGGCAGGGCGAGGCCAAAGGCCTCGACCATCATCCAGCCCTCGTAGCCGGTCTCCTTGAGGGTGTCGAAGGTGGTGTCCCAGTCGACGTTGCCGCTGCCGGGCGTCGAGCGGTCGTTTTCTGAAATATGAACGTGGACGGTGTGCTCGCTGCAGGCACGGATGGCCTCGGCGACACCCTTCTCTTCGATATTGGCATGGAAGGTGTCGTACATCATCTTGCAGTTGGGGTGGTCGACGGTCTCGATGAATCGGGCGGTGTCAGCCGCGGTGTTGATGAAGTAGCATTCGAACCGGTTGAGGTATTCAACCGCCAGGGTTACGCCGCAGGTCGCGGCGTGTTCAGCGACCGCACGCATGCTGTCCGCTCCCCAGCCCAGCTCGTCGGCGGTGGGGCCGCCGCCGCTGAAGACGCCGAGCGCGGAGTGAAAAGGTCCGCAGAGGAAGTCGGCGCCGAGAGCCTGGCAGCAGTCAAGAGCCTGCTTGTTGAGATCCACACCCACCGCTCTGACGGCGGCATCAGGACTGATCGGGTTGTCTTCCTCGTTCCTGACCGTAACCGCGGTTCTCTCGAGTCCCAGCTCATCGAGCTTTTGACCGAGAGCGGCGCACTGGTCGACATCGTAGGCGAAGAGAGGGATCTCAACTCCGTCAAAGCCGGCCTCTTTCAGCATCTCGAGCACCGGGTAGTGTTCTTCTTCAATGCCTCCACTCCACAACAGCAGGTTCATGCCAAACTTCATCGTCTTGTCTCTCCGAGCTATCGAGTTTCTGGTTTCTTCCGGTCCCGGGCGGCCTTTTCGCATCCGGGAACTGCATAGTTAACTACGAACGCCGCTTTCATGGCTACTGTGATTTTTCACGGTGACCATAGGGCCCCGGCCTCAGAGGGTCTCTTCGGGTTCGGCCAGGAGGTCTTGAAGCTCAGCCGCGGTGAGCTCGAGCTTCTCGATGTAGTGGGCATGGCAGACCGGCAGGTAGAGCTCCTCGCAGCCCAGGGTCCTCGATGGGCCATCGAGGGTCGGCTTGCCGTCGACGGACTTGAGGTTGAAGACTGCCTTCCGGTTGCAATAGGCGCAGGT
>DCKY01000093.1:2563-3263 GCA_002320775.1 Planctomycetes bacterium UBA1662
CGGAAGTCATTGCGCAGGCCGTAGCAGATCACCGGTATGTTGCGCGCGAGGGTCAGCTGCCGCAGCTGGTCGATCACGAAGGCCGAGACAAACTGGGCCTCGTCCACCAGGACACAGTGGCAGGAGTCAAAGAGCTCTTCGGGGAGCTCGGTTTCATCTTCCAGCCGGAGGTCGGCCTCGCGCTCGAGTCCAGCCCTCGAGGCGACGCGGGACGCGCCGAAGCGGGTATCGGCGGACGGCTTCATCACCACGACTCCCTTGCCCTGCCGTTCATAGTTGTGGGCGACAGCCAGCAGGTTGAGAGTCTTCGCGCTGCCGACAGTGCCGTAGCGAAAATAGAGTTTTGCCATCGTTTCTCCAGGCCCGTTCAAGCGGGTCCAAGACTCTATCTCTGAGTCCACAGGGGGCGCAAGAAAATAGCTTCCCGGTTTATTCGCAGGGGGGATAGCTCGTGCAGTCGCTTCTGTCGGGGTCAGTTCCGCAGTTCGGGAAGGGGGCGGGAGGGGATTGCTGGCCCAGGAAGAGGAAGCCGAGGAGGCTGATGCCATCGGTGATGTCGATGTTGCCGTCCCGGTTGGCATCTCCCACCTGGGAGCAGCTTGAGGCGGGAGTCCCGAGGAAAAGGAAATTCAGCAGGGCGATGGAATCGGTTATTGAGAGCGCTCCGTCGGTGTCAAAGTCTCCGCGTATGAAAGGGGTC
>DCKY01000179.1 GCA_002320775.1 Planctomycetes bacterium UBA1662
ATGGCGAATGGGCTTGGTGAAGACATCCTCAAACAGCAGGGGTGAATCCCATCGCTCGGGCGACACCATCATGCTAGCTACGCGAGTCAGGTCAGTCTGCAGGGCGAGGATCATCAGGTCTCCCATCACCTGGATGTACTC
Source organism: Planctomycetes bacterium UBA1662 (assembly GCA_002320775.1). Taxonomy (GTDB): domain Bacteria; phylum Planctomycetota; class UBA8108; order UBA8108; family UBA8108; genus UBA8108. The sequence goes on from DCKY01000179.1 coordinate 142, forward strand.
GTCGCGACGCATCGTGGTCCAGAGCTTCCCGGGCTCCTCGAGGTCGAGGTCCCTGATATCCACCTGGCGCTTCGTGATACGTTCGATCTGCTGTTCAACGGTACGGACGGAATCCATGTATTCAGCAAGCTTGTGATGGTCCAGGCGGCCGAGCTTCCCCTGGAGGTCCTTCGCATCGGCAAGCACCAGGTCGAGGACACTGGCGTTCGCCTTGTGCTCCTTGACTGCGAAGAGCCGGTTGAACACCAGGCGTGGATCCTTGATCGAGCGCGCCACGTGCCCATGGCCGTACCAGGAGATATTGTCGAAATACACCGACTCCCTATTGTCTGTAAAGCTATTGCAGGACAGCTCCAGGGACCGGAAGGCGGTGGATTGCCCCGCCACGTCAGCCATGAGCTGGTCGATAGTTCGCTTGAGGGGATAGCCGGCCGGGGACAGCTCATCCGGGGCGGCGCTGCTGAGCCAGCAGGTGCCGGCCTGGGCGTGACCATCGGTCCCCGCCACCTTGATCCGGTCAAGGTTGGTGAAGAGCGAGATCTTCTTCCGGACCTTCGCGATCGGCTCCAGGGTCGGGCTCAGGGCGAAATTGTGTCCCGTCTCCTTCGGATGCCAGGCCTGCTGCGCGACACCATTGGGAATATAGAAGAAGGCCGCGCGCCTGGGAGCCACGGGAGCCGCGCCGCGCGCCTGCATCGCATCGAGGAAGGGCAGGGCCATCGCCGCGCCGCAACCACGTAGAAAGGTACGCCTTGGAATTTGAGTCTGCTTCAAGATGTTCATTTACGTTCTTCCTGGCCTGTCTTGTGTCGAAAAGGCGCGCTCCTGGCGATCTCCACGACCACGGTCGAAAACCGTCCATGGTCGTTGAGCACCTGGCTCGAGATACGATCGATCGCCGGCTTGTCGGTGACCTTCAGCTCGCGTCCCAATGCATAGGATAGCATGTGCTCACTGAATGCGCGCATGAACTTCTCCGGACGCTCCAGCAGCGCGTCCTTGAATTCGATGATGTCCTTGAACTCCTTGTCGCCAAACAACTTGCCGCTGGCATCGACCGGCAGCCCACCGCGGTATTTATCCCGCCAGCGACCGATGGGGTCATAGCTCTCGAGCACAAACCCCAGGGGGTCGATCTTCGCGTGACAGCTGGCGCAGCTCTCGTCGGTGGCGTGCTGCTTCAGGCGCTGGCGGATCGTCAGGCCTTTTGCCTCGATCTCCGCGTCGTCCGCCTCGATCTCCGGAACCACATCCGGAGGGGGAGGAGGAGGATCGTTGAAGATCACCGTGGCGACCCAGGCGCCACGCTTGATGGGACTGGTACGAAGCGGCGTCGCGGTCATGGTAAGAACCGCTGCGCTGGTGATCACCCCGCCCTCGCGCCGGCTTGCGAGCTTTCGCCTGTGGAAGGCCTGCGAGTTGGTGTTGAACCGGTTGCGGTTGCCCCTGTTACCGAAGGGCTTCTCGGGCCGGCTGTACCAGGCCTGCAATTCATTCGAGCGATAGGAGTAGTTGCTGTCCACCAGCAGCATGATCGAGCGGTCCTCCACCTGGATGCTCTCAAAGAGCAGCAGGGGCTCCACCATCGTCTGCAACCCGAACTTCCACTGCTCGCAGCCGATGCGCGCGTAGTAGACCTGGAAACGGTCAAAGTCCGGAACGGCGGTGATCAGCTGGTCAAGCCGCAGCCACTGGCGCGCGAAGTTTTCCGCCAGCGCGCGGCTGCGCGGATCGTTCAGCATACGCCTGACGTGCTTCTCGAGAACCTCAGGCTTTTGCAGCTCGCCCTTGCGAGCGGTCTCCATCAGCGGCTCGTCCGGAATGCTGCTCCAGATAAAGAGCGCCAGGCGCTGGGCCAGCTCGTAATCACCCAGGGGCGCTTTCTCACCCGCCCCACGCTTGGCCTCCACCACGTAGACAAACTTGGGCGAAGCGAGCACCGCCCCCACCACGTTCTTCATGGCCTGGGTAAAGGACCCGGTGCGTTTCTGCTCGGCCTGGTGAAAGGCGACGTAGCGATCAAGCGCGGCCTCTCCCACCGGCGCCCGGAAGGCCCGCTCGAGGAAGGGACGGAGCCTCTTTTTCACTGGCTCGCCGCCCTCCTTGAAGAGAGTGTTCCGCAGACCGGTGTAGCCATCGAACTGTGAGCTGTTCACGATGCTGCGCCCGAGCTTCAGCAGGCTCTCGAGCAGGATCGGGGGCAGGTTCAGCTGCTCTCCCTGGTTGTTGAACCCGTGTTCGGCCTGCAGGTCGATGGCGAAGGGATCAACTCCATCGAGAATCTGGCGTTCGACCTGGAACTTGCCCAGGGTACGGTTGCCGGCGTTCACACTGGAAGGCATGCGACCGGAGGCCGGATCGAAATACCGGCTCGATCGAATCACCTTTTCAGGCAGCGGGTAGATATCGCCGCGCAGCTGAAGCAGGTCGCGCACCGCGTTGTTGTACTCGTAGCGGTTCATCCGCCGCATCACCACCGGCTCGAGGGTGGTGTTCTTCTGAACGTATTCCTCCACCACCCCATCGAAGAAGCGCTGGAGCTTTGCCCTCTGCGCCTTTGTCGGTTGTTTCTTCTTTTCAGGCGGCATCTCAGCCTTGCCCAGAACCTTGGCGGCGGTGCGGGAGAGCTCAACCTTCGCGAGGAAATCACCGCGGGCGGAGAGTTCTACCAGGTTGACCTTCCCCTTGACCTTCTCCGCTGCCCCGTGGCAACCGAAACAGTATTCCTTCATCAGGGGAAGAGCTTCCTCGAGGCTGACATGGGCGAGCACCGGCTTCTCAACAGCGGGCTTTTCGGGTTCCGGTTCCAGGTCGGTCAACTTGAGGTAATCGAGCCCCCAGAGATAGCCCTTGCCTGCGTATTTCGTCGCCTTCGGATTGCCCCCGGTGAGCTTGATGGTCAGCCTCTGGATCCCGGCCCGGAGATTCAACCCATCGACCTCCTGAAGCTTGGCAAGCTCTACCCTGGGTGAATACAGATCGACCTGCGGGATGATCACCCTCCCGTTCAGTCTCACCTCGAAGACACCGTAGTCAGGAGCCAGGGTCCACTGGATCGCCAGGGAATACCTTCCTGTCTTCGCCACCTCGAATCCGACGGTATTAGCCTGCCCCACCACGCCGTCCCACAGCAGGTGGCTGCCGCCACGCCAGCCCTGGCCGAAGCCCCGCATGTCCTGAGGGCGGGCCTTGCCGCCAAAGCGCAGGTGCGTCTCTCCCTCGTAGATTCCTCCGGCCGCGAGCACCGGCTGCTTGTGGATGGAATGGTAGTCAAAACGCTCAGCCGCCTGGAGCGGCGTCAGAGCCAGGAGAAGGCCAAACATGGAGAGAACCTGTTGTTTCATTTCGCCCCCCCCGTAACCAGCAGGTTCTTCTCATCCATCAGGAAGATCAGCGCCACGACAGCGGACGCGGAGAGCCGGCCCGCCCCATCGGTATAGTCGTAAGGGTTGTTGTCGCGGTTGGGCTGGTAGTAGAAGGTGCCATCGGGGCATTGGGCCAGGGTGAACCACCAGCGGTTGCTGTCCATCATCCTGCGGAAGCTCGCCCGGTCTACGTGGGCGCCAAGGGCGGTATAACCCATCCCCATCATCGGCGAGCCATGGGTGTCGGGCAGCGTCTCGGGGTGGTCGCCGATCGCCCTGGCATGGGCGAGGGCGCTGGCCCTGTACTTCTTTTCCTTATAGGGGCTCAGGAAATTGGCGACGGCAGAGGCTCCGGTGCGGCCCATATCCGCCCAGCGGTCGTGTCGGCTTGGAGAATCGGCGTACCAGAGGTAGCCGTTGCGCCCGGTTCCCCTGGCGAGAAATCCATAAGCGCTATCGTGGCGGGCACGGTCCACATCGATACCGCAGTGCTTGAGCACGGCGAAGGTCAGCGCGCCCTGGCCGGTGACCATGGCGATGGGACCGTAGCCCTCGAAGCCCGGGTTGTGACCCCAGCCGCCAAGAGCCTGTCCCTCTCGCCGGGGAAGCTTTCGTTTCTTAGCCGACTCCGTCACCTGGGACAGGTCGGTGTATTGTGAGGACAAGAGGAATTGATAGACCTCCTCGAGCTCTGGCAGGATCCACTTCTCCTTTGTACGGTGATAGTATTCTCCCATGACGATCCCAGCCGCCATGTAGCGCCAGTTGATCAGGGATGACCTGTCGCTGGCCTTGGTCTTACGGGCATGAAACTCGGCGTTCTTCTTCACCAGCGGCAGGTATTTGCTCTCTCCGCTTGCGAGCAGCGCGAGCGCGGAGAAGGTGTTGATATGAGGCTGACCCCAGGAGCCATCGGGGCGCTGCTCACCGGCGATGAATTCGCAGAGCTGCTTTCGCAGCCGGCTCGACTTCGGACAATCCGATGGGAACTTCCTGCCGTAGGTTCCGTTGGAGGTTCCAAGGTCCAGGGTCTCCTTCGTGGTCTTACCCTCACGCAGCACCGCCAGGCTCAGCTTGCCGCGAAGCTTGCGCCCCTGGCTCTCCTCGATGGCGATGCCGAGATCTCGCAGCGGCCCCTTGCCGCCGAAGACCTCAACGCTGTAGCCGTTGAGATGGGGTGTGACAAACTTCCGGCCATTAGCTCCGATGAGCAGGTCCCCCGGCTTGATCTTGCCGTGGGCCGGGGTTCCATGGAAGACATACTTGACCAGGAGCTGTGTGGGCTCCTTCTCAACCAGGATCGCACGCATACCGGTGATGCCGAGGTTGTAGTACCAGCCGCCGGCTATGGCATCGGGCCCCCTCTTGGTCGTAACCGACCAGGGTCGTCCATCCTTGTGATAGTGGACCTGGCCAATGGCTGGCAAGGCAGCCCAGAGCCCGCTGAAGAAAACAAAGAGGCGAAAAGACTTCAGCATATTCCAGTTTCTCTCCCTAATTAGTAGCTCACCGTCTGGGCCCATTGTAAGTGTCCACTCCTGCCCTCGCAAGCCGTCCCAACCACTCGCGCTGGAGTATTACCCCCCCACGGGTTTAAATATGATGCGGGGTCTGGGCCAAGCCGCTATTGAAAGATAGCGGGACAACAATTAACTGTTACCACGAAACTCACCCGCCACGAAGTTGACAAACACCCTGCTCAACATGCAGAAAAACACAAGCTCTACTATCATCTCGGTCCTCCTCCTCGCATTGCTCGTCTGGGCGCTCTCCTCCGGAAAAAAAAGCGTCAAGCCTCGCGAGGAAAGTGAAGCGACACAGCTGGCCAGAGAAACTCCCCTGGTTCGAGAAGGAGAAAAAACGCCGCTCGAAAAACCACCGGAAAAAGGGGAGCTGAAGACGACGAACAATCCTCCGACAAAGGATGCACTGGAAGAACCCGGAAAAGATCCAGATGCGAAAGGAAGCCCCGCTCCCGTCACGCCACCGGTAGCTCAGCAGGCGTCAGAAGAAAAAGCTGAGCGCCCTGAGAACAGGGCACCTCCCGCTGCCGGGCCTGAAATCATTCCAGCCCCGAAGGCCTTGCTCAGGGGGACCGTAACCGATGGTGAAGGCAAGCCCATCATGGGAGCCCAGGTCAGCCTCCAAACAACCGTGGAGAGCGCCAATAAGAAAAAACTGCGAAAGAAGAAGGTGGGCCCGGTCCTGACCGATGCCAAAGGCCTCTTTGAATTTCGCGACATCGACCCGACTCCCACAGCTGAACTCCTGGCCTACCATCTCGACTATGTTGAATTCCAAGGCAAACCCTTCGAGCTGCGCCCTGGAGGCGAACTCGACAACTTCAACATCAGGCTGCCCGAAGGTGGCCGGATCAACATCTCAGTCCTGGGACCAGATGGCTCTCCCCGCCCCGACGAAGACCTTTCCATCTGGAGGGCTGTCGAGAACCGGAAACACCCCTGGGAAAAAATAAAAACTCGCAAGGCCGACTCCGAAGGCAAGAGCTTCTTCGCGGGCCTCTCGGACAACAGTTACTCGCTTCGCGCCGGTGGCAGCAGGGGAACCCGGCATTACACCCGGCTCTTGCGAATCACCAGCAGCCGGGAACTGGAGCAGGTCATCCAACTCGAACCGGAGAAGATCATCTCCGGTACCGTACGCAACAACCGGGACGAACCAGTTGAGGGCGCGCTGGTCAAATCCTTCCGGACACGACCCGAGTTCGGCCAGGATGAAAAATCCAGTGACCGAACGAATACCGAGGGACAATTCAACATCGGCCAGCTTGGCGACGGAGCCTACCTGGTCACTGTCCAGGCCAAGGGCTACCTGAGGCATTCGCGCATGATCAACTCCGGAGAAGAAGTGACCCTGCTCCTGCGGCAATACGGAAGAATCAGCGGACAGGTTCTCTCTCTCTCGAGCGGACGCGCCATCATGGGATCACAGGCCCAGCTCGAACCCCTTGAAAATCAAAAAGGCCGACAGGGCCTGCGACCCAACGCAAAGGGCTTCTTCAGATCGAACAGCCTGCTGCCGGGAAGCTACCTCCTCAAGGTTACGGCACCGGGACACACCCCGGCCGCGCTTGACCTGGAGGTCAAAGATGGACAAAATCTCGAATTGATCATAGAGCTCGAAATCCCCTAAACGGGGTTCGACCAGACTGAAAACCAACTCGTATGCCTGCCGCTCGAAAACTTAACACCCTGCTCAACCTCCTCTTCACGGTCTTTTTCCTCAGCCAGGAACTCACAGTCCACGCGAACGATCATGCGTGGAAACCGCCCGCCTCTCCTGAATCACTGAAGCCCTCCCTGGAGCTTCCCGATCTCTTTACCTTTGCCGATGGGAGCAAGGTAAAGACGAAGGCCGATTGGGAGAGGCGCCGGACGGAGATGAAGAAGATGCTGCTCTATTACCAGTACGGCCGTATCCCCCCCAGGCCGGACTCGGTAACCGCCGCAGACATCCAGCGCCGTCCTCACCCAAGCGGCAAGGGAACCATGGAGTTTATGACCCTGGTGATCGGCTCGAAGCGAAAGCTGCGTATGCGGATCCTGCTGAACCTGCCGAAGACACCCGGCCCCCGGCCGGTCATCCTCTGCGAGGCGGGCCGCCTCGGACGCAACCGCAACGTTCCGATGTTCCTCGATGCGGGCTACATCTTCATCGAATACGCCCGCAGCGACCTCGACCCCGACAGGAAGGACTTCGCCGGACCGGCCCAGGAAGCCTATCCGGACTACGATTGGGCGACGCTCTCAGTCTGGGCCTGGGGCGCGATGCGCCTGGTCGACTATCTCGAGACACGCAAGGACATCGACCTCGAACACATCGCCACAACAGGGCACTCGCGCGGAGGGAAGATGGCTCTCCTGACCGCGGCCCTCGACGAGCGCTTCGCTATGGCCATCCCTAACCAGTCAGGCGCCGGGGGATCCGGTTGCTACCGGATCCTCGGACCCGGCGCCGAGACCCTCGGCATGAACGACAAGCCGTGGTGGTACCATGAGCGAATCCAATGGTTTGGTGAACGCGAAGAGTACCTGCCCTTCGACCAGCACTTCGTCAAGGCGCTGGTCGCTCCGCGCGCGGTCATCAGCAATGAAGCCTTCGAAGACCTCTTCGCCAATCCGCTCGGGACCCAGGTCTCCTCGATGGCGGCGCAGGAGGCCTTCCGGTTCCTTGGCGTGCCCGAGAAAAACGCCATCACCTACCGCCACGGCGGGCATTCCTTCACCACAGATGACTGGGAGAAGATTCTCGCCTTCGCCGAGTGGCACTTCTTCAATCGCCCGCCCGAAGACAAAACGGTCTTCTGGAATACTCCCCTGCCCCTGGCTGGCCTGGATTTCAAGGGCCGACCAGTCGACGGCGCGGTGAAAAAGAAGGCTGCCAAGGGCGGGAGCCGCGAGCCCTCTCAGCCCGAGCCCTTCATGGATTTCGTCAAGATCGGTGACCCCGGCAACAAGCCTGACAAGAGCTTCTACGGGCGCGGTGTCTTCGGCAATGTCGACTCGGCCTACGAGATCGGAACGCGCCGGGTCACCAACGAGCAATACGCCGTTTTCCTGAACGCGGTCGCCGCCAGCGACCCCGCGGGTCTCTTCAATCCTGACATGCAGGAGCGCCCGGAGGGAGGCATCGTGCGCCTGGGTTCACCGGGAGAATACACCTACCGGGTCAGGACGGAGCAGGCCTCGAAAACAGTGAACTTCGTCAGCTGGTATGATGCTCTGCGTTTCTGCAATTGGCTGCACAATGAACGGCCGAGTGGGAAGCAGGGACCGGCGACGACGGAGAGCGGTTCCTACGCATTCAGCGGCAAGGAGAGCGTAGGCGAGAGGGAGAAAAAAGCGCGCTTCGCTCTGTCGAGCGAGAATGAATGGTACAAGGCCGCCTACTTCTCCCCCCGGCGCGGCTACTCGAATATGAACATCCTCGGCCGGGCAGTCGTGCGGCCGGAAGATTCAAAGTCGAGCTACGGCGCCGAGCAGATGGCCGACAAGTTCTGGGAATGGAACGAGTCGGTGGTCAGCAAGCTCGGACGCGGCCTCCGCTCCGGCGGCTGGTTCCAGGGCAACAACCGCCAGGCCGCCGGACGCTTCTTCAGCAACCAGGAGATGGAGCT
>DCKY01000015.1:0-1077 GCA_002320775.1 Planctomycetes bacterium UBA1662
TTGTCCTTGTCCGCATTGATGAAGCGAATGGCCTCCTCGGTATAGCGCTTGGTGAGGGTGGTCTGGTCGGCGGGGTATTCGATGACCTCCTCACCACGAAAGAGGGGCACCCAGTTGCGCTTCTTGTGGCCTTTTTCGAGGTCCGCCCGGGTGAGCCCGCTGCGGATTACGATGTCATCTGCAAGCTTGTTGGCCGGGTCGATCCACATATCGTTGGAGTAGGGAACCCCGTAGTAGTATTCAAAACCCTGGTAGGTTGGCAGGCAGGGCGGCAGATGGCCGAGGTGCCATTTCCCGATGCAGGCAGTTCGGTAGCCCGCATCCTTGAGCATATCGGCAATGGTGACCTCGTCAGGATGCAGACCCTTGCCGCTGTTGGGGAAGAGGACCGCGTTCATGCTGAGTCGCTGGTAATGGCAGCCGGTCAACAGCGCGGTCCGGGAGCCCGAGCAGACAGCGCAGCCGACATAGAAGTCGTTGAAGATCATTCCATCCGCGCCCATTTTGTCGAGATGGGGTGTCTTCGGTCCCTTGGCGCCGTTGAAGCCGACATCTCCATAGCCCATATCGTCAATGAAGATGATGATGACGTTCGGCTGCTGTGGCGCAGCGGCCATGGCCGCGGTTGACAGGGAACCAATGGTAAGCAGGGAGAGAACCAGGAACCTGGTAATCGTTTTCATTGCGGAGCTCTTTCTTTGAAATGATTCGAGGCGAGCGCCGCGCGGAGGAAGCTCGGCGAACAGATACCCTACTCCCCGGAGGCGAAGGTATCAATCGCCGTCGATGACAGGGGGGGAGAGCTGTCGGGTTCGAGCCATGAGTGTATCCCGCAGGGAAAGGTTACCTCTGCGGCCTCTTTGCTGATACCTTAGTTGGAACTGGGGAATTCGGACTCCACAGGTTGTTGCCTGGAGAGCTTCGCGTCCATAGCTGAAACATTCAATCCTTTGGAGTAGCTGATGCCTGTTGATTTTTCCCGAAGCCTGACGCGCCTTTCCATTTTTTTTATAGTTCCTGTCCTGCTGGGACTTTCGGTTTCTTTGCCGGCGGATGAGTCAGGAGAGGCTCGAGCCA
>DCKY01000015.1:1388-15365 GCA_002320775.1 Planctomycetes bacterium UBA1662
GGAGAGGCTCGAGCCATTCTCGACTCGACGGGCGTCCACGGCGGGCTTGTTGTGCATCTGGGCAGCGGAAATGGACGGCTTACCGCTGCTTTACGCAGGACCTCGGCCTACCAGGTACACGGTCTCGACACCGATGCTGAGAAGGTCAAAGCTGCCAGGGAACATATCCATGCGTTGGGGATCTACGGCGGCGTATCGGTTGACCGGCTGGCTGGCAAGAGGCTTCCTTACATCGAGAACCTCGTCAATCTTGTTGTCATCGAAGACCTGGCTGGTGTCGACATGGATGAGGTTCTGCGTGTACTGGTTCCCAGGGGCGTAGCCTATGCCAGGGTGAATGGCGGCTGGAAAAAGACCATCAAGCCGTGGCCGGGGAATATCGATGAGTGGACTCATTTCATGCATGGCCCAGGGGGAAACGCTGTTGCGCGTGACACGGTGGTGGGACCGCCGGAGCACCTGCAGTGGGTGGGGAGCCCGCGCTGGTCCAGGCACCATGACCGAATGGCCAGCATGAGCGCCCTGGTTTCGGCTAACGGGCGTATCGTCTATATCATGGACGAGGGCTCTCGTATCACGATCCAGACGCCGTCAAGCTGGAAGCTCATCGCCCGGGATGCCTTCAATGGGGTGATTCTCTGGAAACGCTCGATTGGAAAATGGCATCACCACCTCTGGCCGCTCAAGAGCGGGCCGACTCAGCTTGCCCGGAGGTTGGTGGCGATAGGGGACCGGATCTACGTGACCCGGGGCCTAGTTGCGCCGCTGGAGGAGATCGATGCAGTGACAGGGAAAACCCTGCGTGTCTATGAGGAATCCGGCGCCACCGAGGAGATCATCGTCTCCGATGGGCTGGTTCTTGCTCTTGCCAATGATGAGCTGACCCAATTGGCCGGTTACGTTCCGAAGTTCAATGTCGGGGACCAGAGACGTGTCCTCACCGAGTTCGTTTGGAATAAGAAGCCGCGTCGCGTCGTTGGTTACGAGGCGGGAACGGGCAAGAAGCTGTGGGAGCGGAATACAAGCGTCGCTCCATTGACCCTCGCCGCGGATAAGGACGGGGTTTATTTTCACGATGGGCGGGAGGTTGTCTGTCTTGACAGGAAAACAGGTAAGGAGCGCTGGCGGGCGGAGTCCTCCGGCCGGGGCAAGAACAGCAGCTTCAACTTCGGTCCCAAGCTGGTCGTTCACAAGGGGGTGGTCATCTTCGCTGCCGGCAATCGCGAGATGCGAGCCTTCGATACGGCCTCGGGGAAGCTGCTGTGGCAGGCCCCGCACGCCCGCGGCGGCTACCAGTCTCCCGAGGATCTGCTGGTTGTCGATGGCAAGGTCTGGTCCGCGCCGACCACCTCTGGCCGCGACTCGGGTCTTTTTACGGGCCGGGACCTGGCCACCGGTGAGGTGAAGGTCGAATTTTCTCCCACGGTAAAGACCTATTGGTTCCACCATCGCTGCTATGTCGCCAAGGCCACCGCCAATTTTCTGCTCACCTCACGCACTGGCATCGAGTTTGTCGATTTCAAGAAGAAGGACTGGGACATCAACCATTGGGTCCGGGGAGGCTGCCTCTACGGAATCATGCCCTCCAACGGGCTGACTTATGCGCCTCCGCATAATTGCGCCTGCTATCCCGAGGCCAAGCTCTACGGCATTAACGCCCTGGCGGCTGGAAAAGGTAACAGGAAGCCTCCCAGGGAGGTTCCCGCGGAAGGGCGTCTTGAGAGAGGGCTGGCCTGGGGGCAGGTTCCTGGGAGCGAGGCGCGTCCCGGCGACTGGCCGACCTATCGGGGTAATACGACCCGGACCGGCTACTCGGATACGGAGGTGCCGAGCGCAATCCGGCCCGCCTGGGAGGTGAAGCTTGGAGGGAAGGTGACATCTCCCGTTATCGCCGGTGGAAAGGTATTCATTGCTCGGGTCAACCACCACACGGTGCATGCTATAGATGAACGAACCGGCAGGCAGAGGTGGTTCTTCACCACTGGCGGACGGGTCGATTCTCCTCCCACGATCCACGATGGCCGAGTTCTTTTCGGGTGCGCCGATGGCTGGATCTATTGCCTGCGAGCCGTCGATGGCAAGCTGGCCTGGCGTTTCAGGGGCGCTCCGCGCGATGACAGGCTCATGTCCTTTGAGCAGCTCGAATCAGTCTGGCCCGTCCACGGCAGCGTGCTGGTCAAGGACAACTCGATCTATTGTGTTGCGGGACGTTCGAATTTTCTCGATGGCGGCCTGCGCTTTATCCAGCTCGATCTCTCCGGAGGCCTGGTGAAGGAAACCATTATCGATGACCGTGATCCCGGCACCGGTAAAGATATTCAGGACAGGATTCAGACTCTGCAGATGTCCACCGGCCTGGCGGATATTCTCTCAAGCGATGGCCAGTATATCTATATGCGCTCGCAGCAGTTCGACTCGGCTGGAAACCGCATCGGTATCGGTCCGCATTCCGGAGACGCCGCGAAGCAGGGAGCCGTTCAGAGTGGCAGCACCGCGCATCTTTTCGCGCCCATGGGCTACCTGGATGAAACCTATTTCCACCGCGCCTACTGGGTCTATGGACGAAGCTCCGCCGGAGGACACAATGGCTACTACCAGGCGGGGAAGTACGCTCCATCCGGCCGCATCCTGGTCTCTGACGGCAAGGATATCTACGGCTTCGGACGCAAGCCGCAATACCTCAAGTGGACGACGACGATTGAACACCAGCTCTTTTCAACCAGCAGGGAGCCGCCTCCCCAGGCTCTCAGAGAGGTGTCCTCGAGTCTGTTCAACAAGGCCGTCCGCCGCGGCGGCGGATCAGGAATGATCAGGATCCCTCTCAGCAAGAGTCTCAATCCGACCGGCAAGTCGCTCACCGTCGAGGCCTGGGTGAAGTCGGCCGGTCCCAACGGTGTCGTGATCGCCCGCGGGGGACCGTCCCAGGGCTACGCTTTGCTGCTCCAGAAGGGTAAGCCCCAGTTCAGCGTACGCTCCAGTGGCGAGCTCTCGACAGTCACCGGGCCTGCCAAGGTCGGGAAGAAATGGGTGCACCTGGCCGGAGTCCTGGGCGATGACAAGCAGCTCAGGCTCTATGTCAATGGCCAGTCCGTGGCGAAGGCCAAAGCGCCTGGACCCTTGACCGGCAACCCTGCTCAGCCTACCGAGATCGGGGCGGACAACCAGAGTGCTGTGGGTAATTACACGAGCCCTCTCAACTTCAAGGGCATCATTGACGAGGTGCAGGTCTACTTCCGCGCCCTCAGCGACGAGGAGGTGGCGGCGCGGTATTCCGCCAGGGGATCGACGCCAGACCCGGCGCTGGTGCTCTCCATGTCGTTCGATAATGGCCATGCCATTGACGCCTCCGGGAATAAGAACAACGGAACGATCACCGGAGCCAAGGCTGTTGACGGAAAGTTCAAGATCGGGATTCAGTTTGCCGGCGGAAAAGGTGCCGGGAAGAAACCTGCCGCCCGTGGTTCCTTTGTGCAGAGGAAGTGGGAGACCGACATTCCGCTTTATGCCCGGGCCATGGCGCTGGCCGGCAAGACACTGTTTGTCGCCGGACCGCCTGACCTGATCGATGAGGAGGAAACCTTCAAGAAGATCATGGAGAAGGATCCCAAGGTTGCGGAGGAGCTCTTGAGGCAGAACGAGGCACTGCAGGGAGAGGAGGGCGGAATCCTCTGGGTGGTTGACGCGGCCAGCGGAAAGAAGCTTGCCGAGGTCAAGCTGAAGTCGTTGCCTGCCTGGGATGGTCTCGCGGCGGCGAATGGCCGCCTGTATCTTTCGACAATCGATGGCAAGGTGATCTGCTTTGGGAAGTGAGCGGTCTTTTCAGACCGCGTTGTAGCCTTCCTGGAGAGACTGCCAGTCGCTTGTCGTGAAGTGGAAGGTTTTCTCCTGCCGGAGCCATTTGTTCAGCGAGCGCTCGAGGCGTTCGAGATTGGCGTTCTTCCAGGGTCCTGGGTCTCTCACCTCAGCCTTGTCGAAGTCGATGAGAAAGATCTTTTCATTCTGGATGAGGATGTTGGCGGCGTTGAGGTCGCTGTGCAGAATACCGTGATCATGGAATCTCCTGATGGTGCAGCCCACTGCCCTCCAGCTCTTTTCCGCGAGCTGAGCCTGCTGAAGAAGAGTGCCTAACGGTGTCGCGTCTTCAATCTCATGGGTCAGCAGGTCTCCCCGGTAGAACCCGGCCCCACTGCAGAGGCGGATTGCGGCCGGCCGGGGTGCCGGCAGTCCGAGTTCGACCAGCTTTCCAAGGAGCTTCCATTCGAGGTAGGGACGACTGCTCTCCAGTGAGCCGCCAAGATAACGGTCCGAAACAACCTTTCCCAGAAGGCCTCCCCTGAGATAGTGACGCAGGACCAGCTTGTTGGAACCCCAGGTGAAGAAATAAGCCGGACCCCTTCCTTCAGCCGTGGCGGTCACCACTCTGTTTTCCCGGAGGAACTCTGGGTCGAAGAGCCTGGGCCAGATCTCGGGTTGGATATCCTCGATGGCTCCATCGTAGACAATCTGCTCAGTGTCTCTCTGCAGCCTTAGCTCGTCGATAGCTTTCACTTCAGGTACCAGTTCGTCGGTTTGTCCGAGGGTTCTATCCCATCGCGGGTATTGCTTTTTCCACCCGAGAGCCTGTAATGAGAGCCTATGAAACCATCACTCCCGCTCAATCAACCACCCAAATCCATTTGTATCCTGAGGCTTTCGGCCATTGGCGATTGCACTCACGTGGTACCCATGGTCCGTACGATTCAGAAGCACTGGCCCGGGGCCGGGATTACCTGGATCATTGGTAAGCTGGAGGCTTCGCTGGTCGGGGATATCGAGGGAGTCGAGTTTATCGTTTTTGACAAGAGCCGCCGCTTCAGGGCGCTCGCTGATTTGCGCCGCGCGCTCGCAGGCCGGAGCTTCGATGTTCTGCTGAACCTGCAGGTCGCTCTTCGTGCCAGTATCGTGAGTCTCTTGGTCAAGGCTCCTGTCCGTCTGGGTTATGACAGGGAGAGGGCCAGGGATGCGCAGTGGTTTTTTACCACTCACCGGGTTGAGGCCGTTGAGCGCCAGCATGTACTCGACAGCTTCTTTGAATTTACCCGGGCGCTGGGGCTCGAGGAGAGGGAGCTTGAATGGAACCTTCCGATACCTGCCGCCGCCAGGGAATTTGCGGCCTCGAGATTCGACCGGGGAAGAGAGGTTCTCGCGATCAACGCGTCCGCCAGCAAGGCGATTCGCAACTGGAGCGTAGAGGGCTACGCCGCTGTCGCCGATCATGCTGCCGTGAAGCTCGGCCTGGATGTCGTTTTGACCGGGGGACCTTTGACAGCCGAGGCCGAGCTGGCCGAGGCCATCGAGAAGACTGCTGATAGCAGGCTACTCAACCTCGTAGGGAAAACCAGCCTCAAGGAGCTGCTGGCGGTGATTGAGCATGCCAGCATCCTCGTGGCGCCCGATACGGGGCCAGCCCACATGGGAACCACAGTCGGGACTCCTGTCATTGGGCTCTATGCTGCCAGCAACCCCCTGCGCTCGGGACCCTACCTGAGCCTCGAACATACCGTGAACAATTACGCCGAGGCTCTGCAGGCCCAATGTGGGGCCGGGGTTGACGATGTGAGGTGGGGGACCAGGGTTAGATCCTCCGCCGCGATGGAGACCATCACTGTCGAACAGGTCATCGAGAAGCTCGAGTCGATTTTCAGCTGAAATCGATCGCTGGCGACAATCAGCCTTTTAGCTTCGTGAGAAGAGCCCCGAGCGTTTTGCGCCGCGAACTTCGAGAGCCTTGGGTGGGCCGAGTATGATCTGGGCGATGACTGCCTGCCGCAGGGTGATGTCGCCGACGCCGAGAGCCTTCGGAAGAGACAGGCTGCGTATGCCTGTTCTGTGCGCTCGGGACTGGGTGCTCGTATGTACAGCGAGCTCTTCCCCGATATCCAGGTCCTGTTGCCGGACCCGCGTCTCGGAAGAACTGGGCAGAGCGACACCGGTCAGGAGATCCGTGCTGTGGGGTTGGAGAACCTCCTTGCGGGGGGCGCGTATGGTGCCGGGAATCCGGTCTCCGGAGCGTCGCTTCTTTACGGGTTTCGTAGCTCCCGCGGACCGGGCGACATCTTCTGCAGGTCTGACTGGCTGGTTCGCGGTAACCTCGCTGTCCTGCAGGGCGGGGACACCTTCGAGTCCATCATCGCCGAAGTAGGCATCCTCCGGGTTACTGGCCCCGCCTTTTGGGGCGCTGCTGGGGGCTTGCGCCTGCCTGGTTGCGATAGCTTCTTCGTTTTCACGAAGCTTCTCAAGAATCTCGACGGCGGGGCTCTTCGGCCGGGCAATAGGTTTACCCTGGTCCGGAACCTCCTTGCCCGAGGTTAGGCTCTGGACGATGAAGCGAATAATCCCGCCGCCGAAGACGATCAGGAGGATGAGAAGCTGAATCCAGTCGATCTTTCCCGGCATCAGCTGGTGACTCCATCGTTGTCATCTTCATCTTCATTCGAGAGGCTCTTTCTCATATCCGTGTCGGCCTGGATATTGCGGAGGTTGTAATAGTCCATGATTCCAAGGTTGCCGCTATTGAAGGCCCCGGCGATTGCCCGGGGGATATCCGCCTCGGCGAGGATGACCTTGGCCTGGTTCTCTTTGCCCAGCGCCTCCATCTCCTGGCCGCGGGCGACTGCGCGGGCTCTCTGGGCCTCCGCCTCGGCTTGCGCCCTGCGTTTTTCGGCCTCGGCCTGGTTGGCCATCAGCACCGCGCCGATGTTCTCCCCTACATCGATATCGGCAATATCGATCGAGACGATCTCGTAGGCGGTGCCCGCGTCGAGACCCGCATCGAGAACCTCCTGGGAGATCTTTCGGGGATTAGCGAGGACGGTCTTGTGGCTTTCAGCCTGGCCAATCCCAGAGACGATTCCTTCACCGACTCGCGCGATGACAGTCTCCTCTGTTGCGCCTCCGACAAGTCTCTCGATATTGGTGCGGACGGTTACCCGGGCCTTGCACCTCAGCTGGATTCCATTGGCCGCGACGGCATCAACCGTTGGTTTGCCTGATTCCTGGCTCGGGCAGTCGATGACCTTCGGGTGGACGCTGGTTCTGACCGCATCGAGAACATCGCGCCCGGCGAGATCGATTGCCGCGGCGCGTTCAAAGGTGAGCTCGATGTTGGCGCGATCGGCCGCGATCAGGGCGCGCACTGTAGCGGTTACGTTTCCGCGCGCGAGAACATGGGCCTGGAGCTTTTCGATGGAGACGGGAGCACCCGCCTTGTGAGCCATCACCAGCACGTCGATGATCAGCCTGGAGTTGAGCTTTCGCAGGAACATCCCGACAAATTCAACAACCCCTACGGGGCAACCGGAGGCCCTGGCCTGCAGCCAGAGGGAGCCAAACTTGAGGAAGAAGAAAAGAAAGAATACTCCGACCAGCATTCCGAAGAGACCGGCGATCATTAACCAATTATTTTCCATTATCCGACTCCTGTGATTGTTTCTCAGTTTCGGGCAGTTCTCTTACGACCACCCGATTCCCACTGGTTTCTACTACTTTAATCAGTTTTCCGTTTTCGATAAAGCCGCTGGATGCGATCACGTCAACTCTCCTGCCATCGATCAGGGCCACACCTGCCGGCCGGAGAGCGGATTTTGTCACACCGGATCTTCCCATGATCTCGTCGTGGCTATTGTCTACCGAGGTGAAGGCCTCCGAATCCTGGGTCTCCGCCAGGCTGATCCGTTTGAGCATGAAGGAGAACATGGAGATGACAAAGACAGTCCCCCCGATACCGGTGAGCGATCCCAGCAGGACCTTCCCCTGGTGGAAGAAGCTGTAGATTCCGAGGCCCATCGCGGCGAGAGCCACTATGCCGATGATTCCGCCTGAGGGTATGAATACCTCCAGGAAGATGAGAGCTACTCCGATTCCGAGGAGGAGCCAGACGAAGAAAGGGTCAGAGATGATGACGTCCATATCTTTTCCAGCCTAGCCTGTCTCTTCGATGCGTGAAACGACAATTCGGGTCGAGGTGTATTCCCGGACAATCACCCGCTCGCCTTTTTCAATGAATTCTCCATCTGCCACCACGTCGAGCGTCTGGCCGTCCTCAAGCGAGATGATCCCTGCTGGACGCAGCGGTGATTCGCAAATCCCGGCCTTGCCTATCAGGAGAGCCTTTTCTCTGCGGGAATCTTCGGCTGTATCAGCATCGGGGACTCCTGTGATGGATGACTCGCTGACGATTCCATCGCTGACGCTGGCCGGTAGAAACCGCAGGATTACGAAGAACAGGGCCGCGGCCGCTCCAAGGCCGGAGGAGATCAGTGCAAAGGCTTCCTTGAGATTCAGCTGTTCCCCGCCGGGGATGGCTGTGCTGGGAACCATGATCATGATGAGACTGCCGAAGCAGAGGAGAGCCCCGGCTATGGCGAAGATCGCTATTCCCGGCATCAGGCCGAATTCGAGTCCGATGAGACCGAGTCCGACGAGAAAGAGCACGACCTCGAACCAGGTGGTGGTAGGCTCAAGTGAGCCGCTTTCAGGAAAAAAACCTCCGCTGACGAGCAAGGTGAAACACAGTATCGCGATGACCCCGGGAATCATGGTTCCGAGCATTTTCAACTCGATGGTGATGCCGAGGATAATGCCGAGCACGAGAAAGAACCGGGTCAGCGGGTGGTTCAGGAAATCAACTAGGCCCTGCCCGCTGAGATTCTTTTTCTTGATGGCGCCTCTGCCGACGACAAAGACGGATTCTTCAGGCAGGATCAGGTTCATCTCGAGCAGGAGGCTCTTGTAGCGGTCATCGCCGGACTCGATCCCGCGGTAGCGGACCCAGTCGTATTCAAAGGCCTTTGCCTGGTCCAGGGTGAGCAGCTCGTCTCTGCCGAGAATCTTTTCGGCCGTATGGTATTCACTCTTTCGCTCGACCGGGTCCGAATTGTTCAGGTCGGCCTGGTACCAGAAGACATAGCGGCCTGCCGCGTTCGCCGCCCGACGGCGAAGGGAATAGACCGTTTCCCTGGCTGGCATGACCGTCAGGCCGGCAAGAAGTTGGGAGCGTTTTCTTCGTTCACTGTATAGCTCGACAGCCATCCTCGCCTTTTCCCGCTCTTCAACGGAGCCTGGATCCGCCGCGCCGGCCCCTAATCTTGATTTGGGCCCCATCGCGATTTCCCGACAGGCCAGTGCTGGTATGACCGCTACGCCTGTGGCTTCCGCCCCATCGGGAATGAAGGCGACGGTTGTCTTATTACGGAGCTCGCTGAAGATATAGTCGCCCAGCTCGATGGCGGCATCATGGGAGCCTCCTGAGCTGCTGATCTCAAAGATGACCCAGTTGATGGTTGGCTCGCGCTCCAGCCAGGATTTTACCTTGGAGATGGTGCTGGAGCTTTTTTTCGAGTCGATGGGGCCATCTACCGGCACGATGAGGAGCTTGTCATCGATGGCGGCGGCCGCGTCGTTTTGTCCCCGCAGTTCCCGGCTTGAAAACAGCGCCAGCAGCGCGGCCGCGACAAGAGTCAGCGGGCGCCATTTTTCCGGATGGGTACCGGGGACCCGGCGGGTATGCAACTGCCTGGAATTCACTTAACTGTTTCCCACGGAAAAACTTGTGAAGAAAGCGCAAGGACAGATGACTGATTTTCATCTTTCAGAAGCCATCCTGTCAAAAGAAAAGACCCCAGCCGACCGGTCAATCACCAGGTGTGAGGTATATCGACTCAGGAAGTTTCCCCCGCGCCTGAACCACCCCGATGTCGGCGGCGCAGTGGTAGCCGAGTTCGTGGAGCGCTTCGATGCAGTGGTCGGCCTTCTTCGCGGGAACGCTTGCAAGGAGTCCCCCGGCAGTCTGGGGGTCGAAGATCAGCGGGTAGAGAGTTCTTTCCGAGGCCTCTCCTGCGTTGGCGATCGCTCGGCGCAGGCGCAGGTTCTGCGGCTGCAAGGTGCTGAAGATTCCCTTGGCGACTGTTTCGATGGCTCCCTCCAGCGGGGGGATCTTATCGAGGTCAAGCTCGACATCGACCGTCGATGCCCTGGTCATCTCAACGAGGTGGCCCAGAAGTCCAAACCCGGTGACGTCGGTGCAGGCGGTCGCTCCATGCTCATGGAGGCAGGCTGCCGCATCCTGGTTACCCTGGAGCATGGAGGCCAGGGCTCCGGCTATCCACCTGCCCTTTGCCGCCAGGCGCATGTCTGCCGCGAAGAGAGTGCCTGTGCCAAGGGCTTTCGTCAGCAGGATGCGATCGCCGGCTCGCATGCCGTTTTTTTGAAGGATTTTTTCTGGCTGGATCAGGCCGTTGATGGAGAAGCCCAGGGAGAGCTCGCTGCCTTCGCTGCTGTGGCCTCCCACCAGGGCGGTTCCAGTTTCGGAAAAGATCTCCAGCGCGCCTCGCAGCATCTGTTCCAGGAGGTCTTCAACCTTGTCCTCGGGTCCGTAGGGGACCGTGGCTACGGCCAGGGCGGATTGAGGAGAGGCTCCCATCGCGAAGATGTCCCCAAGGCTGTGGTTTGCGGCGATTTTTCCGAAGATGTAGGGGTCGTCGACAATGGCCCGGAAGGAGTCAATGGTCTGCACCAGGAGCTTGCCCCTTGGCGTCCTGGTGACCGCGGCGTCATCGGGGGCGTCGAGCCCGATGAGTACATCTTTTCTCTGAACGGGAGCGAGCCTGCCGATGACCCGGGAGAGTACCGTAGCTCCCACCTTGGCCCCACATCCGCCGCAGCGCATGGCCACGGCGGAGAGCTCCTCGAGGGTTTCCCGTGAAGCCAGTCCAGCCGGAACATCAAGCTCGGCTCGGGTGGTCATGGAGGGGAGCGAGTTGTATTTGCGTATAAAGCGCCGGTCGATCAGGTCCTTTATCCTCCAAACCACCCCCCCCTGGAAGCACCATTCACCCTTTGAGGCTACGGCCTTCTTGTCGCCCGTACTGATCAGGCTGAGGAACATACGCTGTGGAATGAAGGGCTTCAGTTTCTTCGACAGGAGCGCGTTGCGAATATTTCTAGCCAACGGCATTCCCTGGCGGACTGCGAAGACGCCGGCCTTGGGTCTCGGATGGTTGATGCTGGCCGCGATATCGCCGGCGGCGAAGATGTCTTTATGAGAGGGAGAGTTCAGGCAATCAGTGACCTTCACGAAGCCGTCTTCGTCGACATCCAGCCCGGCCTCTCCGAGCCAGGCTGGGGCCGCGGCATCTGTTACCCAGAGGATCTCATCTAACGGCACCTCCATGCCGTCCTCGCGGAGCAATCGCCCATCGCTTACGGATTCGACTCGATTGCCGGGATAGAGCTGTACTCCCCTGTCCTTCAGCACCTGCTCAAAGTGCTGCCTGACCTTGTAGTTGTGGGAGGAAAGGATCTCGGGCTCTGAATAAAAGAGATGAAACTCAGGTTCAAGCTCAATCTTGTCAGCCTCTCCAAGCAGTTGTTTCAGGGCGTACTGGATGGCGAGGGTGATCTCCACCCCGCCAGCGCCCGCTCCTACAGTGCCTATTCGAAATGGCCGATCAGCTCCGAGGACCCTGCTCTTGAGCATTTCCCAGCGGCTTACGAAATTGCTGATGGGCTTGACAGGCACCACCTCGTCTTGGGCAATTCCGATGTTGGCTAACCGGGGGGTTGAGCCGATATTGATTGAGAGAAGATCGTAGGGAACCGCGGGCCGTTTCGCGCAAATGACCTTTTGATTTTCCGTGTCGATGCCGACAGCGGAGTCGTGGTAGAGCCGCGCGCCGGCGAATCTGCACAGGGGGCCAAGGTCGATGTGGGCCTCATCGAAATCGTAATGTCCGGCGATGAAGCCAGGCAGCATTCCTGAATAGGGGGTGTGTACGTCCCGGGTCAGCAGGGTCAAGCGGACGCCCGGAATGGGATCCATGCCGAACATCTTGAGTACGGCGATGTTGCTGTGCCCTCCGCCAACAAGCACGAGGTCCTTGATGATCGGGATGCTCGGTTGTTTCATTTGAATGGGAGACGGTCTGGGGCGCCCTGGCTCTGGCGTCCTCGGTTAGTTCTTTCCATTCAGGGGGTCCTCCCTGAAACGGAAGGGCGAGCCGCCCATGAAATCAGTGCTTTCGATTGTGGGGCACCAGTATTTTTCTACATGCTCGACAACCAGGTCCGTACCCCGAAAATGATTCACAAAGGGCCTCTTCTGGGAGTTGTACATCGTATCGGTCATGTCGCGAATGAGCAGAACGTTTTTTCCTACGTTGACCATCTGCCGGATCGCGAACGGTCTGCCGAGAACGCACATATTGAGATGCACTCCCATCAGGATTACGTTGTCGATTCCTTTTTCGCTCAGCAGGTTGTAGGTTTCCTGCCCGTTGTCGGTGATGGCATCGGGCTCCCTGATGTCGATGGTCTTGATCTGGCGGGTCCAGGGAGGGACGATCTCGCACTTCGTTTCGCAGTCGCAGCCCATGTCGGAGTCATCGATCGGCATGGCCGGCTCGCGTTCATCCTGGGGCCAGCACCAGGCCGTTCCCCATCGTTCTTTCTTGGAAAGCTCTACCGGGGCGCTGGAAAAGGCCGAGGCTATCGCGCGTTTGCGTTGCGGGGTGTCCTTGTAGAAATCAACGCAGGTGCTCGGGGCATGGATGATCTGGACTCCCAGGCTCCTGGCGGTTTCAGCCAGATGGTTCATCGCTGGGGCCATCTCCGCTACCCTCGCCTCTGCTCCCTTGCACCAGTGGCGGTCCCACATATCGCAGATCACCAGCGCCGTTTTTTCAGGAGCCCATTGGACTGTCTTGAGGACAGGCCTGTAGCTGCTGTCTTTCTCTTTCGCGCCGGGGATTCGCTCCATGGAGCGGGTATGCAGTTTAAGCATGACTGTTTTGTCCGCGGGTGAGTTCGCGCAGCCGGCGTTCAAAGCGGCCAGGAATATTGTGAGAATAAAAATGGAGTACCGGGTCATGTTCGTGACTCCTGCGGTTGTTGATTCGCCTGGGTATGAATACTGTCAGGGCTATAGGATATCCCGTTGGGCGTTCGGGTTCCACAGTCGCAGGGGAGTGTAGCAGGCTGGAAACGATCCCCCGCTTGTCTCTCTCGCCGGAGGGCGGTCACGGCAAGCCTTCTACATTGCCGGTATCAGGCCAGGATCCCCCTGATGACCTTTCCATGGACATCGGTGAGGCGGAAGTTACGCCCCTGGTACTTGAAGGTCAGTTTTTCGTGATCAACTCCCAGGAGGTTCAAGATCGTCGCGTGGAAATCATGAACGTGCACCGGGTCTGAAGCGATGTTGTAGCAGAACGGGTCGGTTTCTCCGTAGCTTGTCCCTCCCCGCACGCCGCCGCCGGCCATCCAGAGCGAGAAACACCTTGGATGGTGGTCGCGGCCGAAGTTGCCGGAGAGCTTTCCCTGGCAGTAGTTGGTTCGTCCGAACTCACCGCCCCAGATGACAAGGGTGTCTTCGAGGAGTCCCCTGCGCTTGAGATCCATCACCAGGGCGGCGGAGGCCCGGTCGGTTTCCTTGCATTGGCCGGCCAGGCCTTTTGGCAGACCGCCGTGCTGATCCCAGCCCGGATGGTAAAGCTGGATGAAGCGAACGCCGCGCTCCGCGAGCCGTCGAGCCATGAGGCAATTGGCGGCGAAGGTTCCCGGTTTTCGGGATTCCTCTCCGTATTCCTTGTAGATGTAGTCAGGCTCCGTCGAGAGGTTGGTAACCTCCGGAATCGAGGTCTGCATTTTGAAGGCCATCTCGTATTGGGAAATCCGATCTTCGATCGCCGGGTCGGAGTTTTTCTGCAGCTCGGCCTGGTGAAGATCCTTCAGGCGGTCAAGCATTCGGCGGCGGTTCGCATTGTCAATGCCTGCTGGATTGTTGAGGTAGAGGACAGGGTCCTTGCCGGAGCGGAAACGGACACCCTGGTAACGCGATGCAAGGAAGCCGCTTCCCCATAGCCGGGTCAGGAGAGGCTGTCCTCCCTTGTTCTTCGTCACCAGCACGACAAAGGATGGTAGCTCAGCGTTCTCGGTTCCGAG
>DCKY01000048.1:0-2007 GCA_002320775.1 Planctomycetes bacterium UBA1662
TGGCTTCCAGAGATAGTACAGCCCCGCAGAGTTGTTCAACCCATCCAACCGCAGGGTGATGCTGTTCTCCCTCGCCGTCTTCGCTCCGCCCCGGGTGTAGATATTGGCTCCCTTGCCCGCGTTCCTGGTATAGCGGATGAGCGTCGGCTTGCGCTGCGCGCCATCGAGGCGGGAGGTGAGCTCGCTGACGGCGTCCTCGATGTAGCCTGTCTTATCCACCAGGCCTTCCCTGGCAGCCTCGACACCGGAGAAGACGCGTCCATCGGCAAGAGCCAGTACCTTTTCCCGGTCGAGCTTTTTACGGCCGGAGTCGACGACATCGACAAAGCGCTGGAACATATCGTCGACCAGCTTCTGGAGCACCTGGCGTTCATCTTTCGTGATCGACCTCCACGGGGAGTTGAGGTCCTTCATCTTGCCGGACTTGATCGGATCCATCTCGACTCCGAAGGCCGCGATCGCGCGGCTCAGGTCCATGCTCTGCATGATGACCCCGATGCTTCCCACGATGGCGGTCGGATGGCTCATGACAGCGTCAGCGCCCATCGCCGCGTAGAGGCCGCCCGAGGCGCCGATGTTCTCGATGTAGGCGACGATCGGCTTGCCGGTCTCGGCCCTGAACTTTTTTATCTCGTGGTAGAGGTTGTCGCAGGCGGTCACCTCGCCGCCCGGACTTGAGATCTTGAGCAGGACCCCCAGCACGCCGCTGTCCTCCGCGGCCAGGTCGAGCTGGGCCCTGAGGCCCGAGACGCTGTTGTCGGTGCTGGTGAACAGGAAGCCCCCGGCCTCGGAGGAGAGCACGCCGCTGAGCTCGATGACGGCCAGCTTGCCTGCGAAGAGGCCGTCGCCCTTTTCGATAACCTGCTCGCTGTAGCCCGTTTGATCCATCAGGCCGGTGAGTGGAATGACGAGGCAGCCGGAGCAAAGGAGAGGCAAGGTCGCGGCCAGGAGCAGGGTGAAGAGGGCTTTCGCGGCGGTTCTCTCCACCGGCAAGCTGCCTGGGCAGGTCGTATGGCGGGGCTGAGAGGTTTTCATGCTGTATTTTCCTTTAAACGGTAAATGCTTAAATCCTGATTCTTTCTCCACCAAATCCGGACAGGTCGATATACTCTCAACCTCCGTTGGAAGACAAGGTCTTAATAGCCTATCAGCCAGTATGTCAGTCTTCAAAGCAGTACCCGAGCGTTATGACTTTCCCGCCGAGGAGGCGAACATCGTCTCCTTCTGGAAAGAGCGGGAGATTTTCGCAAAAAGCCTCGAGCAGCGCGCCGGCTCGGAGCCCTTCGTTTTCTACGAGGGGCCTCCCACCGCTAATGGCATGCCCCACAATGGGCACGTCCTGACGCGCGTCATCAAAGATGTTTTCCCGCGCTACAAGACCATGCGCGGTTTCCGGGTGCCGCGCAAGGCGGGCTGGGACACCCACGGGTTGCCGGTGGAGATCGAGGTCGAGAAGGCGCTCGAGATCTCCGGCAAGGAGGGCATCCTCGAGTACGGGGTTGAGAAGTTCATCCGCAAGTGCGTCGATTCGGTTTTCGTCTACACGAAGGAATGGGAAGAGCTGACCGAGCGTATCGGCTTCTGGGTCGATCTTTCCGAGGCCTACGTGACCTTCCACAAGAGCTACGTCGAGAGCGTCTGGTGGTCTCTCAAGGAGCTCTTTGACAAGGGGCTGCTCTACGAGGATCGCAAGGTGGTGTGGTGGTGGCCCCAGGGCGGGACAGCGCTGTCGGCCGCCGAGGTCGGCGAGGGCTATCGCGATGTGGAGGACCCGAGCGTCTTCGTTCGCTTTCGCGATGCCGAGGACCCGGACCTGAGCTACCTCGCCTGGACGACGACCCCCTGGACCCTGCCCTCGAACGTGGTCCTGGCGGTGGCCGAGGCCGGCCAGTATGTCGAGGTGACCACGGCGCGTGAAGACGGCTCGAGCGAGCGGCTGGTTGTCGCCGCCGACCTCGCGCCGAAGCTCTTCGCGCCGCCGGCGAAGAAGAAGGGCGAGGAGGAGGA
>DCKY01000048.1:2426-3011 GCA_002320775.1 Planctomycetes bacterium UBA1662
GGCGGCAAGGCCTTCGAGATCGTCGCGGCTGATTTTGTCGTGATCGACGCCTCCCAGGAACACGGCAGCGGCACCGGGATCGTTCATATCGCCCCGGCCTTCGGAGAGGATGACTACCGCATCGCCCGCGAGCAGGACCTCGGCTACCTGCAGCTGGTCGATGAGCAGGGCCGCATGACGGCGGAGACCGGCGAGCTCGCCGGCAAGTTCTGCAAGGATGCCGACCGCGAGATCATCGCCCTCCTGAAGGAAAACGGCGGCCTCTTCCGCCGTGAGTCCTACCGCCACGAGTATCCCTATTGCCCGAGGGCGAAGGATGACCCGCTGATCCAGCTGGCGCGTCCGGCCTGGTTCATCGGCACGAGCCGGTTCAAGGACCAGCTGGTTCAGAACAACTCCGGGGTCAATTGGTATCCGGAACATATCCGCGATGGTCGCTTCGGGAAGTTCCTCGAGGGGAATGTCGACTGGGCGCTGTCGCGCGAGCGCTTCTGGGGGACGCCGCTGCCGGTCTGGCGTTGCGACAAGACGGGGCATACCGAGGCGATCGGCTCCTACGCCGAGCTGCTGGAGAAGCCCGGGCTC
>DCKY01000051.1 GCA_002320775.1 Planctomycetes bacterium UBA1662
TTTTTGCCCTGCGCATCAGAGTAGATGTTTCTCCAGGCGCCCTGGAAAAAGCGAACGCCTTTCCTGGGTGTCTTGTAGGACTCCTGGGCAGAGATGTGAATCAAGCCCTTGTAGATGTCTCCCTGGTAGCTTTCCTTGACCGCGAATTGATGGATCTTGTGGTCCTTGGTATTGGACAGTCCACCCTGGACAGTAAGGGTTGTTTTGAACCCCTTGATCTTTGAGAGGTTTTTCGCGGCTTTCGCCAGCTGCGAATAGGGGGAGGGTGTTTTCTTCCGGGAAGAATCTTCCGCGAAGAGGAGACCTGTACAGGCGGTGAAGAGCACCGCAGGCAGCAGGCTCCTGGTAAAGAGAGATCTCATCAAATGGCCTTTCTCTCAGGATAGGTTGGTGATTGAGTTACAGTTAGCGATGGACTTTCGCCCACAGGGCAATTGTATTTCTATTCCGACCGGCGGGACAAGAATATTCGTTATTGAGAGCCTCAACGGAAGCGCCCATAACCTGATTAAGTGGTTTTATTTTACGACCTTGCGTGTTATTCGCAGGCCGCTGAGTATCGGCGGAAGTTTCCCATGGCCGTTCAGCTTCAGGCGCAAGTTGTTTCCCAGGGAGACATTGTCGATGGTCTTGATGATGCTCCTGCGGGGGCCACCGGCTTCGGCTGCGATGTCCAGTTTTTCGAGCCGGACGGCTCCATCGAGCTCGACATCAAAGACTCTGCTTCCCGCCTTTACATCCTCTGGTTCGGCGAATACAAGCTGGATCGTGTAGCGTTCCTTACCGGTTTTCTCCAGGGGCTTTCTCATATTCCAGTGCCCGGCGATGTGCCTGGCGGGAACCGCCTCAGTCCTATTGCAGAGGAGCTGGGCCGGGGAAAGACTTACATTGGAGATCCGCAACTCGTCGATGAGGTTCTTGTCTCCCTTGGCTCCCTTGGCGAGCTCGTATTTTGGTTTGTTGTTGTCCCACCACAGGGCCCGGTTGGCGGGTCCCTGGTGTTCGCCGACCAGCTCTCCATTGATATAGAGGGCGCCCCGTCCCTTGAGCGCATCGTAGGTAAAGGCGATGTGGGCCCACTCGTCGCTTTTCAGCTCCTTGCCCGACTCAATTTTGATTTCCTTCTCGTTGTTGTCTCCAGCCTCGTTGGCGACAAAGTACCGCACCCTGGCCTTCCTGTTGTCGAACACGAAGCCATGCTTCTTGTCTTTGCCCGAGCCCCTGGTATCGACATAGTCGATGTTGGAGTTGATCCGTACCTTCAGTTCGACGGAGATGCTCGCCGGGGCGAGCCCCTCGTAGCCTTCGACCTTCGCCTCGATAGCGTCTTTGCCATTGTTCTGCCCGAGGCTACCCGAGGCTTGGGCGTCCTCGGCGTTTCCGGGGGAGTCGTCGTAGAGCTTCGCGCGGCTGGCAAGGATCGGGTTCCGGCCCTCGACAAGATTTTCAAGTTCCAGGACCGGCGTCGTTTTCTTGCTGAGAGGCAGGTTGATCTCAGCCTCTCCCTCCAGCAAAGAAGATGCCACCCAGGAGAGCTTGCCAGCCTCCAGCAGGCTGGAGTGGATGCGCCTGTACCGGAGGTCTTTACCGCTCAGCTTGACCTTGGGGTCAGGCGACGGTCCGCCGACGCTGGGGTAATCAATCCAATAGGTGCCGTCCTTCGCCCGGCGGTCGCCAGGAGCCCCGAAGTTGAGGCCGAGGTTGCTGACGTCTTTGTCATCATTTTTGTAGGTGGTGAAGGTCCACATCTCGGCCTCCGGCATATGCACGAAGGCGAGCGAGGCCTGGTTCTGATAGGAGCAGGTGCAGGTGCGGGTGTAGTCGGGGGCGTTGAGGATCCCTCCGGCGGGAATCAGGTTGGCTGTGCAGCCGGATCGGAAGCCTCCGAGGTTGCCGGTTCCCGAGTCGCTGGTGAGATCGTAGTAACCGGCGGCCGCTGAACGGAAGGTTATCATGGTGGGGCAGCCGATGGCGGTATTGCAGCCATAGTTTCTCGTATAGGACCAGTTCACCGGCTGGCCGGAGAAAGGATGGGCCCGCTGGATTCGCTTGCCCGTCTTCAGCTCGTAGGCATGTCCGGCATTGGCATCGGCCTGGGTCACGATCATCTGCCCAACGAGGATCGGGGGGCCGAAGTATTTTTCGGAATGCTCCCACAGTTTCTCGCCGGTGGCTCCACGGTAGGCGACCATGCCCTGGCCTACCTCATCTCCAGCCCGGTCTCTGGCCTTGCTGCCCGCCTGGAGCAGGATGTCGAATTCCTCCGAATAGCCGAGCCAGGTTCCAAAGACTCTCTCCTCGACTTTCCAGAGGACTTTGCCTGTGCCCATCTCGATGGCCTTGATGGACCGGGCCTCCTTGGCGACCTTGCCCCTGCGCTTGTAGTAGTTGAGCTGCGCGTCCGTCAGCCTGTCCATGAAGAAGAGCTTGCCGTTACCGGCGGCCAGGGTGTTGTGCCGGATATTGTAGCTCGCCTCGTGCTCGCAGATGATCTTGCCGGTTTTGCGGTCCAGCACCGCGATCTTCTTGCTGCCGACTCCGACCCAGCTGCCATCCTTGCCCGCGGTCTTGGGCTTGTATTCGGGCAGGCCGAAGATCTTGTTGAACATCGTTCGCTTGATGCTTACGGCCGCGGCATCCGACGCGGATCTGCCGGGGACAGCCTCCAGGTATTTGCGCAGCTGTTTCTGGAGCTCATCGGTTCCTGCCTTTGCCCTGACCTTGGGAGGTATCTTCTGGTAGATCGCCCCGGAGGTCAGGAGCCTGTTGAGATTGACGCCCAGGTGATCCTTGCTGTTCTGCTTCTTGCCCCGGGCGGTCACCTCGAAATTCTTCAGGTTGGCGAGCCGTCCAAGCAGGTTCTTGACCTTGTCATCTTTCAGCCCATCAATCTCAGCCTTCGAGTAATCCGGATAGCGCAGCTTTGTCGGCTGGAGTCCGGCGATGAGATAGTCTTCCCAGATTCCCAGGTAGCCCCATCCGACTGGCTGGGACTTTTCTCCGTTGCCGTTGACCTTGAACTCCGAAAGGGTTTTCCCCGTGTCAGGGTCGAGCTTGAGACAGCTCTTTTTGTAGATCGCGTAAATGCCATCGGCTACCGAGACGTAATTGCTGCCGAGGATATTGGCGCCCGGTTGATGGTCGGTGT
The DNA here is from genome assembly GCA_002320775.1 of Planctomycetes bacterium UBA1662. Lineage (GTDB taxonomy): Bacteria > Planctomycetota > UBA8108 > UBA8108 > UBA8108 > UBA8108. The sequence continues at coordinate 3,149 of DCKY01000051.1, forward strand.
TGTCGTAGGGAATTCCGATATCCTTGAGGGTTCTCTCCCAGAGAAGGCGACCGGTATAGGCATCGACAGCGCGCAGCATATCGCGTCCCTCGATAATGATCCGCCCCTCGATGAACTGGGGTATCGGTCCGTGTCCATGGCGTGGAAGCACGCCTGAGTTGGATGGACCTCCGAACCAGAGCAGGCCAAGCGGCGCCCTGACATTCATCTCAGTGGATGCTACCGAATGCGACACGTCCCCATACTGGTGGCTCCAGCTCCCGGAGCCTGCCGGAGCCGAGGTCTTCCTGACGACCAGGAGGCCTTCATCGGATTCAATTTCGCAGCCATGCAGCTTGTTAGAAGCGAAGGCTTCTTTCAGGGCTCCGTTGCCGGCCGGGAGGCCGGCCATCCCGGTGAAGGGCCTTAGCAGCTTGAAGACGGCCCGGGTCGAGTCGGCTGGTTTTTCAAGGAGGCCGGGCAACTCTTCTGAGACAACCAGGTCGGCCATATAGGGGGCCAGGGGAAGATCCATGGGCTTGCCCTCTATGATGGCGACACGCTGGCCGTAGAGGCCCTTTTCATCCAGGCGCTTTCTGGCGGCGGCGACCCTGTCGCCGTTTGCTTCGATGACGACGATGTGAAGCTCCGACTGCTCCACCAGCGCGGAGACGAGCTGACCGGAGCCGAGTCCGAGAGCCAGGCAGTAGCCCTTTCGCGTTTTCATACCCTGGAGGATCCGGGCCGCCACCCCTGCCCATTTGTCCTTGGCCTCAGGCTTCTCAACGGTTTTTCCAGGTTGGAAGATTCGCTTTGGGCTGGTGAGAGGGGCCAGGTTCAGGTCGAAGCTCAGGTCTGAGCTGTCGGCTCTTTGTTGATGGACGGCTACCGCCAGCAGGTTTTTACCTGGCTGGAGAAGATTTCCGGGAAGCTTCAGCTTGTCGAAGGTGTTTTCATTTTTGATCTGTATTCCGGAATAGGTCTGGTGGTTCGTCTCGCCTTCGGGCATGCGCAGGCGGGCGGCCTGCTTTCCGTTGAGATAGACGATGGCGCTGTCGTCGGCCAGGATCTGCAGCTCGAGATCGCCGAACTGGAGTCCCTCTGGAAGCTCAAAGGCGTGTCTGAAATAGCAGGCCGCGTGTTTCTTCTTGTCGTTTTTACCGAAGCCAAGAAGGGTCTTTTCGTTATTTTCTCCGTATCCGAGCCTGGCCGGGCCCTCCTTCCACTTTGAGTCGTCAAAGCTGATCGATTGCCAGTCGGCGCCGGGCCCCTGGCCATCATCCTGATATTTCCAGGTGGCTCCCTTGGATACGATGCTCTTGATCTCGACTTTCTCGGGAGCTGGCTCCTTCTTTTTGACCGGGAACTGGAGGTCTGTTTTCTCTCCCCCAAAGCAATAGATTCTGCCAGCGGCGGTGCTGACAAAGAGCCTCTCATCTCCGGCGATCATGTTGAGCGCCTCGTCGGGGATCTCGATGCTCCAGACGACCCTGGCGCCGGCGATGATACTGGAGAAATCGACCGCCAGGATCCGGTTGTTCTCTCCGCTGCAGTAGAGGTGTTTACCCGCCTGGATAAAGACCTTCTTGACCTTCTGGTCGATGGGGGCGGCCCAGGTTTTGCGAATCCTGATGGAGCTCTGCACCTTGCCCTTGCGGTCCTTGGCGGTGTGTTTTTCCCATCGTGGCTGGAAGCCCCTGAGGCCCTCCCCATCGTGGCAGATGATGGAGTGGTCGTTGAGCAGCAGGGCATCCAGCTTGGTGATGAATTTGCCATTGTCCAGGCGGTAGGCGCATTCCCGATTCAGATAGAAATTTTCTCCAAGGACCACGTCATAGCCGCCGCCGCCCTTGGTCCCCATGTTCCGGGCGCTGACGTCGTAGTGTTTTATGGCGCCCGTCTTCCTGTCGTAGACGGCCGGCATGGTTCGACCGCCGGAGACAACGAGGAAATCTTCGTTTGCCGCCAGGTACCCTTGCGGGGCTATTCCGGAGAAGGCCGGGCTGTTGTGTTGCTGGGTCTGGAAGCTGGAGCCTTCACCGCTATTGGTCCAGACCAGGCGTCCGGTCTCGGCGTCAAGGGCATGCAGGAAGATTCCCATGAAGGGCCAGATCCCTGCTCCAAAGTAGATCTTGTCATCGTAGACGACTGGGCCTCCGCGGGCCGGCCAGGTGCTTATGAGCCGATCATTGCCGAGGACTCGTCTCTCGCTGGGGCCGCCGCGGAATTTCCAGACGAGCGAGCCATCTGCGGTGTTGATGCAGTAGAGGTAGCCGTCATCGCAGATGATGAAGACCTTGTCTTTCCAGATAGCGGGAGAGAACCTCACGGGGCCATCAGTATAAAAGCGCCAGAGCTCTTTCCCTGAGTCGGTATCAAAGGCTGTAAGCTTGTCCGAGATCATGGAGGGAACGAAAAGCCGTTTCCCGGCGAGGACAGGCTCGTAGAGACGGTCAAATTGCAGCTTTTCCTGGTCAGCCGGCCAGGCGGTGTCAGGTTTCGGCAGCTCCAGCGTCCACTGAAGATAGAGCTCCGCGGGGAGTTCGGCTGCCGAGGTTCCCCGCCGCGAGGCATCGGCCCTCCACATAGGCCAATCAGCCGCGAGAGTGTGAACACTGGTGATCAACAGGAGGGTGATCAGCAGTGGGGCTCTATTTATAAAGAGGGCAGGCAAGGCGGAGGCTCGGGGTGTTTTCATCAGTTCAATAATTGCAATCTACAACAGATGTATTCCCCGCTCCAAAAAGTCGATGTTAGCGTTTTCTGGAGCTTAAATCCAGTTCATGTTTACGCTATGCAGGAGAGTTCAATCGAGGTCGAAGCGGACGCCTTGGGCCAGCGGCAGTTCTGTTCCATAGTTGACCGTGCAGGTTTGGCGCCGCATATAGGCTTTCCAGGAGTCGGACCCGGCCTCCCGTCCGCCGCCCGTTTCCTTTTCACCTCCAAAGGCTCCTCCTATCTCGGCGCCGCTTGTTCCGATGTTGACGTTGGCGATTCCACAATCGCTGCCGGCAACGGAAAGGAATCGCTCCGCGTTCCTGACCGAGTCGGTGAAAATCGCCGACGAGAGACCCTGTCGAACGTTGTTCTGCGCTGAGATGGCCTCATCCAGCCCATCCGTCTCTAACAGGTAGAGAATGGGGGCAAAGGTTTCTTCACGGACGATTTCCATTCCGAAACCAGCCTTGATAAGGGTGGGCTGCACGAAGAAGCCCGGTCCCTTGATGGCCTGGCCTCCGGTCAGGATCTCGCCGCCGCTGTCCCGGGCCGTTGCTACGGCTTTTTCAAAGGTGTTGACGGCCTCTTCATCGATGAGGGGGCCGACAAGGGTCTTCGGGTCAAGCGGGTCTCCCACGATGACGGATTCAAAGGCCTCGGTCAGTCTCTTTGCGAGTGTCGGAAAGATTCCTTTTTGTGCCAGGACCCTCCTGGTTGTTGTGCACCGTTGTCCCGCAGTTCCCAGCGAACCGAAGAGTACGGCCCTGAGGGCCAGGTCGACGTCGGCGTCATCCAGGATGATGATCGCGTTGTTGCCGCCCAGTTCGAGCAGGCTTCGCCCCATTCGTCCGGCGACGGCTACCGCGACTTCCCGTCCCATTCGGCAGCTTCCGGTCGCGCTGATCAATGGCAGGCGTTCATCAGCCGCGATCCTTTCGCCGGTTTCTATTCCCCCGCAGCAGAGGTTGAAGACCCCGGCGAGCCCTTCTGGTTCGAGCACCCGGTTACAGATTTTTTGTACGGCAATTGCCGTCAGGGGCGTTTTCTCGGAGGGCTTCCAGACGATGGTGTCACCGCAGATGGCCGCGACCAGGGCGTTCCAGGACCAGACGGCTACGGGAAAATTGAAAGCGGTGATGACTCCAACGGGGCCAAGGGGGTGCCACTGTTCGAACATCCTGTGATCAGGACGCTCACTTGGCAGTGTGGCTCCGCCGATCGTACGTGAGAGTCCTACCGCGAACTCGGCAATATCAATCATCTCCTGGACTTCACCCTCTCCCTCGGAGAGCACCTTGCCGCATTCGAGGGAGACGAGCTTTCCAAGGGGTTCCTTGAACCGTCTGAGCTCTTCACCAATAAGCCGGATATATTCTCCCCGACGGGGCGCTGGGAGCTTTTTCCACTCTTCAAACGAATTGTACGCGGCCTGGATGGTGTTGAGGGTTTCCTCGGGAGTGGCTCCAGCCACCCTGGCAAGCTTTTCAGAGTTTGCAGGATTGATGGAGACCAGCTCTTCGCCTTGGCCGGACCAGTTGCCATTTGAGCAGACTCCAGCCTCAACAGGTTGCAGGTCGAGTTCCGGGGGTATTTCGCGAGTATTCATGAAATTGTGCTGTTGAGCCGAAATGAAGCAGTTTTAGGGTTTCCAGAAGGGAATTGTCCCTTTCAGCATACAAACATCCACTACCGTCTTTCCTCCGGATCGATTGTCATTTGTCCGTAGTTTCCGACTGAGAAAGAGTCTATATAGGCTTTAGAATTCCGATAACTCTATTTTTTACAATATGTTGTGTCATCCTGACTGGTCTGGAAGGTCTTCTGGAGGCTTCTGTGGCAGGATGGAGGGTTTGAGACGATCTCTGAGAGCAGGTTAGAACTATTTTAAGTCATTGTAATGTATAGCTTTGTGATTTTTTAGTAAGGCATTTATGAGACTTAGAGACCTGGGGCGAATCTTCTGTAAATAGGGCTTTGTCGCGTGTATCCTTTTACGACTGAACTAATTGGGATCTGTTAAAAAAACCGACATTGGAGGCGCTCCATCCATGGACGCAACCACCAAGAAACTGTTGAATTTGCTGGGTTCTGACGACTTGGAATTACGAGTCGCGGCGGCCCAGGTTTTTTCCGAGCTCGGGATCTCTACGAAGGCTGTTATCAAGGCTCTCGGGAATTGTCTCAGGGAACCCTATGAGCCCATGCAACTGGCTGCTTTGAAGGGACTTGCGCGCCTGGGGGCGGCTGATGTGTCCCATCTGGTGGTGCCTATGATTCTCAAGGGCGGCATCATCCGGGAGCATTCAATGGCTGTGATTACGGCCATTGGTCCTTCCGCTATCCCGCAGCTTCGCGACCTCTACGAGGAGGCTGACTTCAATGGCCGCAGGGCGATCATATCGACCCTGTCGGCTGTGAATGGAAAAACTGCTGTAGAATTCCTCCTGAAGAAGCTTGAGGAAGAATCCTTTGAGCAGCAGCAGCACCTGCTGGCGCGGCTCTCGGATTCGATCAACGCGATGAAGCCTGCCCAGCAGACCCCGGTGTTTCCGCTTGTGCAGAAGCTTCTGCGCGGGAAGCCTGATTCGGCCAGTCCTTACCTGCATATCGCAGGCCTCATTCTGCTCGGCTGTTTCAAGGGCAGGTCGCTTGCCGGCCGGGCCAGGAAGATTCTCAGAAATTATGCTGACCAGAGGCACCTCCCGGAGATCCGGAGGTTTGCATTCATCTCGCTTTACAGGCAGTCTGATGAGTTGAAGGCGACGCCGGATTACACGCGTTTCCTGCAAAAGAGTCTTTGTGATGCGGACTGGGAGAATGTCGCCCAGCATGCCCTGACGGGTTTCAAGAAGATCGATCTTCCCGCCAAGGACTCCATCAAGCTTGTTCAGCTGCTCAACAAATCTCCGCACTTCGCTGTGCATATTCATATCTTCGAACGGCTCAAGGGAATCGACAAGCCCGAGATAGCCGCAGCGATCGTCCCCTTCCTTTCGGACTCACGTTTCAGGGTTCGCGAGGCGGCTGAGGCGACCTTGCGCGAGATCTCTTCGGGTATCGAGAGTCTCTTCAAGACTCTTGTCGAATCCGAGGATCTCGAGGTCACCCAGAGAGTGAACTCGATTCTCCAGGAGTTCCCCCAGAAGACACGCCGTAAGTATCTCGATCGCGCGGTGAAGCGCCTGATCCTTCTCTTTGAGAGAAACGATGTTCGCTATCGTTCCTTCCTGGAATTTGTAAAAGGCGTCGATGCGGATCCGCTGCGAACCAAGGTGTATCAGAAGGCCGTTAAGTTGAAGAATGGTTCGAGCCGCGATAAGTGGGTTCGCATCATTGAATACATGCAGCTGCTGTGGGATCACCATATGATCACCTCCGAGGGACGGTATTTCTTCGCTATCGCTCTCATTCGCCAGAGCTCAAGAGATCTTGACCCGGCCTCTCGCAGATCGGATCTCGGCTTGAGGGTTTTGCGCGCACTGATCTACGACAGCTATATAGAGCTCGTGGAGAAGATCACTGTCGATAAGCACATCGGCCCCGAGGATTACTACTATCTTGGTTTCCACTTTGCCGAAGAGGGCGAGCAGATGGGCCGGTTCGGCATTCGCATGCTGAGGCACCTGGTTGAGGCCTTCCCCCGTAATAAGATCGCGGAACAGGCCCAGCAGAAGCTGAGGCTTCATCTCGGAGATGGGTTTGAAGAAGAAGAGGCCGTCGAGTCTTCCAAGGCCGCGAAGGCAAAGAAGCCTGCCGGGAAGAAGAAGTCCAAGACGAAGTCCAAGAAGAAGTCCAAGAAGAAGTCCAGTCGCCGGGTAACGATCGATGTGAGCGCCTCGACCAGCGCGGCTCGCAAGGCCCGTTCTGCAAAGAAGAAGCCCAAAGGTAAGTAATTTCGCGGTTTTGCGGGCAGGCTGGCTGATGGAGCGTTAGCTCCGGGTCTTTTCTCAGATGGCCTTCAATTCCCTGATGTGGTTCCAGATCTCCAGGCCATCGGGAACAAAGTTCCATTCGCCGATCTGCGCCTCGATTTCTTCGATGCTCATATAGCTTCCCCACTCAACCTCTTCCGGCTGGTGGCGGATTTCCCCTTCCCAGGTCACCTTGTAAACTGCCACGAGGCTGCGGTTCAGGGGGCCAAGGTAGAGATATCGGCAAATGGGTTCCGGATGGGGTCCCTCGATTCCCAGCTCTTCGGCGATCTCCCTGGCGGCGGCCAGGTCACGGTCTTCTCCCCGGCCCACGACACCGCCGACGAACATATCGTACATACCTGGAAAGACATCCTTTGTCTCCGTGCGGCGATGAACGTAGATGCGCCCATCAGGATCAAGGCAGAGAATCCCGACTCCGCGGTGGAGCAGGTTCAGTCGGCGTATTCTTTCACGGCGCGCCCAGCCGATAACACGGTCCTGTTCGTCGATCAGGTCGACGAGCTCTTCACGAGGGTCCATCATTTCTCCCATATTGCATGCGGGCCAGGGCCTGTATCTTATGCTGCAGGGAAGGATGGTTCCTCCCCGGTTTTTGTTTTCTCACGGACTTCATTTCAGGCTGGAAGGTTTTATTTCGATGCAGGAACTTGCGAGCGTCATCCTCCGGCCGGACTGTCTTGCGGGAGGAGAGCTGAGAGTCACGGCCAGCCCGAAGGGTGTTCGACGGGTGGAGCTCTTTGAGACCGCGCTCGCGTCTCCGGGCGGATCTTCGCGGCGAACTGAAAATTCCGCCTGCGCGATTCTTGAGCGGGCCTGCGCAGAGCTGGGCCGTTATTTCTCAGGTGAAAAGATAGCCTTTCGTTTTCCCCTGGATTTCGATGGCTCGGGTACTCCGTTCCAGCTGCGGGTCTGGAAGGCTCTCTTCGAGATTCCCCGAGGCGAGTTTCGTACCTACGGGGAGTTGGCAGCCAGGGTAGGGTCGCCGCGCGCCGCGCGGGCTGTGGGCCAGGCTGTCGGCCAGAATCCGCTGCCGGTCATTTTTCCCTGCCACCGGGTGATCTCAGGCGATGGACGCCTCGGCGGGTTTTCCTGCGGTGTGCGTCTGAAGGTTCTCCTGCTCGAGTTAGAGGGCCAGGCTGTCGCCGGCAGCCTTCCGCTTCCCGGTTCCAGGTGGAGCGCTTTGCGTATGAGCTGAGAGAAGCGGCGCCTGGAGGTCACAAGTGGATTGCAGATCGTCCTACTGGAAAATAAAATGATCTGAAAGAAGTCTCAGCTGGGAGGGCGAACCACTTGATGTGATTTGAGCTTTCCGGATTATCTAATACTGACTCACGCGGTTTCTTCCAAAGCGTCGACACCATCCATGAAATCAATCGTCTGCATAATCCTGCTGATGTTGCCTTGCCTGGGGCCGGGCCTGGGGGCCGCTGAGCAGTCGCCTGCCCTCGAGGTTCTCGAATCTCGCTGTCTCGGCTGCCATGATGCGGACACGCGCAAGGGGGGGATCGACCTTGAGCAGCTTCTCTCCGCTCCGAACCCGTTCGATGAGAAGATTGCGGCTTTGTGGGAGAAGGTCGACAAGGCCGTTGGCGAAGGTGAGATGCCGCCAAAGAAGAAGAAGCCCCTGACCACCGTGCAGAAGGCGCAGATTGCCGGCTGGTTCGAGGAGGCCTACGTCCTGAAGGACGGCAAGGAACACATCGGAGAGTCGAGGTTACGGAGGCTGAGCCGCTATGAGTTGATCAATACGCTTGAGGAGCTGTTGCGGGTTTCGCTGAAGCAACCCTATGTCTACAGCCCGGAGTTCCCCGCCTTCCTGCCCTCCACGTTGGAGACGATCCTGCCGCCTGATGCTCCGGGTGAATCCGGCTTCTACAATGACTCGGCTCAGCTGGCCGGGTCCAGGCCGCCGGTCCTGAAGTACGGTGAGGCTTTCGACTACGCCCTGAGGATTTTTGAGCAGGCCCCCGCGGCTCGCGAAAAAGTTTTCGGCTTCAAGGGAGCCTCGCCCGAGCTGACCGAGGAGCAGGCCGGGAAGATTCTCCGCCGTTTCCTGTCCCGGGCCTGGCGCGGCTATAAGAACGCGGAGAGTGAAGAGGTGGTACTGAGCACCTATCGCACCCGCCGTAAAAAAGAGGCGCCGGTTTCTTCACTTCTGCATGCGATGAAGATAGGCCTCCTCTCGCCGCCCTTTGTCTACCGGATCGAGACGGTCAGGGATAAGACTCTGCCCTACAGTGTCGGTGCCTATGAGCTCGCAAGCCGTCTCTCGTATTTCCTGTGGGCCTCCATGCCCGACG
>DCKY01000119.1 GCA_002320775.1 Planctomycetes bacterium UBA1662
ACCCTGCGCGCCAATATCGACATGGCCTCGGACAACATGGTGATGCGCGATCCCGTGATCTACCGCATCATGAAGGTCGACCACCATCGAACCGGCGACAGGTGGTGCATCTACCCGATGTACGACTTTACCCACGGGCTCTCGGATTCGATTGAGAAGGTTACCCACTCCCTCTGCAGTCTTGAATTCGAGGTGCGCCGTCCGCTCTATGACTGGTTCATCGATGAGGTGGGAGTCGAGTGCCACCCGCAGCAGATCGAATTCGCCCGCCTGAACCTGACCTATACCGTCATGAGCAAGCGCAAGCTGCTCGAGCTGGTCGAGGGGGGGCAGGTCGAGGGCTGGGACGACCCGCGCCTGCCGACGATCTGCGGACTGCGGCGGCGGGGTTACACTCCCGCCTCGATCCGCACCTTCTGCGAACGGATCGGCATGGCCAGGCGCGACAACACCCAGGAGATCGCCCTCCTGGAGCACGGCCTCCGCGATGAGCTGAACCGCAGCGCCGAGCGGCGCATGGGTGTGCTCAGGCCCCTGAAGGTGGTCATCGACAATTACCCCGAGGGTGAATCCGAAGAGCTCGATGCCATCAACAACCCCGAGGATGAGAGCGCCGGAAAGCGAAAGGTTCCCTTCAGTCGTGAGCTCTGGATCGAGCAGACCGATTTCATGGAGGACCCACCGAAGAAATTCTTCCGTCTCGGCATCGGCCGCGAGGTTCGTCTTCGCTACGCCTACTACATTACCTGCGTCGATGTCGTCAAGGATGACTCCGGCGAGGTGGTCGAGGTGCACTGTACCTACGACCCCGAGACCAGGGGGGGTGACTCCCCCGATGGCCGCAAGGTCAAGGGCACGATCCACTGGGTCTCGGCGCAGCACGCCGTCGATGCAGAGGTGCGGGTCTACGACCATCTCTTCATGGCCGAGGACCCCCTGCAGACCGAGGATGGAGGCGACTGGAAGGACAACCTCAACCCCGATTCCCTGGAGGTGCTCGATGGCTGCAAGCTGGAACCCTCCCTGGGAGAATCGGAGGCCGGAGATAATTGCCAGTTTGAAAGGCACGGCTATTTCTGCGTCGACCCGGTTGATTCCGCGCCCGGCAGCCTGGTTTTCAACCGCACTGTCTCCCTTCGGGATGCCTGGGCCCGGCTGCAGAAAAGGGGCGGCTCCTGATGAAGGGACCCTACCTCAGCATGAAGGTCTGGGGGGGCTACGTGCTGCTGCTGGTCGCGGCGATTCCCTGGTACTGGCCGGCCGATGATAAAACCCGCTGGGCCGGGGTGCCGGCCTGGGTCGTTGTTGCGCTGGCCGGTTCGGTGGCGATCTCGCTCTACACCGCCTGGCTGCTGAGGCGCCCCTGGCCCTCGGAGGAGGAATGAACGAAGGCCTGCTTCCATTCGGTCCGGGCGCCTGGGTGTTCATCACCCTCTATCTCTGTTCGCTCCTGCTGGTCGGCTGGCTGGGCTACCGGGCACGGCGGGAAGACTCGATGAAGGACTTCTACCTCGCCGGAGGTGGCTTTGGCTTCATCGTGCTGGTGCTGACCCTCTACGCCACCCAGTACAGTGGCAACACGCTCTTCGGCTTCACCGGCAAGACCTACCGGGTCGGTTACGCCTGGACGATGAGTGTCCATTTCATGACGGCGGTGATCGTCTTCTACCTGCTGCTGGCTCCGAAGCTCCAGGCGCGCGCCCGTATTCGCGGTTTTATCACCCCGGTAGATTACCTGCACGACCGCTTCGCCTATGGGCCGCTGTCGGTGCTGGCCTCGGTGGTGATGATCGTCGCCCTGGCGAACTATCTTCTCGCCCAGCTGATGGCCATGGGGCGCGCGGTCGAGGGGCTCAGCGCCAGCACGGATGTGGATGTCTACCTCTGGGCGATCATCGCCCTGGCTCTCATCATGGTTGTTTATGAGACGCTCGGTGGACTGCGGGCGGTGGCCTGGACCGATGTGCTCCAGGGCGTGGTCCTGATGATCGGCTTCGTGATCCTCACCGTGATGGTCTTCGTATATTTCGGCGGTCCGGAGACGAGTGCACTCAAGATCATCGAGAGAGGCGAAGGTGAGAAGCTCCAGCCTCCGGGCTGGGCGATGCTGCGGGAGTGGGTCAGCTACATCTTCATGATCGGAATCGGGGCGGCTCTCTATCCGCAGGCGATCCAGCGGCTCTACGCCGCGCGCAGCCCGGCGGTTCTGCGCCGCAGCCTGCAGGTCATGGCCTTCCTGCCCTTGACCGCCACATTGATCGCGGTCTTCATCGGCATCACCGCCTTTGCTCATTTCCCGGGATTGGAGGGGGCCGAGGCGGACCGGGTGCTGACCGTGGTTTTCCGTGAGATCCAGTCCCAGGGCGGCCTGGGCTACTGGCTGGTCGTCGTTCTCTTTGCGGCGGTTCTTGCCGCTATCATGTCAACGGCTGATTCCGCCCTCTTGAGCATCTCCTCAATGTTCTCGGGCGACCTGTACCGGCGCGCGACCCCCGCGGCCAGCGACAAGAACCTGACGAAGGTCGGCAAGGTCAGCTCGTGGGTCCTGGTTGTCATCCTGGTCGTCCTGGCGATCAAGCTGCGAGACGAACCCCTGGTGAAGCTCATCGACCGGAAGTTCGATCTCCTGGTACAACTTTCTCCAGCCTTCTTCCTCGGGCTTCATTGGAGGGGCCTGCTGCCGCGGCCTGTTTTCGCCGGTCTCGTGGCCGGGTTGGCGATCGCCCTGGGGCTGGCCTTCGGGGTGGGCGGAAAGCCGTGGGGGATCCATGCCGGGCTCTATGGTTTGCCGGTTAATTTCGCCATCGCGGTGGGCGGATCGTTCCTGGGCGCCGGGGCAGCAGCTTCTGAGGAATCCGGCAAAGAGCAGCTCTCAAGCTGAGTCCTCAGCGCTTCTTGCCGCCGATCGACAGCAGCCGGCCGCTCTCCTTCGCCGAGTCGTAGGTGCGGATGTACATCCGGCCTCCTGCGATGCACGGCGTCGAGCGGCTGGGAGCGCCGAGATCGATCCGGGCGAGCTCCTTGTACTCGTCGCTGGCGGCCAGCACCAGGACGGTTCCCTCGCGCGAGACGATGTAGATCCTGTCCTCTACGCAGATCGGTGAGCCCCAGAAAAAGGCATCGACCCGCTTCTGCCACAGCGTCTTCCCGGTCGAGGCCTGGTAGCAGCTGGCGACATCGACCTTGTCGCTGAAGACAAACATCAGGCCCTTGCGGATCAGTGGTGTGGGCACATAGGAGACCGCCTTCTTGAGGCGGTAGACCTCCTTGACCTTGCCCTTTCCAGGTGTGACGGCGACGAGGTAGTTGCCGCCGCCGCCGGAGCCGCAGGTGCCCATGATCACATCGCCGGCGATCACCGGCGAGGAGCAGGAGCGCATGGTGAAGCAGTCATTTTCCCAGAGCACCTTTCCCGTTTTGGG
>DCKY01000095.1:0-7721 GCA_002320775.1 Planctomycetes bacterium UBA1662
GGAGCGCTACGGTGAATGGGTCAGCGAAGATACGGCGCGCGTAATAGAGGGAGACCTCTTCGGTGAGTACAGCGTCACGGAAGAAACAGCGGCGATCGCGAAGCTCCTCGCCCCGGTGACTCCGCGCACGGCCCTGTGTATCGGTCTGAACTACCGGCAGCACGCCGAGGAGGGCGGCAACGACATCCCCGAGTATCCTGTGCTCTTCATCAAGGCGGCCAACACCCTCAACAACCCGGGTGACCCCATCGTGGTGCCGGCCGTCGAGCCGGAGACGGTCGATTACGAATGCGAGCTGGCGGTGGTCATTGGCCGCGAGGCGAAGAACGTCTCCCAGGCCGATGCCCTCGACTACGTGCTCGGCTATACCTGCGCCAACGATGTCAGCGGCCGTACCTGGCAGACCAAGAAGGGCGGCAGCCAGTGGTGCCGCGGCAAGTCCTTCGACACCTTCCTGCCGCTGGGACCCTGCCTGGTGACCCCTGACGAGATTCCCGACCCCAACGCCCTGAAGCTCAGCACGACGCTCAACGGCGAGGTGATGCAGGACTGGACCACCTCGGACATGATCTTCAACGTGCCGACGCTCATCGAGTTCCTCAGCCAGGGGACCACCCTGCTGCCCGGCACCGTGATCATGACGGGAACGCCCCAGGGTGTCGGCGCCGCGCGCAATCCCCCGGTCTTTCTCAAGGATGGAGATGAGGTCACCATCGAGGTCGAGAACATCGGGAAGCTCACCAATCCCGTCACGGCGGAATAATCAAGTTCAAGTCTTGCCGGGCTTTTCCGGCGGCTTCCGCCGATCTTTTCGTTCCTTGCGCGGGCGTTTCGCCTCGGGTGAGCCTCCCGGCCAGGGGGCCACGAGCCGGGCGTCCCGGTTCTGGCGGCCTCTCTTCAGCAGGGCGCCGCGGGTCGTTTCTTTCGGCGGGTTACGGAAGACACGCCGCTTCCCGTCCTGGCAGAGATAGATGCCTTCGCCGGTGCGGCGAACGTCCATCGGGTCGCCAATGACCCGGGCCAGCTCGGGGTCCCGATTACCCAGGAGCCCGCCCTCCTTGGCCGGCTGCATGGCGAGATAGCTCATCGAGCCCTTGCCGGCCGCCAGGCCCAGCGGCACGGCGATCTGCTTGACGATGTCTCCCGGCTGCCACCTGAAGTGAAAATGACACCAGGGCCTCTTCGCCTCGCCCAGGAGCGGACAGCTTTTCTGGTGGGTGCAGGGAGCGAGGATTTCCCAGCGTTGTGATTCAAGCAGGGAGTCGTGGAGCTCGAGCAGGCGGCGGCCGGGAGCCCTCAGGCCCGGTTCGATGATGACGACTGTGCTGCCGGGGGGCAGCTTTTCAGCGAGCTTGTTGAAGAAGCGTTTGATGTCGATTCCCCGGCGCTCGGGGTGGTCGAACTCGTTGACGACCATCGACATCCACACGAGTGTGGGTCCCTGGAAGCGCGGCAGCATAGGGAGCTTCTGCTGCAGGGTGGTGATGGACGTCTTGACCCCGTCCTTTGCAGCCGGCGCGCACTCTTCGAAGATCTCCCGGGCGACCCGGAGAGCTCCGCGGCTCTGATCCGTGAGCAGATAGCGCCGCGTACGGTTTGCCGGCAGGGTCAGGAGGCTCGCGATGGTGGAGCTTCCCGGGCCTGCCCCCATATCCGTAATCCACTCCGTTTCGGCGATCGCCGGGTAGCGCTTCAGGAGATCCTTGAGGACGCAGATCGAGCGCACCGTATTCAGTGGAAGATGGTAGCGGAGGTAGGCCAGGCGCAGGCGCGGATCGTTCATATAGCTGAAACGCTTGAGATGCTGCCGCTCGCTGGTGAAGAGCTGGAAGAGCTCCTCAAGAGCCTCGCCCTGGGATCGAAGCGAGACCTTGACCTTGCCGACCTGTTTCTTGATCGCCCTCAGCAGGGGGCGGGGGGTAGCGAGGGAGGGCATGGCGTTCCAGGCTGTTGGGGGAGTTGTTTCGTTGAGCCTGCTCAGCAGGTTTGGCCCAAGCTTAGGGTAAAACGCCACGGCTGCCAGAGGAATTATCGAGATGGCGCGCGGAGGGCTATCGTTCTGTCGCTGTCTATGCAAGCCCCGCCGGTACCCGTAGAATGATCGTCTCAGGTGGAGAGTGTCAGCCTGAGTATCTAATTCGACCCGGTAGGGACAGATGAACGCTCCAGACAACAATCAGGAACCTGCGAACGCCCCCTGGGACCCGGTGTTTCTCGAGTCTCGCCGGGAGGCCCTGATCATCCTGCTCTTGTGGGTGGCGGCGCTCCTGTGGGCGGTACCCTATTGTTACCTGAACGGCTTCCCCGAGACCTTTGTCGCTGAGGAGTTCAGTACCGTCTGGGGCATCCCCTCCTGGCTCTTCTGGGGGATCGCGGTGCCCTGGCTCCTGGCCGATGTCTTCACCCTCTGGTTCTGTTTCTTCTACATGAAGGATGGGGACCTGGGGGAAGAAGCCCCTGTTGAATCGCAGGAGGGCGCATGAGCCTTCCTCCCATCTTCAACAGCTCCTTTCTCGCGGAGGCGGGCGGCGTCAGCCCGGCGCTCTTTACCTTCCTGGGCTATACAGCCGCTGTCTTTTCCCTCGCGGTGATCGCGAACTATCTGCGTAAGGACGGTAATTTTCTCAGCGAGTATTTTCTCGGCAACAGGGGGCTCGGGGTGTGGGCCTTCGCCCTGACCTTCGCCGCCACCAGCGCTTCGGGCGGGAGCTTCACCGGCTTTCCCTCGAAGATCTACAGTCACGGCTGGATCCTGGGGCTCTGGATCGGCAGCTACATCATTTTCCCGATCTGCACGATGGGCTTCATCGGCAAGCGTCTCAACCAGGTGGCGCGCCGGTCGGGAGCCATCACCGTTCCAGACGTGATCCGGGACCGTTTCAGGAGCGCCGGCTTCGGTCTGCTGGCCGTGGCGCTGATCGTTTTCTTCATGTCCTTCAACCTCATCGCCCAGTTCAAGGCCGGCAGCCTGATGCTGAAGACGCTGCTGTCCGGCGTCGGCGTTTTTGAGTCGGGAGTTACTTTTCTGAAGGATTCCATCGGCGGAAGCGTGGATCCCGCCTACCTGCTCTGCCTGTGCGGCTTCGGCCTGGCAGTGATCGCCTATACGACCTATGGCGGCTTCCAGGCCGTGGTGTGGACCGATGTCATGCAGGGAGTCGTTATGGTTTTCGGGGTCATGATCATGCTGCCCCTGGCGCTCTACCTCGTTGGAAAGGGTGCACCCGAGGGAGTGGGCTCGCTCGAGTACGCCACCTCGAGGATGGTTGATATGAGTCCGCCGCGCAGAGGGGTGGCGGTTTTCCGTCCGGGCGGCCCGGAAGGAAATAGGGCCCCGCTGGGCGAGGGTTCCTGGATTCGGATCCCAGGTTCTGATGAAGGCGCGGAGGCCAGGCTTTTCAAGGTGATACCGAAGCTGGCGCTGGAGGAACGACTCAGAAAGCGCGGGGAGCCCTGGGTCGCTGTGCTTGAGATCACCTCTCCTGGAGATCGCAGCCAGGTTATCGAGAACCAGGGAGACCGGGCCCGCTCCGATTTCATCCTCGAGGATCTGGAGCTTCAGGGCTACGCCTATGGAGCAGAGGATGGCCGCAAGGGAGTCTACGTCACCGGTCCCGGTCCGAGTCCCAGCAGCGATGCCGGGTTCCTCCCCCTGAGCCTGGTGATCTCCTTCTTCTTCATGTGGGCGATCTCGGGCTCCGGCCAGCCTGCCAGCATGGTTCGGCTCATGGCCTTCAACAACACCGTGACCCTGCGCCGCTCAATCTTTACTGTGGCGGTCTACTATTCGCTGATCTACTTTCCGCTGGTGATCATCTTCTGTTGCGCCCGGGTGCTGATGCCCGGCATGGATGCCGAGAGCGACCGCATCATGCCCGCCATGGCGGTTTTTCTCACCGAGAACGTCGGCGCGGGCTGGCTCGCCGGACTGCTCATCGCCGCGCCCTTCGCGGCGGTGATGTCGACGGTCGACAGCTTCCTGCTGATGATCTCATCGGGCCTGGTGCGCGACATCTATCAGCGGAACATCAATCCTGGAGCTTCCGAGCTCCGTCTCAAGCGGTTGAGCTATCTCTTCACCCTCCTGGTTGGAGGCGCGGCGCTGCTGGGGGCGGTCAACCCGCCGCAGTTCCTGCAGGACATCATCGTCTACACCGGCAGCGGGCTGGCGGCCTGCTTCCTCGCGCCGGTGGTCTACGCGATCTACTGGCCGCGCTCGAATGTCGAGGGCTGCATGGCGGGCATGCTGGGGGGTTTCATCTCCCACCTGTCGATGTATGTCGGAGGGATCTTCGCTAACGGGAGCTTCTTCAGACCGTACCGCCTCATGGACTTTGATCCGATCATCGTCGGTCTGCTGGTCAGTTTTCTCGCGGGCTACCTGGTCACCTTGCGAACGCCACCGCCCCCCGAGGACCTGGTGCGGAAGTATTTTTATAAGCCCGAGATTTCGACCGGGGCCTGAGTTCATCTTTCCCGGCGGTCGACTGCCTTTTCGGGAGTTTCGGTCTGCCAAGCTGGCAGTAACAGGGTTTTCTTTCTGGAACGGCCGCTTGCGGAGACCCGAACACAAGTGTTTACGAAATAAAGACCTCGGTAGACATAGGCGAATTAAAGTCTCGAATATGGGTTTCTGGCCAATGGATTGCGTTAGACTCAAGTAGTTCAGGCAATCCACCCATTGATTTAAGAGGACAGTCGTCGTGGCCTCTGCTCATCTCTTCAAAGCTTTCGGTATTCCAGTCAGGGCGCATTGGAGCTTCTGGCTGGTTGTGTTCGTGTTCGCCACGGAATTCCAAACCTATCTTCAAGGCAGTCTTGCCGAGAGCCTGTTGCTCACGGTCTGTTTCTACGGCTGCCTGCTGCTGCACGAGCTCGGCCACAGCCTCACCGCCCGGCGTTACGGCATCAACACCCGGGAGATCAAGATGACCATGCTTGGCGGGATGGCGATGTTTGACAGGAGTCCCCGGGTACCCCGGCAGGAGCTTTTCATCACGGCGGCCGGGCCGTTGGTAAATTTTGTGATTGCCGGTCTGCTGTTCGCCGGGCAGTGCCTTGCCTTCGG
Source organism: Planctomycetes bacterium UBA1662 (assembly GCA_002320775.1). GTDB lineage: Bacteria > Planctomycetota > UBA8108 > UBA8108 > UBA8108 > UBA8108. Next base: position 5,069 of record DCKY01000095.1, read on the forward strand.
TCTGCCTTTCGACCTGTCCTTCGCGGCCTGGACGAGCAAGTTCTGCTGGCTCCTGATGATCCTTAACCTGGTCCTTGGAATTTTTAACCTGCTGCCGGGTTTTCCCATGGATGGGGGCAGGATTCTGCGCGCCCTGCTCGCTCTGAAGCTGCCCTATCTCAAGGCGACCCATATCGCCGTCCGGGTAGGACAATTGGTCGGGGCAAGTTTCATCCTGTTACCTGTGCTGGATATCTGGGGCGGCTTCATCACCGCCTTGATTGGCCTGATGGTGATCTTCCTCGCCCAGGCCGAGCTCATGCGGGTGCGTGCCGAGGAAGCTCTGAAGCAGGGCTCGGAGAACCTCAGCCGTCTCTTTGGCGGTCTCTTTGGCGGTCAGGCGCCCGCCGGCGGCAATGGCCGCTGGGGTTTTACCTTTGGGGGATCGCCTGCCCGCCCCTCGCAGGCCGAGCCGGCTCAAGCTGAGCCGCCTCCCCCTCCCCGGGATGACTCTGATTGTGTCATCGACATGGACCCCGATGGGAAGGTCCGCAAGGTCTGGCGCAAGGATGAGAGCGACGACTGAGCTCTTCCGGTTGCGTCTGTTGCATCCCCGGTGCTATGAAAACAGCGCCGGAGGACTTAAGATCTTTAGCTCTTGACGACATTGCGACGAAGCTAACAGGAAGCCGCTCTCGTTCGCGCGCGTAGCCGGGCCGCGGGCGCTTCCCCTTCCCGAGGTTCATGAACTGATGATTCGTTTGCTGCTCTCACTGATTTTCGCTGCAGGGGCCGCCTCCACGGCCGTCGCCCAGGAGGGCGGGAAGCCCGCGGCCGGCAAGGCAAAGGCGATCCAGGCCCTGCTTGTCACGGGCGGGTGCTGTCATGACTACGACCGCCAGAAGCTGATCCTGACACGAGGTATCTCCGCCCGGGCCAACGTGGTCTGGACCGTCGCCCGCCAGGGAGGGAGCACCACGAATGCGAAGATACCGCTGTACCAGGACCGTGACTGGTCCGAGGGCTTTGATGTCGTGGTGCACAACGAGTGCTTTGCCGCGGTCAAGGACAAGGATTTCGTCGACAACATCGTCCGCCCGCATCGCGAGGGCCTGCCGGCGCTGCTGATCCACTGCGCCATGCACTGCTATCGCACAGGAGACGACCAGTGGTTTGAGTTTGTCGGCGTGCAGTCGCCCGGACATGGTCCTCACTATTCTTTTACGGTCGATAACGTTAAGCCGGCGCATCCCATCATGAAAGGGTTTGGCAGCAAGTTTGTCGCGCCCAAGGGAGAGCTCTACCACTCGATCAAGGTCTTTGACAGCGCCACGGTGCTCGGGCAGGCCAACCGCAGGGGCGACAACAAGCCCCAGGTCTGCGTCTGGACCAACAGCTACGGTGATGGCAAGGTCTTCGCCACCACCATTGGCCACTACAACGAGACCATGGCCGAGCCGAAGTACCTCGACATGGTTACCAAGGGGTTGCTCTGGGCCTGCGACAGGGACACCGAGGCGGGCTTTACCCCGAGCACGAAGGAAACCGACGATGCGATCCGCGCGCTCATCGCGGTGAACCTTGCTCCGGCTCCGAAGGCGGCCGGGGGAGGGTCGAAGCCCCGGGTCACCGGCAGGCTGCGCAAGAAGGGGAACCTGTCGATGGCGGGCAAGGCCTCCGCGAGCAGCGAGGAGAAGAACAAGAACAACCTCACGAAGTACGGCAACGATGGCAACCTCAGCACACGCTGGTGCGCGAACGCGGGTAACCCCGGCGAGACCTGGCAGGTCGACCTCGGCGAGGCGAAGCATGTCCGCTCTCTCCGGATTCACTGGGAGAAGGGCGGCGCGGCCTATCGCTACCAGGTGGAGGCCTCCGCCGACGGCAAGGAGTGGAAGGCGATTGTCGATCAGTCGAAGAACAAGAAGAAGGCCCAGGTTACCCCGCACAAGGTAGATTCTCCCGCGACCCGGCACCTGCGGGTGAAGTTCCTCGGATCGAGCGGCTCCTATTGGGGGAGCTTCTGGGAGTTCGAGGCCTATACCAGCGCGCAGTTGCCGCCTCTCAAGAAGGCGATCAGGAAGGCGGCGCCCGCCGCCGCCGTGGGTTCATCGAGCATCGCCGACGTCAAGGTTCCCGATGGATTCAAGGCGACCCTCTTCGGTAAGCCGCCGGAGGTGAACTACCCGGTCTGTATCGCCGCTGCCGTGACCGGCGAGGTCTTCGTCGGGGTCGATGAACAGGGCTCGCTCGGCAAGAAGCCGGGCGGAGGAAGGGTGGTTCGCTGCATCGACACCGATGGAGATGGTGAGGCGGACAAGATCAACGTCTTCGCGAAGATGGACCATCCCCGCGGTCTCTTCTACGACAATGGCTCCCTGTGGGTGCTCCATCCGCCGCTCCTGACCGTCTATCACGACACCGATCTTGACGGCGTCGCGGATCGTCACGAGACGCTCATCACTGGTATCAGCTCCGATGAGACCAAGCGCCGGGGAGCGGACCATACGACCAACGGGATCCGCATGGGTATCGATGGCTGGCTCTACATCGCCGTTGGCGATTTCGGATTCACGGAGGCCAAAGGCAAAGATGGAACCATGCTTGCCCGCCGCGGCGGTGGGGTCATTCGGGTTCGGCTTGACGGCACCGGCATGGAGATCTTCAGCTGGGG
>DCKY01000095.1:8107-16328 GCA_002320775.1 Planctomycetes bacterium UBA1662
GACAACACCAATGATGGAGGCGGCTGGGATATTCGCCTCAGCCACGTCATGCAGTCGGGTCTGTATGGCTACCCCTCGCTCTACCTGAACTTCACCGAGGAGACCTTCCCGCCACTGAAGGATTACGGCGGCGGCTCCGGTTGCGGCGCGATGTATTTCCAGGACCTGCGCTGGCCGAAGCCCTACGCCGACGCGCTCTACACCTGCGACTGGGGAACCAGCACGGTCTATCGCCACAACCTGCCGGCCAACGGGGCCACCTTTGACGCCCACCAGGAGGTCTTTATCAAGCTTCCGCGGCCGACGGACATGGATGTAGACGGCAGTGGTCGCCTCTACGTGACGAGCTGGAAGAACGGCAAGTTCAATTTCAGCGGCCCCAACGTTGGCTTCGTTACCCAGGTCACCCCGGCCGGGTTTACCCCGAAGCCCTTCAAGCCGCCGCACCTCAGCAGCGAGGCCGCCCTCCTGGGCTACCTCTCTTCGCCTTCGGCGGTTCACAGGCTTCACTCCCAGCGCGAGCTTGTGCGTCGCGGAAAAGGCGACGCGAGGGTCGCGGGGCTCTCAGGCCTGGCGGCCGATGCCAAGGCGCCGCTCTACGGCCGGATCGCCGCGGTCTACACCCTGAAGCAGATCCTGGGGACGACCTCGAATACGATCCTGCTCAAGTTGCTCGATGACGCCTCCATTCGCGAGGCCGCCCTGCGAGCGCTGACAGACGATCGGGAAGGTCTCGACAAGCTGCCGCTGGATCCCTTCCTTGCCGCGCTCGAGGATGAGAATCCCCGGGTGAGGGCGCAGGCCCTGATCAGCCTCGGGCGCCTCGGCCGCCGCGAGGCCGGCAAGGCCATTCTTCCCCTTACGATACGTCCTTCCGGACAGCCAGGGCCGGAGGCCAAGCCGCTCTACAAGCAGGCGGATCCCGGCCGGGTCATTCCACACCTGGCGGTGCGCGCGCTGGAGAGCTGCAGCTCGGTACAGGCCTGCCTGGAGGCTCTCGAAGGGCCACACGCGGCCGGGGCCTTCTGGGCCCTGAAATACATGCACAACGAAGAGGCCGTTTCGGGGCTGGCGGCTGGTCTGAGCCGCACCCAGAGCGCCGCCACCCGCCGTGAAATCCTCACGACCCTGGTTCGCCTCTACCACCGTGAGGGAGACTATAAGAGCGGCTGGTGGGGTACACGCCCGGATCGCAGTGGACCCTATTACGACCGGAAACCCTGGGCCCAGAGCGAAAAAATCGCAGCCACCCTGAAGACCTTTCTCGCCGACGCCGATGCGAAAACTCTCGAGGGCGTTGCTTTAGAGCTGGCGCGTCACAAGGTCAAGATCGCCGGTTTGCCAACCGCGGCAAGCGTCGCCGCCCGGGCGAAGGAGGCCCAGGCCCCGATCGCGGTACCCAAGGCCGATCCGAACAACCCCAACCTGGTGGCGAACCTCAAGGTGGAGCTGGCCGCCAGCCGGGCGCTGACGGCGAAGGGCTCGGCGAAGCGAGGCGAGGCGCTCTTCAAGCTCCAGACCTGTAATAGCTGCCACACCACGGCCAACGGTCAGCTCCCCAAGGGTCCTCACCTCGTGGATATCGGCAAGCGCTACAAGAAGGCCGAGCTGATCGAGTCGATCCTCAAGCCGAGCGCCAAGATCGCCCAGGGCTTCGACACCTACGTCTTCGTTATGAAGAACGGCAAGGCGATGACGGGCTTCGTAACGAGCGAGAGCGCCGACGAGGTCGAGCTCAGGCAGACCAACGGGATCTTCTCGACGATCACGAAGAGCGAGGTGGGTGTGCGGCGGAAATCGCCGGGCTCGGTCATGCCGATCGGTCTCGTCAACAGTCTCACTCCCGAGCAACTCGCCGACCTGGTCGCTTACCTGCAATCGTTGAAGTGAGAGCCTCTCAGGTTTTCGTACGAAAGTGGATGCTCTTTCGTCGTGTGAGATGAAGGTAGCCGTAGGACGAGAGGGTCGAGCCCTTGCCGCTGTCGCCGTAGCCGGTCCAGGGAAGCGCGGGATCGAGAAAGTCGCAGCGGTTCTGGAAGATGGTTCCGGCATCGAGTGAGCGCGCGAAGCGCTCGGCTCTTTCCTGGTCGCTCGTCCAGATCGACGCGGTCAGCCCGAAGCGGGTGTCCCGCATATGGGCGAGAGCCTCCTCGTCGCCGGAGACCGCGAGCACGGGCAGGACCGGGCCGAAGCTCTCCTCCTGCATGACGGCGGCCTCGTTCGGCGCTCCGGCCAGGAGGGTCGGGTGGAAGAAGTTCCCGGCGCAATCCGGGGTCCGGGCGCCGCCATGCAGGAGCTCCGCTCCGCGGGAGACCGCGTCCCGAACCTGCTCCTCGAGGAAGTCGAGCGCGCCGCGGCTCGCCAGCGGGCCGATGGTGGTTTCTTCCTCGAGCGGGTCACCGGGGTGGTAGGCCCCAAGGGCCTCCCGGGCTCCGGCGAGGTAGTCGTCGAGGAGGGACTGGTGTACGTAGACCCGCTCTACGGCGCAGCAGGACTGCCCCGCGTTGTAGCAGGCCCCGTCGACGGTATTGGCGATGGCGAAGTCGAGGTCGGCATCCCGGGCGATGTAGGCGGGGTCTTTGCCGCCGAGCTCGAGGCCGACATCGATGAAACGCTCGGCGGCCTGGCGGTAGACCGCGCGTCCCCCCTCCACCGAGCCGGTGAAGGAGAGGTGGTTGACCCTCGGGTCGGCAATCACGCCGGCGGTCGCCTCGTGGGTGAGGACGAGGTTTGTTACCAGCCCGGGGACCTCGAGCTCGCCGAAGGCCTCCTCGAAGGCCTGCCCGCAAAGCGGTGTCTTCGCGCTGTGCTTCAGGAGCACCGTATTGCCGGCCGCGAGCGCGGGGACAATCACGTTGACCGGGATGATCAGCGGGTAGTTCCAGGCCGCGAGATTGAAGACGACGCCGAGCGGGGCGTGTTCGATGCGTCGATGGAGATCATCTACAGGGGGAAGGACCTCGGGGGAGAGCGCCTGCGGGGCGATCTCCAGCATGTGATCGGCGCGCGCGAAGACGGTGTTGACCTCCCCGCGGGCCTGGGTGATGGGCTTACCCATCTGTCGTGAGACGTCCGCCGCTATCTGCTCGGAGCTCGCCCGGAAGCGCTCCAGTCCCTGCCGAACCTGTTCGATGCGCTCCTGGAGAGGAACCTGCCGCCAGCCTTCGGCGGCGCTGTGCGCCGTGGCGATCTTCGCCTCGAGCGCGGCGCCTTCATCGTAGTCGAGGCTGCAGACCACGCTCTGGTCAAAGGGGTTCAGGACATCGAGAGGCATCCGCTCACTCCGGCGTAACGTAGGCGCTGGTGATGCCGCCGTCGACCATGAAGGTCGTGCCGGTGACGTAGGAGGACTCTTCGGAGGCGAGATAGAGGGCGGCCTGGGCCATCTCTTTTGCCTCGCCGAAGCGTCCCATGGGGACGTGCACCAGGCGGCGCTGTTTTTTTTCCTCGGTGTCGAGGAAGTCCATCAGCATCTTGGTCTTCAGCGGGCCGGGGCAGAGGGCGTTGACTCGCACTCCCTCGCGGGCGTGGATGACGGCCAGCTCGCGGGTCATTGCCAGGACGCCGCCCTTGCTGGCGGTGTAGGCCAGCTGCGGAGTCGCAGCCCCGAGGACGGCGACGAAGGAGGCGGTGTTGATGACCGAGCCGCCGCCGGCGCGCAGGATGGCGGGGATCCCGTATTTGCAGCCGAAGAAGACTCCCTTGAGGTTGATGTTCATGGTGAGATCCCAGATCTCCTCCTCGGTGGCCACGGCATCGCCGTCTTCGGGATGCATGATCCCGGCATTGTTGAAGAGAATGTCGAGCCGGCCGAACTGGTCCTCAGCGGCCTGGACCATCGCCTCGCAGTCGGCAGCCTTCGAGACGTCGGCGTCCTGGTAGAGCGCCTCCCCGCCGGCTTCCTCAACAAGGGACACCGTCTCTGCACCGGCCTCAGAGTTGACGTCGGTGGCCACGATCCGGGCTCCCTCCGCCGCGAAGGCCAGGGCGGTCTGCCGGCCGATGCCTCCGCCGCCGCCGGTGATGAGGGCTACCTTACCTTCGAGTCTCATTCTGATTCTCCTTCGTTTCCGGTTGCTGCCTGGCGCGCCGCGAGGGCGGCCTCCGCCAGGGAGTTGAAGAGCCGCTGCTGGATGGGATCCTCCGCCGCGGTCAGCTCCGGGTGCCACTGTACAGCGTAGAGCCAGGGATGGTCTGGTTTTTCTATGGCCTCGATGGTGCCGTCAGGCGCCCGCGCCACCACGGTGAGTCCCGGGGCAACATTGTCGATGGCCTGGTGATGCCAGGACTCGGCCGTGAACCCGGTCTCGCCGAGAATTCCGGCCAGGCCGGAGCCTTCCTCGACCTGTACCGCGTGGGGGGTCGGCTCGCGGGGCGGCAGGCGGTGGTTGATTTCTTCGCCCACGTGGTCGGGCAGATGATCGAACAGGGTTCCTCCCAGCGTGACATTCAGGAGCTGGGTGCCGCGGCAGATTCCGAGGGTGGGCAGGCCCGATGCGAGCGCCCGCTCAAGCAGGGCGAGCTCCGTCTTGTCTCGCTCCGGATCGACCATGTAGATCATCTCGTGTTCGCTGCCGCCGTAGCGGGAGGGTTCGATGTCCCCGCCGCCGGGAAAGAGAAATCCATCGGCCAGCTCAAACCAGCGGTCAATATGTTCTTCCCCCGGCGGCAGGAGGATCGGGCAGGCGCCGCTGCGGCGAACCGACTCGACGTATTCAGCCGGCAGGAAGAAGTGCCCATCATCGTTGCGTCCGTAGGTGGGGATTCCAATGAGTGCGGGCTTCATGTCTCGGGCAGGTCCTCAGATGCGCTCGAAGTAGCGTTTGCGATCCCACTGGCTGTCGGTGGTGTCGCGCGCGGCTTCCTCGGTGCGGAAGAAGCGAGTGTAGTGGTCGACCACCGAGTCCCCAAAGGCCTCCCTGGCGAAGGAGCTCTTCTCGAAGAGGTCGGTCGCTTCGGCGAGATTCGCGGGAACGGAGGGAAGGTCTTTTGCCTGGTAGACGTCGCCCTCAAAATGAGGCGGCGGTTCGATCTGCCTGGAGATGCCGTCAAGCCCCGAGGCCAGCGCCGCCGCGTAGACCAGGTAGGGGTTGCAGTCAGCGCCCGGGAGTCGGCACTCGATGCGAAGGCTGCTGCCGCTGCCGACGACCCGGAACCCGGCGGTGCGGTTGTCATGACTCCATGCCAGCTGCGTCGGGGCCCAGGAGCCCGACTGGTAGCGCCTGTAGGAATTCGGGGTCGGCGCGTAGAAGACCATCACATCGGGCACGTGCGCGATCCAGCCGCCGAGGAACCAGCGGAAGGTCTCCGAGCAGCGCACCGGGCCGAGCTCGTCCTCGCCATGGAAGGCGTTGCGGCCGTTTTCCCAGAGGCTCAGGTGCACATGGCAGCTCGAGCCGGCCTGGTTGTCGTCGTACTTGGCCATGAAGGTGACGCTCATCTCGAGCTCATCGGCGATCTCCTTGAAGCACTGCTTGTAGACCGAGTGGCGGTCGGCCATGTCGAGGGCCTCGGCGTAGCGGATGTTGAGCTCGTGCTGGCCGAGTCCCCACTCGCCCTTGGAGTTTTCGACCGGGACCCCTGAGCGTTTCAGGTTCCTGCGGACGGCCTGGTTGAGCTTCTCGACCCGGGTGCCCTGCAGCATGTGGTAGTCCTCGAGGTACCAGCCGGTCGGACGCAGGCCCGAGTAGCCTTTCTCGTGAGCCTCCCGGTAGGTGTCTTCGAACATGTAGTACTCGAGCTCCGAGGCGGCGAAGACATCATGGCCGGCGGCGGAGGCGGCAGCGAGCTGCCCGCGCAGAAGAGAGCGCGGCGCTTCAGCCACCGGGGCGTGCCCCTTGTCGTCCTCGAGGTCGCAGATGACCATCGCCGTTTTTTCAAGCCAGGTCACCTGCCTGAGGGTCGAGAGATCAGGGACCATGTGGAAGTCGCCATAGCCGGATTCCCAATTGGCGAGGTCGTAGCCGGGCACCGGCTCCATCTCCATGTCGACGGTGAGGAGGTAATTGCAGCAGTGGGTGCCGTCTCTGGCGGCGCTCTCAAGGAAGAAGTCGGCATCGAAGCGCTTGCCCATGAAGCGGCCGTAGAGATCGGGGAAGACGACCAGCACGGTGTCGATCTCGTCTTCCCTGGCGAGCCGCTTCAGCTGGTCAAGATTGAGAAGCCCCTGATTTTCGCTCATTCATTCGACTCCATTTTGCCGTCGAGCTCGTCGAGGTGTTTCGCAAGGAGAGCGACCTCCTCTTCAGGCGCCTGCGCAACGAGCTTGTGACGGCTGTAAAGAAGATAGTAAACCATACCAAGCACAAGAAATGCCCCGACCCCGTAAATACCGGGACGGAAATCTTCCCGGTAGATCGTGGCTCCCAGGGCCGCGATGGAGAGCAGGGCGCCGAGCGCGGCCCCCGGAATTCCCAGCGGACTTCGATAGGGGCGCTCTATATCAGGGCGGGTAATTCGAAGCCTGATATAGCTGAACATGACCAGCGCGTAGGAGATCACCGCTCCGAAGACAGCCATGTTGAGCAGGGCGCCACCAACAGCTGTAGGGACCACCTCGCCGCTTTCACTTTCTTTTTCTCCAAGGAAATGGAGCACGAGCGCGCAGGCGAGGCCGATCACGGCTCCGAGGATGAGGGCGCGATGAGGCGTTTTCTGGCCGGAGGTCCTTGATATCCAGCGTGGAAAATAGCCCGCCCGTGAGAGAGCGAAGAGCACTCGCCCGTAGGCGTAGATGATCGTATGGAAGCTGGCGATCAGCCCGGTCAGCGCGATGAGAGTCAGGAAGAGCGTCATTCCGCCCGATCCGAAGATGGCCTCGAAGCCCTCGCCCAGTGGCGCGTCGGACTCCTGGATCGCCAGGGCGCCGCCGCCGATACCGGTGTTCAGAACAAGGGTGAAAACGGAGAGGGCCAGCAGGGTGATGATGCCTAGGATGAGGGCCTTGGGCATGTCCCTGACCACATCGTGGGTCTCTTCCGCCGCCAGCGGCAGCTGCTCAATCGCCAGGTAGAACCAGATCGCGAAAGGCAGGGCGAGGAAGACGCCGCTCCAGCCCTTCGGCAGCCACCTGGGGTCCTGGCCTTCCTCCGCCGGTATGTTGAAGAGGAGCTCCGGATCGAAGCTCCCGGAGACCAGCGCGCTTACATAGAAAACAATGAGCACCGCCAGGGCGGCGAGGGTAATCACCAGGCCGACCTTCAGGGTCAGCTCGACCCCGCGAATATTGATGGTGACAAAGCAGAGGTAGGCCAGCACCCACCAGAGCGGGTCGTAGCCGCTGAATTCTTCACCGATCAAGCCTCCAACGAGGTTGTTCATGTAGCCACCGATCCCGACAACGATGACCGCTGGGGTGATGACGTATTCGATTGCGTCGGTGAGTCCGCAGATGAAGCCGCCGGTGGGGCCGAAGGCGTTTCTCACGAAAGAATAAAACCCCCCGGCATGGGGCAGGGCGGCGGAGAGCTCCGCGATACTGAAAACCATACAGACATACATCACAGCCATTACAAGCGTGGCGATGGCGAGTCCCCAGAAACCTCCCGCCTTCAATCCGAAGTTCCAGCCGAAGTAATCCCCCGAGATGACCGCCCCTACTCCGAGCGCCCACAGCAGCACCCAGCCCGCGCTCTTTTTAAGTGAGCGTTTCTCGAGATAGTCGCTGTCGACGTTTTCGTAGCTTGCCAGGCCGGATTTCTTGTCTGACATTCGTTTTCCCGGGGTGTTTCAGTAGAGTCGCGCGACCCAGGCGCGGTAAACGATCATACGGAACTCTCCGAGTATCGCAAGCGCCCCCTGCTGAGGGGCTTACAGGCCGCGTGATTTTTTCCATCCGGCCTCGAAGGCTGGTAAGATACTCGCAGGAATTTAACTGGTTTCGAGTCCGGATAAAGAAACGGCTTTTTTGAAAGGAGCCACCCATGAAGTTCAGTGCGCTGTTCCTGGCAGCTCTCCTGGCGACGCCCGCATTCGCGGACGAGTCCGGGAAGGTCGAGTCAGGCTGTAAGGCGGGAGAGGGAACTGCGAAGTTCAGCGTTCTTCCCGTCACCGGGAAGTTCGTCAAACGGAAAAACGGTCTCTGCTATATATGAGTGGGCGGCAGAAAAGCCTCCGTCGCGATTTTCTCTCGCGAGGTAGGTAAAGACCTGGCCGGTCTGGTCAGGGGAATCGATAAGGTTGCCGCTAATTCCAAGGGTTCGATCGCTTATCTCATCTCTCT
>DCKY01000175.1 GCA_002320775.1 Planctomycetes bacterium UBA1662
TGGTACTGGCGCTTGAGCGCTTCCCGGTTGGCCTCCTCGATCGGGACCCCCTTTTCGCGCATCTCCTTGATCTTCTTGCGAGCGTTCCTCGCGGCCGTGTGGGAGTGAGCAAGGGCCAGCTCCGTTATCTGCTCCGCCATGAGGGAGTTGAAATGGTACTTACCCTTGAAGTCGCGAAAATTGCCGTGGGGCTTCTCGAGGTTGAAGGGATTCGAGACGATGCGGGCTCCTCGCAATAAATTGGCCAGGGCCCGGGGGGTGATACGCCACAGGCGAGCTGCGGCATCGACTGTACGCCTGCTCTCAGCCGGTGAAAAAAGCAGCTCGTGGGAGACCAGGTTGCCGTAGCCTTCCTTGTCCCGCTTCTCCTTAACGGCGAGCCCCTGCCGCTCGAGGGTTCTTGCGATCCAGCCCTGCACCACCCGGGCCTCTTTTCGTGTGGGAAATTTTTCCGCCTTGTCAGAAGGCATCTCGCCAAACTCGATGGCCTCGAGCATCCGCGCCCACAATTCAGCCTCCTTACGGTCTTTCATACTCGCCGTGAGGTGGTCTACACGAATCCTGCTCTTCTGCTTCCGGGGGCCGTGACAGGGAACGCAGTAATTATCGAGGAAGGGACGAACCTCGCGGGAGAATTCATCATCGGCCGCGCTCAACCCGCTGAGAGTCAGCGAAAGCGCGAGAGCTGTGAAGGAAAGGAGGAGGATCTTCATTTCTTACTGTCCCTTCCCTGCTTCGCTTTCGCATCCAGCTCCGCCTGGAGGGCGGCTGTTATTTCCTCACGTGTTCGTGTCTGGCGCCCCCCCTGTCTCAACACCAGCCTGAGGCCGACATGCGGAGTACCAACACCGGTAAAGGCGTTGCGATAGGCCACATGGAGGTATTCAGGCGGACTGCACCAGGCCCCACCACGTGAAACTCGATGCCGCGAGCTTCGTGTTGTAGGAAGCGACTGGCTGTTGGGGTCGGCCCCTCCGATCAGCTGTTCGGTGTAATAGGTGCTGCACAGCTCGGCGAGGTTCCCGAGCATATCGTGAATGCCCCAGGCGTTGGGCAGGAACTGGCCTGCCGGCGCGAACGATCTGCCGTAGCCATCATTGGCCTGGCGGTTGGCGTAAATAAAGTGAACAGGATCACGATCGTTATACAGGGTCAGGTCTGCGAAATTACCGTACTTGCCAAGGTCCTTGATCTCGCAGGGATAGCCCGCGCGGCTGCCGGCGCGGGCGGCGTATTCCCACTCCGCCTCGGTAGGGTAATCGTAGGTCCACCCCTTGTAGGCGAGGCCTTTCTCCGCACTGTAGGCCTGCCATTTATCCAGCCCCGGGACGATCTTGTCGACACTGCCGATACCGGGCGGCAGCCATTCGGTCTTGCCTCGGCCGAGCCTCTGGCCCCCGGCATCGAAAAGGTTCGCCTCGTTACCCAGTGTTTCATACTTGCCGATCCAGTAGCCCTTGCTGATCGACACCTCGACCGGTTGCGCGTCCTCGAATTCCGCATCTCCCATCAGGAACTTCCCCGCCGGGCACCAGATGAAACAGAAGCCGTTGCGGTCAACCCACTGGTCGCCCCCGAAGCGCCCTGGCCGCAGAACATCCGGAGGTGAACACACCTCGCCGGCGGAGTGTTTGAGCTCAAAAGCCTGGTCAGTACGATCCTTGCCAAGCGGCACCACCGTATAGGCCAACTTCTCGATTCGCGGCGGCAACGCGCCACCTTCGCCCAGCGCGGCCGTTAATTTCGCGGCCAGCAGGGGACCCAGAGCGGGCGCATCCAGGCTCGGATGAAAGGCTCCCTTCCCAGGGTAAAACGATGAGAACAGCTTGCCCCGGAAGACCCCGGCTGCCTGGCCGTGAAGATCTGCAATTGATTTCTTCGACCCGGCCTTGTCGACAATACCCAGGCAGTCGATCACCACCATGCTCTGTCGGGCCAGCTTCCTACCCAGCTTTTCCGCCAGGCGCTCCAGGCTGAGCCAGGGCTTGTCCTCTGGCCTTGAACGGCCCAGGCTCGGGTCCCTGGCCCGCGGAATCTCTTTATACCCGCCGATGTGCATCGAAGAACAAAATCTCTTCCCATCTTCACTCTTCACCACATCGAGCTTGCCCAGGTAGTAAATAATACTGACCCCCATGGTCGGGATGCTGCGCACCCACTTTTCGTAGACCACCCCACCCTTTCTGCCAGCATCTGCCAGGACCGTCACAACGAAGCCCTTATCCTCCAGGGCCTTCTCGAGCCCCTTGACAGCCTGGGCGTGGGCCTTGTCGCCGCTTGAGTTGATCAACAGCGCGCGACGAAACTCAGTCCATCCCTTCGGCGGAGCCGCCTGGCTCTGCATGGCGGAGAGCAGGCAGAGAAGAATAGTTAAAATGGCTCGTTTCATGGGTTTCAGCCGGGCAGGGCTAGGCCATGAACTGGCTGAGCGGACCTGCCTGCATCTCTTTTTCATCCAGCTCAGGATCAAGCCTGCCGAAGGTCTGCTGGCGCTGGCCGACACAGTTCAGGAAGGTCGCGTACAGGGCCCCCACCGT
>DCKY01000115.1 GCA_002320775.1 Planctomycetes bacterium UBA1662
GTGCCGTGGTGGGCCGCGACGCTGAGCATCTTCAGCACCTATCTGAGCGCCATCACCTTCATGGCGATCCCGGCCACGGCCTTCAACGGCAATTGGATCACGGTCTGGATGAATATCGGTATCATGCTCGTCGCCCCGGTTACGGTATTCTGCCTCCTGCCTTTTTTCAGAAGGCTCAATGTCACCTCGATCTATGAATACCTCGAGCTGAGGTTCGGCCCCGGCCTGCGGGTTTATGGTTCGCTGGCCTTCATGGCCTACCAGGTCGCCAAGATGGGGATTTTCCTCCTTCTGCCGGCCCTCGCGCTGGCGACCGTGACCGGCTTCAACCTGTATCTCTGCATCGCTATCATGGGCCTCCTCTGCATCGTCTACACCGTGCTGGGTGGGATCGAGGCCGTGGTCTGGACCGACGTTCTCCAGTCGGTGGTGCTGATCGGCGGCGCGCTGATGTGCATCGGCATGATCTTCAGCGCCGAGAACTTCGAGTTCGAGAGGATGTGGAGCGTCGCGGTCACCGAGGAGACCAACAAGTTCAGTGTTGGGAATCCTGCGACCGATGTCTTCTGGTATTTCCTGATCGGCGGCTTCTTCGTACAGCTGGTTCCTTTCACCAGCGATCAGGCCGTGGCCCAGAGATTCCTGACAACGCCGGATGAGAAATCGGCGGCCCGGTCCGTCTGGGCCCACGCGGCGATGGTCATTCCCGCCTCGCTGCTGTTTTTCGGTCTCGGTACGGCCCTCTACGTTTTCTACCAGGCTCGTCCCGAGGCGCTGCCGGTCGTCGACCAGAAGGACATTATCGTTCCCTGGTTCATCGCCCACCAGCTGCCCGCAGGCTTCGCCGGGCTGGTCATCGCCGGACTGTTCGCCGCCACCATGTCGAGCGTCGACAGCGGCATGCACAGCATCGCCACGACCCTGACCAATGATGTTTACGACAAGCTGCGTCCTGATGGCTCGGATGAGAAGCGGCTTGGTGTCGCCCGCGCCATCACCGTGTTGGCGGGTTTGTGCGGAACCCTTGCCGCGGTGTTTCTTACCTTCAGCGGTCTCGATGGGGGATCCCTGTGGATCCTGCTGCTGCAGGTGGTCATTCCGATCGGAAGCGCCCTGACAGGCGTTTTCCTGCTGGGTGTGCTGACCAGCCGGGCCCATTCCAGCGGCGTAGCCGTAGGGGTGGTCGCGTCGATGGCTGTGGTGATCTTCTTCGCCAACATGGAAAACAGTCCCCTTCCGCATCCCGTTCTCAAGGCAGCGGCCGGGGTGCTGACCTGCATGGTGGTGGGCTACCTGGTGAGCCTCGTGATTCCAGGGCCGGACAGGTCGCTTGCAGGTTTAACGCTGCTTACGGTCGCAGAGGATGATGATACGGGGGAGATGGGGGCCACAGATGAGTGATTCGCCTCTTCTACTGGCCCTCATCGGCCATCCCGGCGAGGCCCCCGCCCGGTCAGAATCTTTGCGCCGTCTGCGTGGTGGCAGGGTAGTGCTGACCGCTGAATCCATGGAGGCGGCCGCAGGTGAAAACGCCACATTTCATGCGGCAGTGGTCGATTCCTCAGCCGATGCCGTCCGAGCCATAGCGGCTGGAAAGCATGTTCTCGTTGCCGCCCCGGTAGCCGATTCGCTGCAAGATGCGGAATCGCTGCTCGGGTCTGCTGAAGAGGCCGGCGTGTATCTCTCAGTGGGGGGGGTGCCGGTGAATGTTCCGGCGAACCGGGTCATCCTCGATCGACTCTCGAGCGGCAAGCTGGGAGAGTCCGGACTGCTCCGGGTCCATTGCTGGAGCGGCGAATCGAGCCGGTCGCTCGCCTCGAAGCTTTATGGCCACATTGACCTCGCCATACGGTTCTTTGGTTCGAGCCCGGCGGAGCTTTACTCTGTCGCGCGTGGGGATCAGTCTTATCTCCAGGTCCATCTCGGTTTCGCGGGGGGTGGCATGGCGATTCTCGATTTTTCAGGCCGGCTGCCGGCGGGGCAGGGCTACGATTCGCTTTCGTTGATCGGTTCGAGCGGAGCGGCCTACTCGGACGACCACCACAATACGCATCTTCTCTTCGCCGGGGGTAACCCGGCGGCGCTGATCGACGATTGCGGTGATGGGCTGCTCGCCGAGGTGCAGGCTTTCGTCGATGCGATTGCCGGTGAGACCCTGCCACCAACAGATGGCGAGGCTGTCCTGACGGTCCATCGGGTGCTGGAGGCCATTGGCCGTTCCAGCGAGTCAGCCGGGGTGCTGCACGAGAGGGGAGGCGCCTATGAGCCGGCCTGACCCGATCCGCGTGCTCGTCCTGAGCGTCGTCAAGCACGACTACGTCGCCCGCGGCGTGGCGTCACATCCGGGCTTCGAGCTGGTGGTTGTCGCCGACGATCCAGACCAACCCGACTGGGTCCATGAGCGCAACGATGAGTTCGCTCGCGAGCACGGCATTCCCTACATTCGCGATGTCGAAGGGGCTATCGCCGAGCACGATGTGCAGGTGGCGGTGGTCTCCTCCGAGGCTGAACGCCATTGCGACCTGAGCGTGCGCGCGGCTGACGCCGGGCTGCACGTCATCCAGGACAAGCCGATGTCGAACTCGGTGTCCGAATGCGATCGGGTGGTGGAGGCGGTGGAGCGAAACAACGTCAAGTTCCTGATGTGGAACAGGAATCTGCTTCCGGCGCTGGTGAAGGCGAAGGAGGTGATCGATCGCGGAGATATCGGTACGCCGTACGCGATCCACGTCGACTTCTATTTCGCCAAGGACGCGGGGCCGCCAAAGGGCTCCCTCGGCCCGGACGCTGAGCCGCTTGACTGGCTGGAATTTCTCAAGGCCGCCCACGCCACCGGCGCTGATGGCGGTGTCGGCAAGGAGCCGATGGGGGAACTCAGCATAGAGGGCTGCTATCCCCTCGCCTACATC
>DCKY01000047.1:0-18190 GCA_002320775.1 Planctomycetes bacterium UBA1662
TCACCAAGGCCCTGCTCTTTGCCGCGGCGCTCATCGGCGGGTCGATCCTCACGAGAAAGCTCAGCCTGAACCCGGCATGGACCTCTATCAATTTCACCTGGGTGCCTCTTATCCCAGCATGGTTTCTCGACGGCCCGACCGCCGAGATCTTCTCCGCCGCTTTTTTCGGCGGGATCGCCCTGCTGTTGTTGACCGCCGCGCGACGCCTGAAATCAGCCTACAGCCAGTGGAGGCTCGAACGAATAGCGCTTGCCCCGGACCCCTATCTTGAAGATACGGAAGACAAGCCGGACCCTGAAGCCGGCCAGGAAGATGACCCGGGAGAAGAGGCTCCGAAAAAGAAGAAGCCCGGAGCCTCCAGGAAAAAATCCGGCAGGAAAAAAAAGGCTGACTGAAATGAAAAACAACAGAGCCCTTATTTTTCTCCCGGCCTTCCTTGCACTGAGCCTCCTTGCGCCCTCCATGGGCAGAGGGCAGGAGTCCGAACCTCTCCACCTGCGCGAGATCTACGTGCCCCATGAGGAATTTCTGGAAAGAGCCAGGCAGGATCCTGACGGAGTCATCATGGAGCTTGATGAATACCGCTCCCTGGTCCTCAAGGGCGTAGTCGCATCGCGCAAGGCACCACCCGAAGATCTCCCCCCGGTCAGCGCCATCGTGACCCAGGGCCGCCACATTGGGGAGCTGTCCGGAAAAACGGCTCGATTCACCTCGAAAATCGAGGTGCGGGTCACGCGCGATGGATGGGTGCGCTGCCCCCTGGACCCCCTGCCGGAAGCGCTGGGAAGCATCCGGGTGAATGGCAAGCCCGGCTGGCTTTTACGCCAGGCCTCCAGGCCGACGCAAAAGAAAAGCCCCGGCTCTGTCGTGTTCCTCCTGCTCAAAGGCCGCGGGACGCACCAGGTAGAGCTCACGTATTCGGTCCCGGCTGTCGAAACGGAAGACTTCTGGAGCATCAAGGGCGCCCTCCCTCGAGCCGAATCGGGAACCCTGCAATTGGAGGTGCCCGGCTACGCAGATGCCACCTCGAACCCTCCCAACCTCCTGGTGGAGACCGTCCCCGCAACCAAGGGAAGTCTCTTAAAGCTCTCGCTTGGTTCGAGCTCCGGCTTTTCAATTACCTGGAAGATGAAGAGGGTGGCCGGGAAGAGCGGCTCAACCCTCTCAGCCCTGAACGGAATGACCATCCTGCCTCGGCTCAACGACCCTCTCTTTGCCTGGAACAGCCGAGTCTGGATCCAGCGCCGAAAAACGGACGTGCTTCAATTCAATGAACCGGCCGGGGCGAAAACCATCACTGTCACCGGAGACATCGTTCATTCCTGGAGCAGACAGGACGACTCTATCCTGGTGCTCCTGAAGGAACCCACCACCGGCCTGGTCGACGTACTGTTCGAGGGCATCCTCCAGGGAGAGACCATCGAAAATGACCAGGCTCCGGCTCGACGCTACCTTGTCGGCCCGCCGAAACTTGCCGACGCGTATTCAAATAGCGGGTATCTCGCCGTTTGCCAGATCCAGCCGGAACTCCTCCAGCTGGAAGCCCGGGAGGCCACCGAGATCGCCCTCAAAGACGGCCTGTTCCCATCCATGCAAAACCATCGCGCAACCAGGTGTTTCTCCTACACCAGTGAAAGCTCACGGCTCGAGTTCACCGTCCGGGCAAGAGCCAGTGAGTTCGAGAGCCGCTCAGCCAGCCTGGTCCAGGTCCTCGAGAGCGGAGTAACACTCGATGCGATCTACCATCTCGACATGACTCGTGGCAGCGAATACAGGTTCGTCGCCACCCTCCCTGCCCCATGGAACCTAACCGGCCTCCAGGCCTTGACGCCAAAAGGAGCCCCGGGCCGAAACCCCTCCTGGGAAGTATTCGAGGCAGACGGGGAGCGGGCGGTTGAAATTAAGCTGAAAAACGCAGTCCATACCGGCCAGCCGCTTGTTCTCAGCCTCCGGCTCGAACATATGAGTTTTTCCCCCGACATTGCCTGGCCTGAGCGAGAACTTGAATTCTCACTCCCGCATTTCTCCGGCGCCATAAAGTCCAGGACAGACTTTGGAGTTAAACTCCCGGACTCCATGTTTGCCGTCATCCCGGAGCTTCCGGGCTGGGAGACCTTGAAGTCGGACGAACTCAGGAGGGCCGGCTTCGCTTCCGCCGTCGATGAAGAATCCGGACTGGCCGCGGGACTCACCTCGACAACGGAAAACGCCAGCCAGCCGGTGAGCCTGACCCTGAAGCATAGAAGGCCTATGGGCGAATACCAGGGCCTGACGCATCTCCTGGCCCTTGAAGACAGATTTCGAGCCAGGAACGACCTCCGCCTGGCGATTGTAGACCGCGCCATTGACGAAGTCAGAGTCCAGTTGCCCATCGGTAAAGACGTCCAGGCCCCGGTTAGCGGAGAAGGGATCAAGGAGGTCCTGGTCGAAGAAGACGGAGCCTCCGGGAGTGTCAGGATAATCCGTTACGCGAAACCATGGACGGGCACCAGGGAGATCAGGATTGAATACGAGGCCCTTGAAGACGATCTTCCAAAGGCGGGAGAGAGCTACCGCGTACCCTGGCTCAAGCTTTCCAGCGACCCGGATGACCCGCTGGCTCCTGTCTTTGACGGAAACCACCAGCTTGTCTTTCAGAGCCTTGGCGCCGTAAAGATCGAGGTCGTTGAAGGCGCCGAGTTGGCCAGCCTCGAGGTCGATGCGCTCCCCGAGCTTGGACAGCCCTGGGCTGAAGGCCGGATCCTGTTTGCTTTCCAGTTCAAATCAAAGGCAGGGCCGAGGCTCCCCCCCGGAGAGCCGGCCGCCTCTTTCAAGATTTTGAAATTTGACCGGGCAGACGTCCTTGGAATTATCTCCCGGGAGATGGATCTCACCACGGTAATTGATCCCAGCGGAGTTTCCCGAACCCACCTCAATGCCGTTATTGCCTACAACCGGAAGCACCAGCACATCGAGATCCAGCTTCCCGAGGGAGCTCGTATCCTCTCCGCAAGGGTCGGCAACGACCCCGCCCCCTACGTTCGCAGGAACGAAGAGACCGGCTACTGGCAAATCCCCCTCCCTCCCCTGTCCTATTCAAGCATCTCCCTCACCTACAAACGCTCCTCACCCCTCGGTCAGTGGGGAACGTGGTCCGAGCGAGCGCCTGCCTTCCGGGGAGTCCCGGTCATTTCAACCACCTGGAAAACCTACCATCCCAGGGGTTTCCGCTTTCAGATTTCCGGCGGGAACCTGCTCGAAAAGGATCCATCGCCCCTTCCGGCCAGCTTCCTCGATTTGCTTTATTCCGCCATCTCAACTGGGCAGATACCTCCCCACGGACTCCTTGACCACGAAAGCGAAGCCAGGCCCTATTTTTCCGGAGGAGGCTTCTCCGAGACCCGGGAGCCTGCGGATCTTCGAGCGAGCCCAGGCCTCCAGGCAGGAGACTTCGGACAGACAGCCCAGGACATCGCTCCGGAACAAAATGACATCAATGGCCGGGTCAGGGCAACCGACAAGGCGACCATCTTCCCTCTGCATCTGGAGGGGCACCTGGTTGAGGCCAGGAAGCTCGGAGGAGACGCCGTCCTGAGCTTCAGCTACAGGAGCCTGGGGTGGTGGATATTCTCAAAGAGAACAGCCTTCCTGCTCACCCTCGTGCTCGGACTGTTCATTGTCGTCCGGCATGGAACCGCGGCCTTCCGAATTTTTGTTGTCGGCGGACTCTTTGCGGGCGCTATTCTTTCAGACATGGCGGCCAGAATCATCGGATGGGAATCACCCTTTCTGCTGATCCCGGCCTGCGAAGCCCTCAGTGCCCTGCTGGCCGCAGGCCTTATCATGAAATCGATCAGGGCTCTCAGCTTGCGGTTGGTGGCCCGCAGGAGGGCAAGAGCGGCGGCCGTTGCAGCGCTCGCCCTGTGCCTTGCGAGCGCCGGAGCGCTCACGGCACAGGATGAGATCCTCATTCCATACGAAGCACGGAACCTTGACGGATTTACCACCGAGGCTAAGGTCTACCTGCCTTACGAGAAGTTCAGGGCCCTCTGGCTGCTGGCCAACCCCGAAAAGGAAGGCTCCGCCGAAAAGCCCGCAGCTGACATTGTCCTTGGGGGCGGAACCTACGTCATCGATATCGACGACGACACCTATCGAATCAAGGGCGGCGCCCCCGTGCTGATCCTGACCGAAAAATGGGTGACCCTGCCGCTGCCATTTCCCCGCGGAAAGCTGAAAACTGTCCTCGTCGATGGAAAGCCAGCCGGCGTCGCCCAGAAAGATGGGGTTCCGTTCATCACTCTCAAGGGCAAGGGGACCCGCCTCATTGAGATTGAATCCACCGGCCCGGTGAGCAATCGGCTCGGATCCTACTCCATCAGCGCCAGGCTGCTTTCCGGCCCGGCCGCGGCCCTGTCAGGATCGCTCCCCGCCGGAGCCCTCCCCGCCGTTCCGGAAAACACCGCCGGGCTGACCTTCCAAAAAGAAACAGAAGGAACTGCCCTCCAGCTCGACATAGGCCCCGCCGCTGGCTTCTCCCTGAGCTGGACCTTTCCCCGCATTTCCGGAAAACAGAAAGCGCGTCTCGAGTCCACATCCTACACAGATCTGCAGCTCACCCTGGATGGCTATAATATTCATCGCTCCGAACAGATCTCCGCCGCCGGAATCCCGGCCGGCTCCTTAACCTACGAGATCCTCGGTGACTGGAATATCACATCGGTAAGCTCTCCGGAACTGAGCGAATGGACGATCTCAGAAGAAAATGAGAACAGGTATCTCAGCATCTTCTTTTCGGCCCCGGTCAAGGAGGCCGCCCTTGAATTCAAAGGCTGGGCTCCCCTCCAGGCCGGGCAGGACAAGCAGGTCTCCTCCCTCTCTCTCGACGGCGCCCTCCGCCAGGCCAGCTACATCGGGGTCCGTCACGATTCCCGGCGGCGCTGGAAGCCCGGCATCCTCTCAAACCAGCGGGCATCGATTGATGAGCTCCGCGATTCGCTGAAGCGCCCCCCGGCTCCCCCGGACAGGCTTTACCAGTTCTTTGAATCCCTTGAGGGTCAGTCCGTCTCATCCATCCCGCTTGCGGGTACAGCTGACGCCGTCACCGACGCGGTCCTGTATATTTCCCGCGGCCGCAGCATCCTTGATACGAGAACCCGCTACCAGGTCGGCATCGAAGGCCCCCTACGGCAGGAGGTCGCCCTGCCCTCCGGCTGGGAATTCCGGAATGTCCGGGGAGCAACGGTCAGTGACTGGGAGGTTGTCGACACAGAAGATGGCCCGCGCCTCATCATTCTCCTCACCTCCCGGCCGGAAAACGGGACCCAGATTTCCTGGAGCGCTCAGCGGATTCACACCGAGCCGCTCGATCGACTGAAAGTGCCCCTGCTTCGCACCACGACCCTCGCCCCCGGCCTGCGGTCAGAGACCGTGCTTCTGGCCATCGCTGCCGCCGAGGAGCTGGATGTCCGGGTCGCGGAAGGCTCATCTGGAATTGAAAAGGTCGCCAGGTCAAACGCAGACCTCCCGGCCCGGCTGCCTTCCGCGAGCCGAAGGCTGTTCGATATGCGCTCAACAGGAACTGCCCCATCCTACTCCCTCGAACTCGAGCTTGGAAATCGAGAAGGACAGCCCGCCGCGAAGACGGTCCTATTCGCCAGGGTGGCTGAAGATTTCATCCTGATCAACGGTCAGGTCGAAATATCCATAACAGGCGGCCTCCAGGATACATTCTTTTTCCGTCTGCCCGACGGCGTGGCCGAGACCAGCCTCCGGACCAGGAACCTTAAGAGCCTCACCCGGGACGCTGACGGCCCCCTCAAGCTCACGCTGACATCCGGAATTGTCGGCAAGCACACCGTAGCTCTCTCCTACAGGATCCCCAGGAGCCCGGCTGATGCAGGCGTGCTCATCAGGCCTTTCCAGGTTCTTCGCGAGGACAATTCAGTCGCCGACAGCGATCTGTGGGTCGGGCTGGTGGAAACCGGCGAGGTCCTTACCAATCCGCAGCCCAGCGGCCTGGAGAAGGTCCGGATCGAGGACCTGCCCTATCTCCCCGATGGAGTCGCCAGCGACAGCCTCCAGCACGTCTACAGGGCCGCCCGCAGCGACTGGGAGCTGACCCTGACCCCTGAGTCTCTCCGGCCTGCGGAAACAGCCCAGGCCAGCGTCGACCTTGTCGACCTTGTAACCGTCATCGGCGCAGATGGGACCTTCCGCACCAAGGCTGTCTACACCATCAGCAATCGAAAGCTTCAATTTCTGCGAATAGAACTCCCGGGCCAGACTCAACTGTGGGGCGCCACCCTCAATGGAAACCCCATGATCGTAAGCAAGAACCAGGAGGCCCTGCAGGTGCCGCTGAAACATGTCGGCCTCGGCGATCTGAACCTGGAGGTCGGAATCGTCTACGCCCACATCCGCAAGGCGGACCTGCCGACACTCAAGGGAGACCTTGAGCTCCAGGCTCCGAGAGTCCTCGGGCAGGCTCCCGCGGGAAGCACACTGAAAGAGGTGACCGTTCGCCGGACACTCTGGAGAATTGAGCTCCCGGATGGATTCGAGGCCTCCCTCGATGACGGCAATATGCAGGAGGTGGTCTCCAGCATCCAATACGCAAGCAAGGTCGAATCCAACATCCAGGACATTGAGAGGTTGACCCGGATCCTCACCCTGGAGGGAGGCCCCGGGGAAAGAGATTCAGCCAGGGGCAAGCTCAATCTCCGTCAGCGAAGACAGGCATCCCTCAGCCTCAAACGTCTCCAGCAAGCCCTCAGCGACAACGTGATGGACCTCGAGGAGAGCAAGTCGTCGGCGGCAGCAGACGGCATCCGCCAGCAACTCGGAGGAGCAGCCATCACCAGCCAGCAGGCCGAAAGCGAGCAGGCGCTCAACCGCGGCCGGCAAGCTCAGAGGTTGCTGGAGAAAGCAATACGGGACACCAGCCAGCAGAAGGTTCCAGCCCGCGGCCAACAGGAGCAGGCCTTTCGGGACAGCTATAATTTCAAGGGCAACGATTGGATAAGAAACGTCAGCCCTCTGCAGCAGAGAGACTCCAAGAGTCCTGGAATCCCTTCCGCCCCCCACATCTATGACCGTCTGCACAAGACCCTCTTTGCCGGCTTCAGGTTTACATCCGCCCCGATGAAGGAATCAGAGGTCGAGAAGGCCCAGGGGATGGCTGTCGCAGCCTCCGGGCTCGCCCCCTTGCCCCCGACCAGGATCAACCAGGTAAATCCTGCGCTTGAATCTCCACCCGCGCCCCCTGGCGCCACCAGCCTGACCTTCCGCCGCTCCGGCGGAGAGGCCCGGCTCACCCTCAGTCTTTCAAGAAAAGGCCATCTCCTTAGATTTATCAGCCCGGCTGTCCTCTTCCTGGCCATCGCGTTGTTTGCCTGGAGACTGGGAAGAAAGCCCCAAAGAAGCTAAGCTCTCTGAGAGTTTCTTCTCTTTTGATTTCCCGGCAAAGACATGTCCCCACCAAATGGCCCCATGGAAGCTGGCCCGGCCGCCTCCCCATTAGCGGTACTCCTGGGAACAGCGCAGGATGGCGGCTACCCCCAGGCCGGGTGCGAGGCCAAATGCTGCAGCCATGCTGGTTCAAACGAGGCCGGCACGGTCTACCCGTCCTGCATTGCACTCTGTGACCCGGCCTCCGGATCGCGCTGGATCATCGACTGCACTCCCGCCTTCCCCTCCCAACTGTCCCTCCTCGACAAAATCTTCCCCGGGAAGAATCCCGGCCTCATCCTTTCCCATGCCCACGTGGGTCACTATACGGGGCTTGTCCACCTGGGCAACGAGATCATGGGAGGCCGCTGCGTCCCGGTCTACGTCCTTCCCAGAATGAAGGCTTTCCTGCAAAGCAACGAGCCATGGAAAGAGCTCGTTGATAATAAAAATATAGAGCTTCGCCCCATGAGCGCCGGGGAACCATTTGAATTAGAGGGAGGCGTCCGGATCACGCCGCGCCTGGTTCCGCACCGGGATGAGCACTCTGAGACTGCCTGCTTCCAGGTGGATGGCCCCACCACCTCGCTGCTCTGGCTGCCTGACATCGATTCCTGGGAAGATCTCAGCCCCGGCATCGAGGATCTCCTGGGCGAAGTCGACAGGGCCTTCCTGGACGGCACCTTCTTCGGACCTGGAGAGCTTCCGGGTCGAGACATGTCAGCCATCCCCCACCCCCTGATACTTGACAGCATAGAGCGGTTTTCGAATCTCAGCGCCGAGGTCCGCCGCAAGATTTCCTTCATCCATCTCAACCACACCAATCCGGCAATCCAGCCTGGCAGCGAAGAATTCCAGGCCGTTGAGCAGGCAGGTTACTCCGTCGCCCTCCAGGGCGACCGAATCGAGTTGTAAGCCCCATCCCGGGGAGTTAAGCTCAACCGCGATCTTCCAGTTCTATCCCACACTGAAAACAGGACCGAACATGAGCCTCCTTACAAACCCGACACAAAGACTATCTGTCTTTCTGCTTTGCTGCCTTGCCGCATCTCCTCTGAACGCTGAGGGCCGCAAGCCCAACGTGATTCTCGTCATCACAGACGACCAGGGCTACGGCGACATTGCCGCGCACGGCAATAAGATGATCAAGACCCCTCACCTTGATTCCCTGCATTCCCGCTGCGTTCGGCTGACCGACTTTCATGTCGACCCGACCTGTTCACCGACACGGTCGGCGCTGATGACCGGGCGCTATTCAACCCGCACAGGAGTCTGGCACACCATCATGGGCCGATCGATCATGGAGGGAAAGGAGCAGACCCTTGCTGAAATTTTCAAGGCGAACGGCTACGCCACCGGGATGTACGGCAAGTGGCATCTTGGCGACAATTACCCCTGCCGGCCCCAGGACCAGGGGTTCGAGGAGACCTTCTATCATGGCGGCGGAGGGGTCGGCCAGACGCCGGACTTCTTCGGAAATGATTATTTTGACGACACCTATTTCCGTAATGGAAAGCCTGAAAAGGCCCAGGGGTATTGCACCGATGTCTGGTTCAAAGAAGCGCTCGCCTTCATCGAAAAAAACAGAGACAGACCCTTCTTCACCTACCTGAGCACCAATGCTCCGCACGGCCCCTTCCTCGTAGCGGAAAGCTACAAGGCTCCATACCGGGAGAAGGGGGTCCCTGGAAGCATGGCGGCCTTCTATGGAATGATCACCAATATCGATGACAACATGGGAAAGCTCATCCAACGCCTCGATGAGCTCAAGCTCACCGAAAACACCATCCTCATCTTCATGACCGATAACGGGACCGCGGCTGGCGCCCCTCGAGGACGCCGTGGGAAAAAGAGACCCGGCAACACCTCGAAGGCCTGGCCAGGCTTCAACGCGGGAATGAGAGGCCAGAAAGGCTCCGGCTACGATGGCGGCCACCGCGTGCCTTTCTTTGTCCACTGGCCTGCGGGCGGCCTTCACGGAGGCCGCGACCTCGACACCCTGAGCGCGCACATTGACATCCTCCCGACACTTGCAGAGCTCTGCGGGATCAAGCGCCGCGCCGAAGGCGCCCGTCCCATCGACGGCAGGAGCCTGGCCTCCCTGCTGAGAGGAGAAGAGCCGGCCTGGCCCGCCAGGACACTCTTTGTCCACTCACAGCGCATAGAAGAGGTTAAAAAGGGGCGCAACAACTCCGTGATGACAAAGCGCTGGAGGCTCGTCAACAACAAGGAGCTCTACGACATCACCGCCGACCCCGGCCAGTCCAAAAACATCGCCTCGATGCACCCCGCGGTTGTCAGAACCCTCAACGCGGCCTACGACGGATGGTGGACCAGTCTCTCTGGAGTCTTCAGCAAAACCGTCCATCTCACCCTTGGAAATCCCTCGGAAAATCCCGCTAATCTCACCTGCCACGACTGGCATACCAACAATGGCCCCGTCCCCTGGAATCATGGCCATATTCGCCAGGGGCCCGCAGCCAACGGCTATTGGGCTGTCAATATTGAGCAGGCCGGAAAATACGAATTCACTCTCAGGCGCTGGCCGGCTGAGCAGAAGAAGGCTATTGGCGCCACCGGGGCGCGCATCAGGATTGGCAAGATCGATCAATCTCAAGCCATCGCGCCAGGAGACACAGCTTCGACCTTTAAGCTCGATGTGCCAGCCGGCAACACACGTCTCCAGACCTGGCTCGATCGCAAAGACGGGAAAAAAGCCGGCGCCTACTTCGTTGAGGTCAAGCGTCTTGAGTAAGGTTCCTCCGGGGAAGAATGACTCTTAGCTGCTGGTGCATGGGTTGCTATAATGGGAGCAGGAACACGGCAGCGAAGACCTAAGGAGGGGCGTTTTATGAAGCACGGCAACCTCAGAGGCGGCATCGGACTGGCCTTTCACGGCGCAACCCTTCGCCTGCTGACATTCTCATTGTTCGCTTTTTTTCCCATCACATCGCCCGGGCATGAGACGTTGTCCTTCAACGAGGTTCAGGGAATCCTCACGGCCAATTGCGGCGGCGGATCGTGCCACATCAACCAGGCCACCAGCGGGGTCAACCTGACGAGCTACGAAACGCTCATGGGCAGCATCGGGGTTCAATACGGCGGGCCAGTCGTCGTCCCCGGCAGCCCGGCCGGGAGTCCCCTGATCGACAAGATCCTGATGCCATCACCGCAGCACGGCAGCCGAATGCCCCTTGGAAGAGCGCCGCTTTCTGAAGAGGAGCTGGATAGTCTC
This sequence comes from Planctomycetes bacterium UBA1662, assembly GCA_002320775.1. Classification (GTDB taxonomy): domain Bacteria; phylum Planctomycetota; class UBA8108; order UBA8108; family UBA8108; genus UBA8108. Next base: position 10,664 of record DCKY01000047.1, read on the forward strand.
CTCGACTGGGTCAGCGATGGAGCCATCCGGTCCCACCTGCCTATGCGGGGCGATGTCGACGAGGATGAGTCCGTCACCCTGACCGATGCCATCCTCATCCTCCAATACCTCTTCAACGGAGGGGCAGACCTTCACTGCATCGCAGCGGCAAACGCTAATCAAGACGACAACGTCGACCTCACCGATGCGATCTACATCCTCAGCTTCCTCTTTCTCGGCGGTGACAACCCCGGAGATCTCACCGAGGAGGAAGCCGAAGAATGCGAGGGGGAAGAAGAACTCTCCTTCGAGAGTCTCTATGAGAACCTTTTCGCCGCGAGCTGCGCTTTCTCATCCTGTCACAGCGCACGCGAACGAAAGGGCGACCTCTTTCTTGAAACCCTTTCCGATGCTCGCAGCGAGCTTGTCGGCATCTCCCCATCGAATGATACGGCCGCCGCCGCCGGGATGCTTCGGGTCGATCCCGGCACCCCGGACAACAGCTTCCTCCTGCGCAAGCTCATGGGCCCCGGCCCGGGAGAGGGGAATCGAATGCCGGCGAATTCTTCAACTCCATTGTCCGACCGGACTATCGGAGCCGTGCGAGACTGGATCCTCGCCGGCGCTCCCCTTGAAGGACACATCGAGGGAGTTCCGGACCTGGAGGATGAGGCCTCCCCACCGATCGATCGCATGCCCGTGCCGCCCATACCTCAAAATGGAATCCAGCTGCGCCTTCCTGATTTCACCATCGCTCCGAGAACCGAACGGGAGGTCTTTTATTACGTGGCCAACCCTTTCCGTAACGCGGAGGTGGAGGGAGACGATGTCTACATCAGGCAAATCGACATCCACATGCGGGAGGACAGCCACCACTTCATCATTTACAGGTGGGCTGGAGGCCCCCGTCCCCGGGCTGGATTCCGTAACATAGGAGATGACTTCGTCAACTTCTCCCGGCGTGATTTTGTCTTCGCATCGCAATCCTCCTTCCAGTCACTGCGGTTTCCAGATGGAGTCGGCCTGCGCTTCGACCGAAATGCTGATTTCGATCTCAACTCGCACTATCTCAACCTCAACGGCAGCGAACCCCTGACCGGGGAGGTCTACATCAATTTCTTCTTCGCCGAGCCTGGCGAGATCACGACCATCGCGCGCCCCATCTTTGACTCCATCGGCAACATCTCCGTCCCTCCCAACACCACCCGAACAGTCAACTCCAGATGGCGAGTGTCGAGAGAGACTCATGTTTACATGCTCTCCTCACATATGCACCGCCATGGAATTGAATACGGAGCCGACCTGGACCAGGCTGGAATCGATCCTCGCAGGGTCTACCTCAGCCGGGACTGGGATGACCCGGTCAACCAGATCTTCGACCCTCCCCTGGTCCTGCAGTCGGGTGACAGCCTGAATCACTGGGCCACCCACCGCTACGACGACCCGCCAAACCCTAATTCACCCGCGCTTGAATGGGGCTTGACCTCCGAAGATGAAATGGCGATCCTCCTGGGATACTACTCCGAACCCTGACCTCCCCCCTCACACTGGAATTCAGCATGGCTTTCATGAACCGCCTCCTGCCCGCCCTCTTAATTCTGGCAATGTTCACCGCGGGCCAGGGCCTGCCCGCCTCACAGGATTCGGCAAAAAAACCGCCTCTGAAAAAAGGCAGGGTCCAGGCGCGGAGCTATCACTTCAAGGAAGCCGAAAAGGACATGGGCTACACCCTCTATGTTCCAAAGGCCTATACCCCGAAGAAGAAATGGCCCCTGATCGTCGCCCTCCACGGACTCAACAGCAACCCCGGCCAGATGATTCACTACCCCGGCTTCACATCGCTGGCGGAAAAGCATGGCTATATTATCGTCTGCCCGATGGGCTACAACACGAGCGCGTGGTACGGGGCAGCGAGCTTCGTCAGCCGCAAGGTCGGCAAGTTGAGTGAACAGGATGTAATGAACGTTCTCGGCATTGCCCGCAAGGATTTCAATGTCGACCCCGACCGAATCTACCTCCTCGGCCATTCAATGGGCGGAGGAGGAGCCCTCCATCTCGGCATGAAATACCCGGAGCTATGGGCTGCTCTTGGCCCGATCGCGCCGGCTATCTTCTCGAGCCCCAAGGGCCTCGTAAAGATCAGGCACATCCCCATCATTTGCATCCAGGGCGCGAAGGACAAGCTGGTAAAAGCGTCCGGGACACGACGATGGATCGCGAAAATGAAAGAGCTTGAAATGGAGCACCAATACATAGAGGACCCTGAGGGAGGCCACGTAATCATCGCCTTCCAGAAGATGCCCGACATCTTCAAATTCTTTAACAAGCACACCAGGAAGCCGACAGAAGAAAAGAAGGCGGAGAAAAAGGAAACTCCCAGTCGCTAGCGCTGCTTTTTCTTCTTTTGCCGCTTCGAAGGCAGCCCCGCAGCTGCGTTCGAGACATTGATCTTCGGCAGCCAGCGGGCATGCTCACTGATCACCTCGGCATGAGCCGGCAGGCTTGCAAGGTTGGTCCACTCATTTGGATCCTTCGAGTGGTCGTAAAGCTCCTCACTTCCATCCGAGTACCTGATGTAGCGCCAGCGCTCCGACCGCACGGAGTGATTGTTCCGCTTGTAGGTCGTCAGGGCCGGACGAGACCACGATGTGTTCGGATCATCGAGAAGGGCCTTGATGCTGACACCTTCGAGCCCCTTCCTCTTCCTGATGCCACAAAGCTCGACAAGCGTTGGAAACACCTGGATCAGCTCGACAGGCCGGGAGCATTTTCGTCCCCTCAAACCGCCGGGAATGGAAAAAATCATAGGCACCTGCGTGGAAGTCTCCCACAGGCTCTGCTTTGCCCATCTTTGTTTTTCTCCGAGATGGAAACCATGGTCTGAAAACAACACCACGATCGTGTTTTTCGCGTGGGCGCTCTTCTCCAGCGCGCTCAGGACTCGGCCCACCTGGGCATCCATAAAGCTGACGCAGGAGAGATAGGCCTGCACGGCAGGCTTCCACTTGCCGTTTTTGACAAACCAATCATGGGAAGGCGGCGTGCTGTTGGAGGTAAGCTTCCTGGCAGCCTCGGGGAGGTCGGCCCAGTCATCCAGCTTGACCTCCGGGAGGCGGACCTTGTCAAGCGGATGCAGATCAAACCATTTACGAGGCGCGTAGAACGGAACGTGCGGCCTGTAGAATCCAAGGGCTACGAAGAAGGGCCTGGTGTGCTCTCTGCCCAGCAGGTCGATGACCCAGCTGGCATCCTTGTAGTCGTTGCTCTTATTGCCCCCATAGTCCTGCGGACCGAAATCCCAGAGCCCCTTAAGCTCCGACTGGATCCTCTTCGCCCCCTTGTCCATCTGACCAGGGGTGGGCCCGATGTTGTCGAAGGACCGCTTCTCGGTTCGTGAGCCATGGTAGATCTTGCCGGCCGTAAATGTTTCGTACCCGTTTGCGCTGAAATGCTCCGTCAAGGTGACCCGGTTCTTATTGAGAGCCGTGGTGCGAAACCAGGGCCTGTTTTCATAGATCCCGGTGGTGGAAGGTCGCAGGCCGGTCATGAAACTGGTACGTGAAGGATTACAGATCGGCGCCTGGCAATGAGCATTGGTGAAAAGAACACCTCGCCTCGCGAGTCGCTCGATGTTGGGTGTGACGTTCTGCGGGTGCCCATCCAGGCCGACAACCCAGTCATTCAGGTCATCAACCGTAATCAGGAGGACGTTGGGAGGCTGTCGATCATCAGCCGCGAGCTGAGCATGGAAAACCCCGACCAGCAAACCGAAAAAAAAGAACCCTCGAAAACCCACCCTACTGTCCTTCCGGCTTGCGGGCCTTCTTGAGAAGCTTGAGTGCCTCGGCCTTTCCGATCTTCTTGACCAGCCGAACTGGCCGCGAAGGCATGCTGCCATCGTACTCATGATTCCATTCCAGCCGGGCATAGTCGCCATCCTTCATGGAAGCCGCCACCTGGCCGCCGGGGGAATCCTTCAGAGGCTTTTTGTCAAAATCGCTGACCTGGAAGCGGAAGATTTTCTTCATCGGGTCGCCATATTTCCCGGGCTTCTCGTATTCAAGATAGCCCTCGACCGAGAAGACAGCAAACTCCCCGGACTGGCCGCAGGTCTTCGGGCAGCGGCTGGTTCGGCCCCTGCACAAGCGGTATTCCTTACCCTTGAACATCGCCACGGTAACGTGCCGGGAGAGCACCTGGTTCGCTTTTTCAGCCGGCTTACCCCCGGCTTCTTTATTCTTCCCCGCCTTCTTCTTCCGCCGGTTTTTTTTGCCCCCCTTCGACTGAGGCTCCCCAGCGGCCGCGGGCGGCGAACGCGTGTCGAAAGCCTTGCCCCCTGTGTCTTTCCACCACTGGATGGCCTGCGCCCGCATCTTCTTCATTCGCTCAGCCTGGCCTGGCTTGCCCCCGAGGCTCTTCAACTCCAAGGGGTCGACATCCAGGTCGTACAGATCTTCATCTCCCTTCTTCCTGGCGGGAAATTCCGTCGCGATCGACTGGATCCTGAAATATTTCCCACTCATAGAAGCCTTAACGTCCTGGAGGTAGTAGATGTATTTCCACCTCTTGTCGCGCGCGTAGATGGCGTAGATGTCCCGCTCAGGGCGCTGGTCATCTTTTGTTGCGAAGGCAGGATAGATGGCGCCGAAGAGGACCTCTCTGTTTTCCGTTGTTTTCCCTTCAATGATCGGCCTCAGGCTCTTCCCGGCGATGCCCTTCGGGATCTCAGCCTCAGCGTAGTCAAGAATGGTCGGAAAAACATCAAGGGTACTGGTCAGGCAACTGAACCTCTGGGCCCCCTTGACCTTGGCGGGCCAGGTGAAGAATACCGGCGTCCGGACCCCCTTCTCAAAAGGCGAACCCTTTGAAGGGCGCCCGTTGCACCAGCCATTATCGATAAGGAAAACAAAGAGAGTGTTCTCGTAGAGCCCCTTCTCCTTCAGCTTCCCCTCAAGCTGCCCCACCCCATCATCGAGCCAGGCTTCCATCGCGAAACTCAAGCGCTCCCTCCTGAGAAAGGTTTCCTCGTTCCCGGCCGAAATGTAGGCCGGCACCGGGATCTTCACATTCGTAAAAAGATCGCGGTATTTCTTCGGGGGATTGTGCGGCGTATGCGGAATCAGCGGCGCCCACCAGATAAAGAGCGGCTTCTTGCCGCCCACCTCATCGATGAAAGAAAAAAGGTCATCCTGGCCTTTTCGGACGAAAGTCCTGGCCGTCTTGCCTTTGCCGTGGGTGAAGCCCATCTCTCGAGGATCGCCCTCCCAGTACTTCCCCTCGACATAGGTGGCGTAGCCGGCCTTCTTCAGCTGGCCGGGAAGCGAATTACTGGTGCTGAGCTTCTTCGTCCCGTAGTTGTAGTAAATTCCTGATTGGTGCGGCCAGCGCCCACTGAGAAAGCTCGCAAGGGTCGGATGACAGCGGGACATTGGAAGGTGGGCGACGGAGAAAACCGTCCCGGAATTGGCCAGCCTGTCCAGGTTAGGGGTGTGGACGCTTTTATTGCCCATAAACCCCAGGTGCTCATTGTCATGATCATCGGAAATGATAAAGACAATATTGGGCTGGGCGGCGACCGCTTCCTGCGAAGAAGACAGGACGGCGCAGACCGCCAGGATAAAGCTGACGGAGAGAGTCCTGGGCTTGATATGCATATAGCTTCCCTCAGTGTCTCAGGATGGCATTAAAAGAGCCCGCCGCGACGCGGCTACGGGCCATCATCCTGCACGAGTTCCAGCTCCCATGCAAGGCTCCTTGAATCCGGATAACGGAGCAACCCATTGAAAAAAAAACGCCTGTCTCTTCCAATAGAGGGACAGGCAATGGTTCCTGCCCGGAACCATCCTGGTTCAGGATTTTTCACCCAAGGATACAACTCATGCGCGTCTGCCTCAGCCTGCTCAGCCTGTGCCTCCTTGCTGTCACTGCGACAATCTCAGCCGAAGACTGGAACCAGTTCCGGGGAGCCACCGGAAATGGGAAGACCCTGGCTGAACTGCCCCTGGAATTCTCCGAGAGCGATGGAGTCGCCTGGAAGGTTCCTCTGCCCGGCAAAGCCTGGTCCTCGCCTGTCATCTGGAAGAAACAGATCTGGGTCACCAACGCCCTGCCCGATGGACACAAGCTCTGGGCGCTCTGCTTCGATCTGGAGACCGGGAAGAAAACACACGACATCCTTGTATTCGATGTCGCTGAACCACAATTCTGCATCGCCAAGAACAGCTACGCCTCCCCCACCCCTGTCATTGAGGAGGGAAGAATCTTTGTGAGCTTCGGCGCTCATGGAAATGCCTGCATCGACACGGCAACGGGCAAGACCATCTGGGAGCGGCGCGATCTTCAATGTAATCACCATCGCGCGCCGGCAAGCTCCCCTATCCCATACGGAGATCTTTATATTCTCCACTTTGATGGCTTCGACAAGCAATACGTGGTCGCGCTCGACAAGAAAACCGGAAAGACCCGCTGGACTCACCAACGCGCCTTTGATTTTCGAACTGACAATGGAGACAGGAAGAAAGCTTACGGGACGCCCGCGGTCATTACGCACAAGGGCCTGACTCAGCTCATCGCCCCGGCCGCCGTCGCGACTGAATCTCTCGACCCGCTGACCGGGAAGCTTCTCTGGACAGTCTACACAGGCGGCATGAACGCCTCGGCCCGCCCGCTCTACGGTCACGGCCTGGTCTTCATCACCAATGGAATGGGCCGAATGTCAGCTGTGCGGCCGGAGGGTAAAGGCGAGCTCCCGGAAAAGAATGTCGCCTGGGCTTCAAGGCGGGGCGTCCCGAAGAAGTCTTCCCTTGTTCTTGATGGAAAACTGCTCTTCATGGTTAGCGACCTGGGCGTAGCCTCCTGCGTCGATGCAGAGACAGGCAAGGCGCACTGGACCGAACGACTCGGGGGAAATTACGCCGCATCGCCGATTCTTGCCGGAGGCCGAATCTATTTCTTCAATGAAGATGGAGACATTCCAGTCATCGAAGCCGGAAAGAAGTTTAAGCTGTTGGCACGCAACAAGCTCGCTGATGGTTTCATGGCGAGTCCGGCAATTTCCGGCAGCTCACTGATCCTCAGGACCAAGTCGAATCTCTACCGAATCGGCAAATGACCACAGCCCTCTTTTGCCTGAGCACCAGCACCACCCTCATCCGCGGTGCAACTTGAAGGACGGCCTCCAGCCCCCCCACCTAAATGATAGCTGTATAATAACTTACCGTTATCGACAGGAATACGCTTGGAAAGTGGCTCCCGGATGTTTGAACTGTAGGCTCGTACGGATTCCTACGAAACACATGGATACTTAAAAATGAACCATCGCATGATCCCCGCTCTGACCATCAGCTTCTTCATAGCGACGACTTTCGCGGCCGCCAATGGCCCTCGAGCCCAGGAGGAGGCGCTCGAAGACCAGCTTCGGCAAAAGGAAGAAGACCGTATCGGCCGCCTTTTCGAAAAAATCGTGCCGACGCTCGACAAAGCGCGCAAGCTTGTTGACCGCCATGACCAGCTTCCCAAGCGGCGGTTCCTCCTGTTGCGTCCATTTGG
>DCKY01000047.1:18607-23484 GCA_002320775.1 Planctomycetes bacterium UBA1662
CTCTGGAGAGAGCTGCACGCCACCCGCAAGCTGATTCGCAAGGGGCATCACAAGCTTGCCGAGTACAGGCAGCGCCGGGTCTCCGCCCCCCGGGAGAAAGAGGCCGGCCTGTTCGACAGAGCGTTCATCTCCACCAAGGAAGACTACGACGAGATGATCGCCGCTGAAGAAGGAGAGATCAAGGCGAGCGAGAAGATAGTGGATGACCTGAAGGATGGGATCGTCAAGCTGCTGAAGGAGCTCCGTCTCGACATCGACAGAGATGGGCTCGAATCCCTGCTCTCATCCGTCTCAGGCGACGACTTCGTCTCGATGATCGCCCTCTTTGACAATATCCGGCAGCTTACCGGCCAGCTCCAGGACCTGACGGAACAAAGCGGCGAGGCGCTCGACATCGCCAAGCGCTACTACGGAATGCATGTCGTGCTGGTCAAGATCATGGACCGCATGCAGCACCGATTCATAACGGAAATCGACCAGGAGCACATCCCCCGCCTCCAGGGATACACCAAGGATGCCGAGGGGAACATCCGCCAGGCCCTCGAGCTCATACGCAAAGAGGGCGGAGATGAGAACATCCTTCGAAGCAATATTGAGTCCAATGAATTGACGATGAGGGCGGCCAAGCTCTATACCGAATACCTCCTTCAAAACGCCGACCTCATCCGGGCAGAAAACAAGCAGATCAAAAAAAACCTGTCGACGGCTCTGAACACCTACAAGACCGTCAAGCTCAGCAGTGATGTCTCCCGCCTTATGAAAACAGGAAGGCAGAACTTCGAAGCCCTGATGAAGCTGCAGATCCCACCGCTGAGGGAGTTCCGCAACGAGATGCTTCGAAAAGAATACCAACGTATGACGACTGAACTGCTGAACCCCTGATGTGTAGAATGCCGGAATAGAAGAACCCTGCCGGAACAGGCACCCCTTCAAATGATCCAGAATGAAAACACAGCCCCCTCCCAGGCCTCCTGGGTCGGCTTCCTTCTTCCCCCGCTGGTCGTCCTCGCCGCCGGCTTCCTCTGGGTTGCCGCAAGCCGCGATGCCCCCCGGGGAGGAGCCCCTGCCGGGACAAGGCAGGCGCTCAAAGTCGACGGCGTCTACTATGTCTATGTATCACAGGTCGAGCTATTCCCTACAAACCAGGACAATGAGCCCTGGGACACCGGCTCCACCGCATCCCCGGACATTCGCAACAGGGTCGTGTGGCAGGGCAACACCATCTACGAAAGCGACACCAGCGAAGACGCCCTTATCGCGGAATGGTCAGGCGTAAACGAAGGAGCCCTCGACAAGCTCCTTGGAGAAAAGATGATTCGCGCGGGACAGGTGAGGGCCCTCAAGGAGGGAAAGCTTACGATCCACGTTGAGGACGTCGACACGCTGACGCCAAACGACCCGGCCGGAACAGTCGAGCTGAAGCTCATGGACCTGCACGAAGGCATCAACGACCTCAGCTTTAAAAAAACCAGAGGCCTGGGTATCAAGAGAATCCTCATCAAGCTGGTCTCGAGGGATCAGCCTCTTGAGGCCATCATTGGTAAATTAAGATAGACCGGATGCCTGGCGGCGGCGGCCTTCTTGAGCTGGACAGGCGGAAAAGGAAAACCCCATGGAACTACTCACTACCACCACTGTAGTGCTTCTCCTGGTTATCTTTGGGACACTGGCGCTCTTCAGAATCCTCTTCGCCACGCATTACAAGAAATGCCCTTCGGACAAGATCCTTGTAATCTACGGAAAGATCAGCGGAGGACTATCCAAACGCTGTATTCACGGAGGCGCGGCGTTCGTCTGGCCCATGATCCAGGCCTACCAGTTCCTCGACCTGACGCCGATCCCGATCGACATCAAGCTGAAAAGGGCGCCAACGCAAGACAACATCGATCTTGACGTTCCATCTACCTTTACCGTCGGTATCGCTACAGAGAGAGGCCTCATGGAGAATGCCGCAGATCGTCTCCTGGGCCTTACCTTGAACGATATCCACCAACTCGCCCAGGACATCATCTTCGGCCAGATGCGCCACGTCATCGCGAACATGACGTTCGAAGAGCTCACCACTGACCGCGACAAGGTTACCAAGAACATCTCCGAGCATGTCGTCCATGGGCTGAGGAAGGTCGGCCTTCGGCTGATCAACATCAATATTCAGGATGTCTCAGCCTCTCCGGGGCAGAGCCCCGGCGTCAGCAAGGCCGACGAATCTCCGCCGGCGTTTCCCCGGGAAACCGAATCACCCGCAGACCAGTTGTAGCGAAGGCGCCCCCGGGCCATGAACCTGTCCCCGTCAATGCTCAAATTCGCCATCATCGTCTCCTCTGTCGCCCTTGGAATAGGCATCACGGCCCCGACCATCACGATCACCCCTGGCGCTGGTGAGCTCACCGCCCTGGTGGAGCTGCTCTCCCCCGGAGAACTGGAGCCCCGGACCTATTCCATCGCCCGGGTCATCCAGGCGCTCTTCGATGGGGGCGACTATTTTCTTGCCGTCGCGTTAGCTGTCTTTTCGATCATCTTCCCCATCGTCAAACTGGGATTTTACTGGGTCTCGGCTGACGGCGGCACCCCGGGAGGAGGCTGGAAATTCCTGCGCGGCATCGATCGTCTCGGCAAATTTTCAATGGCGGAAGTCTTCCTCCTCGCCCTGACCGCCTTCGCCCTGAAGGATCTTCCGGGCGACACGATGGTGCAGATCCGATACGGATTTTATGTGTTTTTCGCCGCTGTCCTGTTGAGCCTGCTGATCTCAGCCTGCCTGCGGCGGCAGCGAAAACCGCCTGAAAGTTTGTTACCGAATTAGATATTTACCCTGTCCGGATTATCGGAATCTGCTAAACTTCAGGTCTGGTTGGGTTTCTATGTAGGTGGTAATTCATGACTGAATGGTGGGTCGCCCTGGGAGGCGATGAAAAAATATTCTACGGCATCGCGTTTGCGTCGAGCCTCGTTATGTTCGTCCAGTTCGTGCTGACCCTCATCGGTGGAGTGTTTGATGTCGCCGATAGTGAATTCGAGATCGAGGGCACGGATGGCGACCTTGGGGTCCTCTCCATCAGGACGATCTGCGCCTTCTTCGTCGGTTTCGGCTGGGGAGGGATTACCGCGCTGAACATGTACGATGGCGACATCTTCATCGCCACAATAGCCGGATTCATCACAGGCTCTCTATTCCTCTTCGCGGTCCTCTGGACCATGCGGGGACTTCATAGCCTCAAAGAAGATGGGACCGTAGACATCAAAAACTCGGTGGGCACCAACGGCCGCGTGTACCTGCCTATCCCCCCAAACAGAGAGGGCACTGGCCTGGTGCAGGTCGTGATCCAGGGCCGCGAGCGGGAAGTCGTTGCCCTGACCGACTCAGCCGAAGAACTGGAAAACCGGACCCGGATAACCGTATTAGAACAAATCGACCCGCAGACTGTGCTGGTCGGTCCGATCGCCGCCAAAACGGCGAAAACGACAGACGGCTCTGACGAAACTCAAATCGAAGTTACTGACACCTAAACTGGAAAGGAAGATCCATGGAAGGCCTACTCAGCACCACTGTAGTGTTTCTCCTTGTTATCTTTGGAACACTGGCAGCCTTTGCCATGCGCTTCAAGAGATGCCCCTCAGACAAGATCCTCGTGATCTATGGAAAAACATCTGGAGGACGATCTTCGCGATGTATTCACGGAGGTGCGGCCTTTGTCTGGCCCATGATCCAGGCCTACCAGTTCCTCGACCTGACGCCGATCCCGATCGACATCAGGCTGGAAGGCGCCCTGTCCAAGCAGAACATCCGTATCAACACACCATCGACCTTTACCGTCGGTATCGCTACAGAGAAAGGCGTCATGGAGAACGCCGCTGAGCGTCTCCTGGGCCTCACCTTGAACGATATTCAGCAGCTCGCCCAGGACATCATCTTCGGCCAGATGCGTGTTGTCATCGCGACCATGCCGATCGAGGAGATCAACGCTGACCGCGACAAGCTGATCGAAAACATCTCCAATGGTGTTGAGGTCGAGCTGCGAAAGGTCGGTATCCGGCTTATCAACGTCAATATCCAGGATGTCACCGATGAATCCGGATATATCGACGCCCTTGGAAAAGACGCGGCTGCCCGGGCTATCAACGAGGCCAAGGTGCAGGTTGCCCAGAAGGAAAGAGATGGAGAAATCGGTAAGGCACAGGCTGAACGCGAACAGCGCGTAGAGGTTTCCAGCGCGATGGCCACAGCCACCGAAGGTGAGAACCGCGCCAAGATCACCGTCGCCAACTCTGACGCTGACCGAAGAAAGAAGGAAGCTGAAGCGGAAAGAATTGCCGCGGCAGCGGAAAAGGTACAGGCAGCCCAGGCTCTCGAAGAAGCCTACGCATCGGAAGAAGCGGCCGAGCGCGCACGAGCACAGAAAGAACAGGCCACCCAGTATGCGAACGTAGTCATTCCTGCGGAGATCGAAAAGGCGAGAATCGAGACTATCGCTGAGGCCGAAGCCGAAAAAATCCGCCGGACCAAGCAAGGGCAAGCGGATGGCCTCAAGTCCATGATGGACGCCGAGGCTCTTGGCCTCCTCGCGATTCTTCAGAAAAAGGCCGAAGGCCTCGGAGATATCGTCAAGGCTTGTACCGGCGACCCCCAGATGGCCATGATGATGATGATCACCGAGCAGCTTCCAAAGCTGGTCGAGGAGCAGGTCAAGGCCATCGCCAACCTCAAGATCGACTCCGTAGTCGTCTGGGATGGAGGGACAGGAGCCGGCGGAAAGACCCAGACCGCCGACTTCCTCTCAGGCTTGGTCGGATCCCTGCCTCCACTCCATGACATTACCAAGAACGTAGGCCTCGAACTCCCGGAATACCTTGGGAAGATGACCGGGACCGGATCTTCG
>DCKY01000198.1 GCA_002320775.1 Planctomycetes bacterium UBA1662
GGCGGTCACCAGGACAGCCGACTGAACTCCGAACCACAGGATCGCCCAGGAGTAGATGACCGGCAGTCCGAGAAAGGTCGGTGCCGGGCCAACGTGATCAGGTCCGGGATCGACCAGGTAGACCCCGGGTCCGGGCCCCATGATCATGGCGAAGATAAAGATCAGGGCCAGGGAGATGGAGAGCCTTCGGTCGCCGCTTTCGCTGGTGTCGGTCATCGCAGATCAGGATACCTGAAAGGTCGATCCGCCGCTGACGAAAACAGGCCGGGCTTCGCTGCCGCTGTGGGCTGCCCCTTTTCCCGGCTCCGATGAGTGGCTATATTATTGGTCATGAATACGGACCAGGCACGGACATTGATGATGGAGTGGACAGAGAGTCCCGCTCTTCGTGGACACATGGAGGCGGTGGCCGCCTGCATGGTGGCCTACGCCGCACGCATGGAACCCGCTGAGGCCGAGCGCTGGTTCGCCGCCGGATTATTGCATGATTTTGACTACGAAAAGCACCCTGGCGAGGCGGAGCATCCCTTTATCGGAGTCGAGCATCTACGGGGTCTTGGAGTCGACGAAGAGATTCTTTCCGCTATACTTGGTCACGCTGAGTACAGCGGTACTCCCCGCGAGACAGCGATGGCGAAGGCCTTGTTCGCTGTAGACGAATTGGCAGGGTTTATCGTGGCCTGTGCCAAGGTTCGTCCGAATGGAATCTCGGATCTCAAGCCAAAGTCGGTAAAGAAAAAATTGAAAGACAAGCGCTTCGCGGCGGCGGTCAGCCGCGAGGATATCTCGCAAGGCATCGAGGAGCTCGGGGTCGATACCACTGAGCACATCCAGTTTTGTATCGATGCCATCAGGACCGAAGGTGAGCGGGTAGGCTTTTAATCAGGCAGAGGCCGGCCCGGCTCGAATAATGCAAGGATCATGGTAATGTCGAATTTGAACGATGCCCTCGGTGCCTTTGCCGAGATGGATACGACCGCGGGTAAGGTGGGATGGTTTAACCTGGCCAGGCTGGAGGAGCAGGGTGCCGGGGCGATTTCCCGTCTCCCCTACTCAATCAAGGTCCTCCTGGAGGCCGCCCTGCGTCAATGCGATGGCTTTCAGGTGCGCCAGGAGGATGTGTTGAGCCTGGCGGCCTGGAGCGGGAGCAACCCCGGCAGCGGGGAGGTTCCCTTCAAGCCCGCCCGCGTCGTCATGCAGGATTTCACCGGAGTTCCGGCAGTCGTAGACCTGGCCGCCTTGCGAAGCGCCACGGCCAGGCTCGGTGGTGATCCGAAGAAGATCAATCCGTTGATTCCGGTCGACCTGGTTATCGATCACTCGGTGCAGGTAGATGAATACGGATCCCTGGCCTCCCTCTTGATCAACGCCGAGCGTGAATTCGAGCGCAATGGAGAGCGCTACGAATTCCTGCGCTGGGGAGCGGACGCCTTCGATAATTTCCGGGTGGTTCCGCCCTCGACCGGCATTGTTCACCAGGTGAACCTGGAATATCTGGCCAGTGTCGTGACCTTGCGTCAGGTTGATGGCTCCACCATCGCGTTGCCAGACAGTGTAGTCGGGACTGATTCGCATACGACGATGATCAATGGCCTCGGCGTACTTGGCTGGGGTGTGGGCGGGATCGAGGCCGAGGCTGCCATGCTCGGCCAGCCGATCTACATGCTTCCTCCTGAGGTGGTGGGCTTCAAGCTCACCGGCGAGTTGCCCGAGGGGGCGACCGCCACGGACCTGGTTCTCACGGTTACCGAGATGCTTCGCAACCACGGCGTGGTGGCAAAATTCGTCGAGTTCTGCGGGCCGGGGCTCTCGAAGCTCAGCCTTGCCGACCGGGCGACCCTCGCGAACATGGCCCCGGAGTACGGAGCCACCATGGGTTTCTTCCCTGTTGATGACGAGACACTCAATTACCTGCGCGGCACCGGCCGGCCAGCCCACCTGGTCGATCTCGTTGAGCGCTATTCCAAGGAGCAGGGCCTGTTCCGGGATGATGATTCCGCCGATCCCGAATACAGCGACCTGCTGGAACTCGATATGTCGGTGGTGAAGCCCTGCATTGCCGGGCCGAAACGCCCGCAGGACCGGATCCTTCTCTCACAGAGCAAGGAGAGCTTCCGCTCAGTTCTCTCTGAAAGCTATGGGGTCGAGAGCAATGGTAACGCGTTGAATGTCGAGGTGGACGTAAATGGCGCCGGGTCCAATATGGGGCATGGCTCGGTGGTGATTGCCGCTATCACCAGCTGCACCAACACCTCCAACCCCTCGGTGATGCTCGGCGCCGGTCTCTTGGCCCGCAACGCGCTGGCGAAGGGTCTGAAGGTGCCTTCCTACGTCAAGACGAGCATGGCGCCCGGTTCGCGGGTGGTCAGCCGCTACCTGGATGCCGCCGGTCTGACGGGCTCTCTCGGCGACCTCGGCTTCGATATCGTCGGCTACGGCTGCACCACCTGCATCGGCAACAGTGGTCCCCTCCCGGAGGCCGTGACCGCGGCGATCGAGGAGAACGATCTCGTCGCCGCGGCGGTGCTGTCGGGCAATCGGAACTTCGAGGGCCGGGTGAATCCGCTGACGCGCACCAACTACCTTGCCTCACCTCCGCTGGTGGTTGCTTACGCGATCGCCGGTACTATGGATATCGATCTCGCCCAGGAGCCTCTTGGCGAGGACACTGATGGGCAGCCCGTCTACCTGCGCGACATCTGGCCGAAGCAGGAAGAGATCCGAGATGTCCTGAAGACGGCGCTTACCCCCGACCTTTTCGAACAGGAGTACGGCAACGTCTTCGATGGTAACGAGGAGTGGAACGCGATCCCCGTCTCCGGCGGGGAAATCTACGAATGGAATTCCGAATCGAGCTACATTCGAGAGCCCAGCTTTTTTACCGAGCTCACCCCCGAGGTTCCGGCCATCAGCGCGATCACAGATGCGAGGGCGCTTGCCCTGCTGGGTGATTCCGTCACCACTGATCACATCTCTCCCGCCGGCGCGATACCTGAGGACAGTCCGGCTGAGGGTTACCTCGAGAGCCTTGGAATCGAGCGCAAGGATTTCAACTCCTTCGGCTCCCGCCGCGGCAATCACGAGGTGATGATTCGCGGGACCTTCGGCAACATCCGGCTGCGAAACCTGCTGGTTCCCGGGGTAGAGGGCGGCGTTACGGTGCATCATCCAAGCGGCGAACAGCTCTCGATTTTCGATGCGGCCGCTCGTTACCGCGATGAGGGAACGCCGCTGGTCGTCCTGGCCGCCAAGGAATACGGCACCGGCAGCTCACGTGACTGGGCGGCGAAGGGGACCTATCTGCTGGGAGTGAGAGCGGTTATAGCCGAGAGCTACGAGCGGATCCATCGCAGCAACCTCATCGGGATGGGAGTGCTGCCGCTGGAGTTCAAGCCCGGGGAGGGAGCCGCTTCTCTGGGTCTCGATGGGACCGAGGTCTTCAGCATAGACGGTCTGGATGATGCCCTGGAGCCGCGCCAGGAGCTGACTGTGCGGGCGGTTGCAGAGGCGGGCGAGAAGACCTTCGAGACGATTGTACGGATCGATTCTCCGGTGGAGGTTGATTACTACCGAAATGGGGGGATCCTTCACACCGTTCTGAGGGCTCTGCTCAAGGAATAAGGCGGTGTCGGCTCTCATGGACCATCACCAGATCGCGAGGGATTTGATCGAGCTGGAGTCGATCACCGGGAACGAGGAGCCGGTGGTCGCCTATCTGGAGAAACGCCTGGGCGAGCTGGGGCTCGATGTCCGCAGCGAGGAGGTCGCTCCCGGTCGACGCAACCTGGTCGCCGGACCGGAAAATCCGGCGTTGATCTTTTGCACCCACACCGACACGGTGCCTCCCTATGTGCCGCTCTCAGAGGATGCTGAGTTCATCTATGGGCGTGGAGCCTGCGACACCAAGGGCATCACCGCCTGCTTTCTTGCCGCCGGCAAGCGCCTGCTTGCAGAGGGGCTCGACGATTTCGGCTATCTCTTCGTGGTCGGAGAGGAGGTAGACAATGTCGGCGCGGTGGCCGCCAACCGGTCAGTGCGCTGTGGGCACCTGGTGGTGGGTGAGCCGACGGAAAACAAGCTCGCCCTGGGCCACAAGGGGGCGCTAGGCGCGCGCGTGAAGGTAGAAGGCCGAGCCTGCCACTCGGCCTATCCCGAGGAGGGAGACAGCGCCATCCATCGCCTGCTAGGGTATCTGCAGCAGGTGCTGCGGGCGGATTTCGGCTCCAGTGAGCTGCTCGGCCCGGCCACCGTCAACATCGGCGGTATCGAGGGCGGTGTGGCGCACAATGTGCTGGCCCCGGCCGCCGCCGCTGAGATTATGATCCGGGTGGTCACCGATATTGCCGAGGTCGAGAGGCGCCTCGTTGAATGTTTTGTCGACCCGGAGACCGGCGTCCAGGATGAGAAGGTGACCATCGAGGTGACCCTTCGAATGGAGAGCCCGGACTTCGAGCGGCTCGAGGGCTTTGATGAGACCATCGTTTTCTACGGAACGGACGCGCCTTTTCTACGCGATGTCGGCAAGCTGGTTCTCTTCGGGCCCGGCTCCATCACGGACGCGCACACCGAAGGTGAGAAGATTTCCAAGAGCGCGATGGACGAAGGGGTTGAGAGCTATGTCCGAATGGGGCGCCTGCTCATCAGCTGACCGGTGCTGAGCCGAGGCGCTGAGCTGGCGGGAGGCTCAGATCCCTTCGATCTGCCTCTTCAACTTCAGGGTGTACTGGATGAGCTCGCGCCGGGTCTGCCGGGCGAAGTCTTCCCATCCTTCAGCCGGGTCTCCAGCATCGAGACCATCCTGACGCACATTGATCCAGATGCCGCTGTCGCGGGGAAGGAGCTCGAAGTGAAGGGTCATCGGTCCCCTTGATACGCCTTCGTCTTCCCGGAAACAGCTCCCTATTGTCAGCCGCTGGTGCGGGCTGAGCTCGCTGATGGTCCCTCGCAGGCTGGAGCCATCTTCCAACCTGGCCGAAAATTCACCGTTTTCCGATGGAGCGATTCGAACTTCGACCGCGCCAAGCCAGTTCAGTGCCTCTTGAGGGTCGATCAGGGCTGAGAAGACGCGCTCAGGTGGCGCGTCGATGTAGATCCCGTCAGCGGTGAAGTTCTCCATTGGCTCATTGTAACCGGCCAGCTATTTAATTCTACGATACCCTCCGGTGGAAGCCGGGGTGGGTGAGGACGCTATCGATTCTGGACAGTGGCGGCGTACTGTGTTTCCATCGGCTACCGGGAGCGGTCGTGCTTTTGCGCGGCTGGGCCTGTGAAGACGATATTTCGTGTCCTTTTACTCCTGATCTCATGAAACGCAAGACAGCACACTCCGGAAGTATACTTTGCGCTTTGCTGGCGTATGGCCTGCTCTGCTTTCTTCCCGCTGCGGCCTTTTGTGAAGAAGATGAGAAGCCGGATCTCTCGAAGCTGCCCCCGTCAGCGGCTGGAAAACCTGATTTCAAGGCCCAGGTCGCGCCGTTGCTCCTGCGCTGCGTGAAATGCCATGGGGCTGAAAAAGCCAAGGGAGGTCTTCGATTCCATCGCCGGGATGAGCTTCTCGCGGGTGGAGACAAGGGAGCGGTTGTCCTCCCGGGCGATAGCGCGGGCAGCAGGTTGATCCACGCGGTAGCAGCCCTTGGCAAGGTGGTCATGCCGCCAGAGAAGGCCGGCAAGCGCCTGACCGTCGCTGAGGTTGGTATCTTGAGAGCCTGGATTGACCAGGGCCTGCCCTGGCCCTCCGACGAGCGGCTTGGAGGGAAGCCGTCAGCCTCTCCCGGGCTGTGGGCCTTGCGACCGGTAGAGAGAACCGAACCGCCGGCGATGGATGGAGATTCCTGGTCCCGCAACCCCATCGATCGATTTATCTTTTCGAAAATGAAGGACGCGGGTCTCTCGCCCTCCGCAGAGGCTGACCGGTATACCCTGATCCGCCGCCTGAGCCTGGACCTGACGGGCCTCTTGCCCGGGTCGGCGGAGGTGCGCAGGTTTGTGGAGGACAAGAGCCCCAGGGCCTGGGAGGACCTGGTCAAGCGCATGCTGAAGTCTCCCCATTTCGGTGAGAGGTGGGGGCGCTACTGGCTGGATCTCGCGCGCTACGCTGACAGCGATGGATACGAGAAGGATGGGGTTCGTCCTTTTGCCTGGAGGTATCGGGACTGGGTCATCGGGGCCTTCAACCGGGATCTCCCTTTCGACCGCTTTACCCGCGAGCAGCTGGCGGGCGATCTGCTGGAGGACTCCGGCATCGAGCAGAAGGTCGCGACCGGTTTTCATCGCAACACCCTCTCGAGCACTGAAGGCGGGACCGACCAGGAGGAGTTCCGGATCAAGGCCGTGGTTGACCGGCTGAATACCACCGGCAGCGTCTGGCTGGGACTGACCGTGGGTTGCGCCCAATGCCACACCCATAAATACGATCCGATCACCCAGCGGGAGTACTACAGCCTGTTCGCCTTTTTCAACAGCTGTGATGAGAAGAAAATCACCGCCCCTCTTCCCCATGATCTCGACGCCTACAACGAGAAAGAAGACGTCTACAGGAAGACCCTCTCCCTGCTGGAGAAGCCGCTGCGGGACTATGAAGTGAAACGACTTGGTGAGCTGCTCGCCAATGGCAAGGGCGACCTGGCCGCTTCGAGCTGGAAGGCACTCTCCCCGTCAACCTCCACGGCATCCTCCGGGGCGTCGTTGAAGACCCTCGAGGATGGTTCTGTTCTTGTCGGTGGCAAGACCCCCGACAAGGATACCTACACCCTGGACTTCGAGGCGGGCCTCGAGCGGGTGATGGCCCTCCGCCTGGAGGTGCTGACCCATGACAGCCTTCCAAAGAAGGGGCCGGGGCGCGCCGACAACGGTAACTTTGTTCTCTCAGAGCTCGAGCTCTCCGTTGTGGACGGCGAAGGCCGGGAGCTTGGCAAGGCCGATTTCCGTCGCGCCACCGCCGACCATTCCCAGAAGGATTTCGATATTCAGCAGGCGATCGATGGTTCCGGAGAAGGTAAAAACGCAAAGGGCTGGGCCATCGCCGGGGCCAATCCGCTCAACCAGGATCGCACCGCGGTTTTCATTCTTGCTGAGCCTCTCGCGCTCCCCGCGGGCTCAAAGCTCTCGCTGAATATCATCCAGGGCTACGGAGGCAGGCATGTCCTCGGCCGATTCCGAGTGGCGGTAAGCGCCAACGCCGGGCCGGCCCTGCTGCTGCCGAAGAGCTACCTTGCGGCGCTTTCGAAGCCGGTGGGGGAGTGGACCCCGGACGAGCTGGAAAGAATCAGCTCCGAGCTTCTTGCCGGCGACCAGGGCTGGAGAGCTCTCGAGAAGGCCGTCAGCGAGCACCGTCAGAAGGCGCCGAAGCTTCCCTCATCAAAAACCCAGGCCCGGATCCTGGTTGAGAGAGGCAGTCCGCGGAAGACCCATCTGCTCATCAGGGGAGATTTTCTTCGCCGGGGAGCGGAGGTCCAGGCGGGCACGCCGGCGGCCCTGCATCCTTTCAGGTCGAAGAACGGCCGCTCCAATCGCCTGGACCTTTCCAACTGGCTCCTCGATCCCGCCAATCCTCTCACCAGCCGGGTTACGGTCAACCGCTGGTGGCAATACCTCTTCGGCCGGGGGCTGGTCACAACCGTGGATGATTTTGGCGTGCGCGGATCCGCTCCAAGCCATCCCCGGCTGCTTGACTGGTTGGCCTCCGAGCTCATCAGAAGGGGCTGGAGCCGCAAGGAGATGATCGAGCTGGTGGTCACCTCAGCCGCCTACCGGCAGGCCTCCGTCGTCCGTCCCGCCTTCGCGTCTCTCGATCCACAGAACGATCTCCTTTCACGCCAGAACCGTTTCAGGGTCGAGGCCGAGATCATTCGCGATCTCAGTCTCGATGCGAGCGGCCTGTTGAGTCGCAAGCTCGGTGGGCCGAGCATTCGTCCAAGGCTCCCTTCGGGTGTCGCTGAGCTGGGCTATGCCGGCTCTGTCAGGTGGCCCCAGAGCAAGGGATCGGACAGCTACAGGCGAGGGCTCTACATCTTTTTCCAGCGCACCGTTCCCTATCCGATGCTCATGACCTTCGACAGCGCGGACAGCACGGTAACCTGCCTGCGTCGCGAGCGTTCCAACACGCCCCTGCAGGCCCTGACCCTGCTCAATGATCCGGTCTTCTTCGAATGCGCGCAGGCCTTCGGAGCGCGAATCGTTCAGGAGGGCGGCAAGGATTCCGCTGACAGGCTGCGCTACGCCTTCAGGCTCTGTCTCTGCAGGGAACCCGGAGCGGAGGAGCTGAAAAGTCTCCAGGCGCTCTTCCAGAGGCTGCGTAAGTTCTGCGAGGCTGACCCCGAGGGAGCGAAGAAGATGCTCGGAAAATTCTCCGTGGATGGCGTTTCCGCCGAGGAGCTGGCCAGCTGGGTGGGCCTGTCACGGGTTCTCCTCAACCTTGACGAGTTCATCTCCCGCTCCTGAGCATTTTTCTATTCCGCTGACGGATCGATTGGTACGTTAGACGCAGCATCTCATATACTGGATGCGGGGGGTGTTGGCCCCCGCGGCTTCAAAGCGATAGATGGGTATCCCCGCCTTGTCGAAAAAGTTCATATTTTCAGTCCTGTTTCTGCTGCCCTTGGTGTTTCCGGTCGGGTTCGCGCGCGCCGATGAGCCGGGTGAGAGCGCCTGGAAACGGATCGTGGTGATTGGCGCCAGCGCCTCGGCGGGCTTCAACACCCGGCGCGAGGCGGGCCGTACCGTCACCCTCGCGAAGATTGTCGAGCAGATGGTGGAGGTGGAGCACGACAAGGTGCTGAACACTTCGTCCTCACTTTTTTTCATGAATCCCCGCTGGATGGGTACCCAGGCGATCCGCAGCGCCGCGAAGGCCAGGGCCACTCTTGTCCTGGCGGTCGATTTTCTTTTCTGGTTTGGCTACGGAGCGAAGAGCGAGGAGCGACGGATGGAGGATCTCGAGTTCGCCTTGAAATCCCTTTCCGAGCTGAAATGTCCGATCCTTCTCAGCAGGATTCCCGACATGAGGGCCTCGGTAGGTAAGATGCTCTCGGTCCGGCAGATGCCCAGCCCGGGGACTCTCAAGCGCCTGAATGAGCGGATCGATGCCTGGGCTGCTGAACACAAGAATGTCGTTATGGTGCCCATGGCCGAGTTTCTCAATGATCTGAGAGCCGGAAAGGGTGTCAAGGTTGACGAGATCAGCTACCCGGAAGGTTCTCTTCGGACCCTGCTGCAGCGCGATGAATTGCATCCTACCCTCGAGGGTATGGTGGCGCTGACAGCGTTGAGTTTCTTCAAGCTTTGTGAGCGCCACAAGGAGCTGTCGAAGGATGACTTTGAGATGAATCCGCAGCTTGTCAAGAAGCGCGTGAAGGCCTCGATCGCTCGCGGCCGCAAGGAGCGCAACAAGGCTTCTGCGGGCCAGGCCACTCCCGGGGCCGAGCCAGAGAGCAAGAAAAAGGACGGTTAATTCTATGTCGAGATGTTTGTGTTTGGCGTTATTCCTGGTCCTGGTTTTTCCCGTGAGTTCCTATGGGGATGCGGCGGGCAGCGATGAGCTCAAAACGCTTGTAAAGAAATACGAAGCCGAGCTGTTGAAGGTCCGGCTCAGGCCGGCGGTCCCGCCCTTGCCCGATGATCCCGAGGTCCGCCCCGGCAGGCGTCCTGGACGTCGTCCCGGCGCCCGTCCCGGCGGTCGTCCCGGCGGCCGTGTACCGCCAAACAGGAAGGGCAAACAGGTCGGAGGAAAACGCCTGGCGCAGACCATCTCGGTGGTGAAGCCGATTTTGCTCGGTATCGCCAGGCTGGAGGAAAAGGCGGCCTTTAATTACCTTGAGCTGCAGTGGAAGGATGGGCCAGTGGCGCTCAAGCCCACCTTGACCACGGCGATCGTCAGCTCGGAAGACCCGCGGGCCCCAGCCCTTGTCTTTACGGGCTTTTCAAAGCTT
>DCKY01000030.1:0-1242 GCA_002320775.1 Planctomycetes bacterium UBA1662
GATAGGCCGGAAGTGTAAGTACAGCGATGTATTCAGCTGACCGGTACTAATTTGCCGATTGGCTTAACTGCCATCTTTTCCGCACAGGAGTGTTACGCAGCGGCATTGTCCGTCGCGTGCACCTGTCGGAACGTCAGCGCTACGAGTGAGCGCCTGGTCGGACCCCTACCAAGTTACACCAATTAAAATTTGCGGGTGCCTAAAGCAAAGAGGCCACACCCGTTCCCATTCCGAACACGGTAGTTAAGCTCTTCGCACCGATGGTATTGGTTAACGCTGAGAGAGTAGGTAGCGCCCGCTTTATTTAAATTACAGCCCGCCAGGATGCGGGGTCTTCAATCAAGGTTGTCCAAGGACGATCCTTGGACAAAAATTTGAAGGCCTACGAGTCCCGGCGGGTTTTTTCGTACCCGGCGTTTGGAATTGACTGACACCTCAGCGTCCATCTATAATCCGGGTCGGCAGTGTGTTCGCTGCCACAACAACCTTTTGGACTATTTCAATGATGGGTACGGCAAATATTAGAGTGGATGGTTTGCTTGCCGGTTGCGTACGCGCATCGGTCTGCATCGCCTTCCTGGTATTGCTGGCTGTTACCCTTTGGCTGCCGGCAAGTTCTCTGGCTGCAAGCTTTGCAGGACCAGGAGAACTTGGTGTCAGTTCCGCCGATCAGGCAAATAAAGCGGGATACCCCGAGAATGATTCGAGCCCAGTCGGCTTGGTCCAGGGGGCTGTTGGTGTTTATTCAGTAAATAACAATAACTATCACTATTGCATAACCCCTGGAGCAGAATTCGGGGAGTGGTGCCGGTTGGTACAGTGGACTGCAAGTTCACCGTTTCATAGCAGAACAGGAGCGATTTGTTTGGATCGAATTAGTCATCAAGGTGAGGGAATGCCGCATAGTTTGGGCATTTTATCTCTTACGAACAGGAGGGGAGATCTTGTCTCTCAGCATCGAAAAGACGATGCCTCTTGCCTTGAGTTGCCCAATGGTGGAATCTCGACCTCCTCGGGTTATCGAGCAGGGTTGAAGATATCTAACCACCTACACCGGCTGAATTTCGGTTTACAGGCATAGTCCGGTTCTCGGCTGGCAGCCGAGGTCCGCACTGGAGCGCAGGCCGCGTTCTTAGAGCCCCTTCTGCTATCGGTGAGGTTTTCCGTTGTACCCCTCGGTATCCGCTCGAGCCCTGCTCAGGTTTGAGAGGATGGAAGCATGGATTCTTCACAGATCGTGCT
>DCKY01000030.1:1626-14863 GCA_002320775.1 Planctomycetes bacterium UBA1662
TAAAGATCGTAGCCGCGCGGCAGACCGCGAGTGACATTCGCGCTGAGGCAGAAAAAGAGAGCGGCAGGATAAAGGAAGATTTCCTCGCCAAGGCCAGGAAGGAATCAGACAAACGTCAGGAACATCTCGAGGGAGAGATTGACTCGAAACGTAAAGATCTCGAGTCCGTAGAGTCCAGACTGGCAAAGAAGGAAGACAATCTCGACAGGAAGTTTGACCTTCTTAACAAGAAGGAGAGCTACCTTGAGAACAAGGACAAGAGCCTCGACAAGCGCACCTCGATGATGGAGCAGCGCGAACAGGAGCTCGAACAGGTTATTGAAGAAGAGAAGCAGAACCTTTTTCGTGTGACCAACCTGAGCCCGGAGGAGGGCAAGAAACTCCTTCTGCAAAAGCTTGAGCAGGAATTCGGCCACGAGCAGGAGACAATGCTCAATAACATGCTCGACAGGGTCAAAGAATCCGCAGAGACCAAGGGACGGGAGATCCTGGCAAGCTGCATTCAGCGGTTGGCCTCAAGCTATTGTCGGGATATCACAACCAGCACGATCGAGATTCCCAACGATGAGATGAAGGGGCGCGTCATTGGCCGTGAAGGGCGTAATATTCGCGCCTTTGAAAAGGCCACGGGAGTCGATGTCATCGTCGACGATACGCCGGGAGTCATTATCGTTTCCTGTTTCGACAGCATCCGCAGGGAGATGGCTCGACAGTCCATGGGCCAACTCATCACCGATGGCCGTATTCACCCGGCCCGGATCGAAGAGATTGTCGCCCAGGTAAAGCGTGAGATGAACGACATCATCCAGGAGGAAGGCAAGCAGGCCGTCTTTGACCTGAACCTTCCAGGGGTGCATTCCAAGATGGTGACCTTATTGGGGAGGCTGAAGTTCCGCTCCAGCTATGGGCAGAATGTTCTGGAGCATGTGAAAGAATGCGCGCATCTCGCCGGAATGTTAGCCTCGGAGCTGGGAGTCGATCCGGTTCTCGCCAAGCGCTGCGCTCTTTTCCATGATGTGGGGAAGGCGGTTGACCATGAGATTGAAGGAGGCCATCCCGAGATCGGAGCCAATATCGCCAGGCGGTATGACGAGCCGCCGGAGGTTGTCAATTCAATCGCCTCGCACCATAACGATGTGCCGATGGAATCGATCTACGCGGTCATTACCCAGATATCAGATTCGATTTCCGGGTCGAGGCCGGGTGCTCGTGGAGAAACGCTTGAGCGCTATATCAAGAAGCTCGAGAATCTCGAGGCTGTGGCGCTAACCTTTTCGGGAGTCAAAGCGGCCAATGCGATCCAGGCTGGACGTGAGATCAGGGTCTTCGTCAACTCACAGAAGGTGGGTGACAAGAATGCCATCAAGCTCTGCAGGGATATCGCTAAGGAGATCGAGAACACTTTGCAGTACCCCGGTGAGATCAAGGTGACTCTTCTCAGGGAAACTCGAGTCGTTGAATACGCCAGGTAAGCGAGGGAATCGTGGAGATCAAGGTCCTACTCATAGGTGATATCGTAGGCAAGCCCGGAAGGTCTGCTGTCAAAGAATTGCTAGGAGACTATGTCGCCAGCAATGGGATCGAGTTCGTTATCGCCAATGGTGAAAACGCCGCCCAGGGTTCAGGGATTACCGAGAACCTCTTCAAGGAGATTGTTTCCGCCGGGGTAGATGTCGTCACCAGCGGCGACCATACCTGGCGGCGCAAGGAGGTGATTCCCGTCCTCGAGAGGGACAAGCGTCTGCTGCGGCCGCACAACTATCCCATCACCTGCCCGGGAAAAGGGCGAAGGGTTTTCGAGACTCCCCAGGGTTTTCGTATCGGGGTGGTGACGGTTCTCGGCCGAGTCTTCATGGGCGGCGTCGACTGTCCGTTCAAGACCGTAGCCCGGGCTGTGGAAGAGATGAAGGCCTCGACGCCCATGTGTATTGTCGAGGTCCATGCGGAGGCCACGAGCGAAAAGATTGCCATGGGGTGGCGCTTTGCCGGCGAGGTCTCTTGCCTGTTCGGTACCCATACCCACATTCCAACGGCCGATGACAGGATCCTTCCAGGAGGAACGGCCTACATCACGGACCTGGGAATGACAGGCCCCTATGATTCAGTGATCGGCCGTAAGAAAGAAAGCGTCATCTTCAAGTTCGAGACAACCATGCACGCGCCCTTCGATGTCGCCACAGGCGATGTCCGCCTGTGCGGGGCGGTGGTCACCATCGATACCGAGACAGGTAAGGCCGTTCATTTTGAGAGGGTGATGTTGCGGGCTGGACAGGGTTGAGATGGTAGAGACGCAGGGCGAATTTGATTTCGCTGCGGAGCAGACGACCTGGTCCGTGGGGGAGTTCACCAGGAATGTTCGTGATATCCTGGAGACGACCTTCGCTACACTGCGCGTCAGGGGGCAGATCGGCAATTTTACCCGTGCCCAGTCCGGGCATATCTACATGACCCTGGTAGATGACGAGGATGGCGGGAAATCGCGGATTTCCAGCTCCCAGCTGAAGGTGGTCATGTGGAAGGGCCAGGCGGCGAGGCTTCGTTTTGAGCCTGAGACAGGTATGAAGGTCGTGGTGACGGGGAAGGTGACGGTCTACGAAGCCAGGGGCGAATACCAGGTGGTCGCTGATCGTCTCGAGCCGGAGGGAGTGGGCGAACTCCAACTCGCCTTCGAACAATTGAAACGTAAGCTCGAGGCGGAGGGGCTCTTTGACTCCGACAGGAAGATGGAGCTGCCCTTTTTTCCGGCCAGGATCGGATTGGTCACCTCGCGGACGGGCGCGGCGGTGCGTGATTTCCTCGAAACCCTTGACGTTCGCAATCCGCGAGCCCGGGTTCGACTTGTTCCAGTTCGCGTCCAGGGCGAAGGCTCGGCCTCTGAGGTTGCGCGGGCCCTGGAGCTGCTCCAGGGAAGCGCTGCGGGGGTGGATGTGATTGTGCTGACCCGTGGAGGCGGGAGTCTCGAAGACCTCTGGGCTTTTAATGAGGAGGTGGTAGCCCGAGCGATTGCCGAAAGCGCGATTCCAGTCGTCTCAGCGATTGGGCATGAGGTTGATTACACAATAGCTGATTTTGTGGCGGATTATCGCGCGGCCACTCCGACAGCGGCAGCCTCCGCAGTGACCCCGGATTTGCGGGAGGTCGTCTCGCGCATGGATGGTCTGCGCCGGCGCCTGGCCATGGGGCTGAGGTCGTGGTCGCAGCGGGGAGAGGCGGAGCTCGCGCAGAAGATGTCCACACGGTATATGTTGAATCCACAGCTGGTAGTCGAAGAGAGATTCGAACATCTCGACAGGGGGCTGGGAGAGCTCCAGTCTCTGGCCCGCGGCCGGCTGGACCAGTTGGAGAACACGCTGGCTCTTCTCGGTTCGAGGCTCGAGAGCCTGAACCCCTATGGAGTCCTGAAGCGCGGCTATTCCGTGGTGCTCGATGCTGACGGGAAGACGGTAACCGGGGCGGATGAGCTGAGCGAGGGAGACCTCCTCCGTCTGCGGCTTGAGCGGGGTGAGGCGAAGGTCCGGGTTGAGGATGCAGGACAGCAGAACTGAAGAAGATCGAATTTACGGAGGACACGAGAGTGGCAAAGAAAACGGCGAAGAAAGACAAGGGCCCGGATTTTGAGGGTGAGCTGGAGAAGCTCGAAGAGGCGGTCGCCAAGCTTGAAGATGGCAGCCTGACCCTTGATGAGGCCATCTCCCAGTTTGAGGGCGGCTTTAAATCATGGCGTCACTGCCAGGATTTGCTTGAGAAGGCCAGGAAGAAGATCGAGGTTCTCTGCGAGGAGGCCGGCATTGCCGGCGAAGATGGAGCTTCCCTCTCCTGGGAGGATGTCGGCTCGGGCGAGGACGGGCCGGATGATGAATAAACTGAGCGGAGATTATTTTGAGGGGGAAATTGAACCCGTGGTCATTAGCTACGAGAATAGGCCGTATCCGGTTGGTCGTTTCGGCCCGCGGCCTTCACTGGAGCCGCGGGACAGGAGATGAAGGCGCTACTCCAGAGAGTCAGGAATGCCTCGGTTGAGGTCGATGGGGAGGTCGTCAGCTCGATCAGAGCCGGGATGCTGGTTTTCCTTGGCATAGGAAAAGGTGATAGTGAGGAAGCTGGAAGAAAGCTGGCTGAGAAGATTGTCGAGTTGAGAATTTTTCCGGATGAAAAGCACTCCATGAACCGTTCCCTGAAAGATATCGGGGGGGAGCTCCTGCTGGTTTCCCAGTTTACCCTCCAGGCCGACTGCCGCCGTGGGCGCAGGCCATCCTTCGTCGACGCGGAAGATCCAGCGCGCGCGGAGGAATTATACAGGCTCTTTGGTGAGAATCTTCGGTCCAGCGGGATCGAGGTCGGAGAGGGAGTGTTCGGAGCTCATATGAACATTCGGCTCGATAACGACGGCCCGGTCACTATTCTCCTGGACAGCGGGTCGCTTTCCCGCTCTGGCGGGAACGATTGAATGTACGATACCAATCGCAAGGAATTCCGGCAGGAGCTTGATTACTACATCATCCTGGGAGTGAGCGAGACCTCTACTCGGGATGAGATCCGCAGCTCCTACAGGCGGTTGGTCCTCGATGCGCATCCCGACAAGAATCCCCAGAGACGCGAATGGGCGGAGCACAGGATTCGGCTTCTTATCGAGGCCTACGAGATCCTGGGAAACGATGAGAACCGCCGGGTCTTTGATATCCATCGCAAGGCGGCGTTGAAGGTTCGAGGCGAGAAGGAGCCTTTCTATTTCACGAGAAAGACGCCGGGCGCGAGGGCCCTGTTGATTCTCTTTTACATGACCAATAAGCAGGAGGACCAGGGCGCGGAGATGCTCGCTGAGATGGAGGAAGAGTTTGGCAGTGGGTACCTCAAAGAGTATCTCTGCCGCGAGGACTACCTCGACAGTCTCTTCCTGCTGGCGGAGCATTACATCGCGAAAAAGAATTACCTCGGCGCGGCTGAGAGACTCCGCACTTTTTACCATCATGAGTGCCGGTCGAAATGTCCGCGGCATTATTACGACCAGGTGATCGGCCACCTCAGAAATCTCTATTTACGCAAGCTGCCCGGGACGTTAGCCCCGCTTCTGCTGACCTCCTACCTTAGCGAGGCAGCCGAATTCAACCTCAAGCAGTCGGATGAAATCTTGCGTCTGCATCTGCTGGCGGACGCGGCGCTGGAAAGCGGAAACCTGACGATCGCTCATCGAGCGCTTGAGAACTGCGGCCGACTCGCCCCTGATTCCACAGAACTGGTTGAGCTGCAGGCCCGCCTGGCGAGCCTGCGGGGGCACGCGCGGGCGGGAAAGAATCCTAGCAGACGCCCCGGAGCCAACCGGGTGAGGGAAGGCCTTTGAGAAGGCTCTATGCGGTAGTACTTGCAGGTGGGCGTGGAGGACGATTCTGGCCGTTGAGCCGGAAAGACAGGCCGAAACCTTTTCTTCCGCTTGGCGGAGATGGTTCTTCGCTGCTGTCGCTGACCTGCAGGAGACTGGCAGGGCTCCTCGATGGAGAAGATCGGCTCTTTGTTGTAGGGCAGGCCGACCACGCCGGTCTCATCCAGCAGGAGCTGCCAGGTCTCGCCCCTGGGAACTTCCTGGCCGAGCCGGAAAATCGGGGGACTGCCGCGGCGATCGCGCTGGCGGCGCGAGCGGTTTTAAAGCTGGATCCCGAGGGATTGCTACTGGCCTGTCCCTCCGATCACCTCATCTCCGAGCCTGAGGAGTTTGCTCGTACAGTTCGATTCGCGGTGGATTGCTATGGAGACCTGCCCGCTGAAGCCGATCCGGCGACGGTTGTTCTTGGAGTGGATGCCAGCTCTCCTGATGCGGGCTTCGGCTATATTACGTGTGGAGAGGAGCTTGCGGAGCTCGCTGGCCTGCAGTGTCACCAGGTCTCGAGCTACGTGGAGAAACCTTCCCGGGAGATCGCCAGAGGCCTGGTTGAAGGAGGGGGAGCGCT
Organism: Planctomycetes bacterium UBA1662; assembly: GCA_002320775.1. Lineage (GTDB taxonomy): Bacteria > Planctomycetota > UBA8108 > UBA8108 > UBA8108 > UBA8108. The sequence continues at coordinate 7,569 of DCKY01000030.1, forward strand.
GTGGAGCACCGGGATCTTTCTCTGGAGCGCCGCGGGGTACCTCCGCTTGCTGGAGAGCTACCTGCCGGAGGTCTGCGGACTGCTCGCTGACTCAGCGCATGAGGCTCCGGCACAGAAGGTGTCTGTTGATCACGGAATTCTTGAAAAGGCCGAGAGCGTTGTGGCGGTCAGGGGCTCTTTTTCCTGGGCGGATGTCGGGACCTGGGAGCGTTACGGCGCCCAGCTGGCGGCATCAGAAGGAGGCAATCGCATCCGGGGGAACTTTGTCGGCCTGGATACCGAGGATTGTATCGTTCTGTCAGATCGAAGGATCATAGGTACGGTCGGGGTGAAGAATCTCGTCATTGTCGAGACTGAAGATGCGATACTGGTCTGTCATCGTGATTCCGTTGAGCGGGTGAAAGACCTCGCCCAGGAGGTGGATCATGCCGCTCGTTCCGAACCTCCATCTGGTGGCTGAAGCCTGGAAGCCGATCTGGAGAAGACAGGTGTAACGAAATGGGAAAAATTCTTGGAATCGATCATGGAGACAAGCGCTTCGGGATCGCGCTGAGCGATGCGGGTCAGCTCATCGCGACTCCCCGCCGGGTCGCTACCGGAGAAGATGCTCTCTGGGAGACGCTCGGGAGGCTTGTCAAAGAAGAAGACATCGAGGCTGTGGTCGTCGGCCTCCCCCTGAATATGGATGGGAGTGAGGGGCCTCGTGCCAGGAAGGTTCTCGAGTTTTCACGGGAGGTCGAGAAGAGGACCGGTTTGCCGGTAAATGCCTGGGATGAACGCCTGAGCAGCTTCGAGGCGGAGAGCGCTCTTACGGAGGCCGGCATACATGGCGACAGGCGAAAGGACAGGGTCGATATGGTTGCGGCCCAGATTATCCTGCAGGGTTATTTGGACCATCTGAACAAGGAACCTCCGGTAACCGATGGATGAGGCTCCAGCAGCCATTTTTTCTTTTGAATAGACCGCTGGAAGTCATCTTTAGCTTGCCCGAATAGGGCTCTGTGATAGGATAGCAGGCTTGAAATTAAGAATAGGTACCAGATAGAAGGTCGGTTTACGAAGAATGGAAATAACCGAAATGACCCGTTCGGCCGTTGTCGAACGATTTGCCCGCAGCAAAGGCGATACGGGCAGCCCGGAGGTGCAGATAGCTCTTCTCAGTCAGCGCATCAAAAGTCTCACAGAGCACCTCAAGGAGCACAAGAAGGACCATGCCACTCGGCGTGGACTTCTCATGCTTGTGGGGCAGAGAGCCAAATTGCTTCGCTATCTTGCGAGTGAGAATTTCGAGCGCTATCGCACTTTGATTGGCGAACTGGGGATTCGACGCTGATTCATTCGGCGCATGGCTTCCGCGTATCCTGGTCGATTGCAATCCTGTAGATCGACCTCTGCGCTGGATCCTGCTTCGACACCGAAGGCATCATCTAATAACAAATTAGCGCCCCATGTGGGGCCGAATAAAAACAGGCTGCCCGTAGGGTCAGTCGGCAAGGCCGACTGAGAATAAATTATCCGGGGAGCTTTAAGGAGGCTGGAAGCAAAGAAAATTTGAAGAACGGGGTTTCGGAGAGCCGAGGCCTCTTGAGGTAGAAGGTAAGAATCATTCAGTATTAGTTCAGAAGAAAAAAGAAGACGATGACAGTAAGAGTAGAAAAAGAAATAGCAGGTAGAACATTAGTAATCGAGACCGGGAAAATCGCCCGCCAGGCGAATGGGGCCACGATGGTCCGTTATGGAGACACGCAGGTGTTTACTGCGGTGACCTCCTCCTCGGCAAGGTTCGGCATGAACTTCTTTCCCCTCACGGTTGATTACAGGGAAAAGACGACAGCTGCGGGAAAATTCCCCGGCGGCTTCATCAAGAGAGAAGGCCGTCCGACCACGAAAGAAATCCTGACCTGTCGTCTGATCGACAGGCCGATCCGTCCCATGTTTCCGGACAACTACAGCAAGAACCCCGCCGTGGCGGATACGTCTGTAGCAGCGCAGGTCTTTTCGGTAGACCAGGAGAATGATCCTGATGTGCTGGCCGGCATCGCGGCTTCAGCAGCCCTCAGTGTTTCCGACATTCCCTTCCTCGGCCCCTTGGGGACGGTGCGAATCGGGTTGATCGATGAAGAGCTGATTGTCTTCCCCACCCTCGAGCAGCTCAAGGAGAGCAAGCTTGACCTCGTCGTTGCCGGAACGATGGAAGCCGTTACGATGGTCGAATGCGGCGCGAAGGAAGTTTCCGAAGAGAAGATGATCGAGGCTATCGCGAAGGCTCATGAGGTTATCTGCGAGATCGTTGAGTTGCAGAATGAGCTCGTCGCCCAGGGCGGTAAGCCCAAGATGGAGCTGGAGGATCTTCCGGACCACTCCGAGCAGACAGCTGAGCTCAAATCGAAGTATTTTGATGGTTTCCGCGAAAAGCTGCTGACCGAAGGCAAGCACGCCCGCAGCGGTGCGGTGTCCGAGTATATCTCGGCCTGCCTGGATGAGGTCAGTCCCGAGCCGGAGGAAGGCGCCGAGCCGGATTCCTCGCTTCCCGAACGCGATCTCGTCAAGGGGCTCCTGCGCGGACTTTCCGAGGAGGCTGAACGCGAACTTATCCTCTCGGGAACGAGAACAGATGGGCGTTCGACTACCGATATCAGGGATATCAAGGGAGAGGTCGGAGTCCTTCCCAAGCAGGTCCACGGTTCCGCGCTCTTCACCCGAGGCGAGACCCAGTCTCTTGTTTCGGTGGCGCTTGGAACGGGCAAGGACCAGCAGATCGTTGATGGGCTTGGCGAAGAGTACCGTGAGCGTTTCACGCTTCACTACAACTTCCCGGCCTTCTGTGTTGGTGAGTCCTGGCCCAATCGCGGGCCGAAGCGGCGGGAGATCGGTCACGGCAACCTCGCCCAGAGGGCCCTGGCCGCGGTCATTCCCGAGGAAGAGGACTTCCCCTATACCGTCCGAATTGTTTCGGATATTACTGAGTCCAACGGCTCATCCTCCATGGCATCGGTTTGCGGCGGTATTCTTGGGCTCATGGATGCCGGAGTCAAGATTCGCCAGCCGGTTGCGGGTATTGCGATGGGACTGGTCAAGGATGGCGACAACATCGCGATCCTCAGCGACATCCTCGGCAGCGAGGACCACAATGGTGACATGGATTTCAAGGTTGCTGGAACCCAGTTCGGGATTACGGCCCTTCAGATGGACATCAAGATCACCGGGGTCAGCCAGGAGCTCCTGGGCCAGGCCCTGGAGCAGGCGAAGGCGGGAAGGATTCACATCCTCAAGGAGATGCTCAAGGCTCTCAATAAGCCGCGCGCCGATATTTCTCCCTATGCCCCGAGGATTATCCAGATCCGTATCGATCCTGAGAAGATCGGCCTGATCATTGGACCTGGAGGCAAGATGATCAAGAGCATCCAGGAAGAGACCGGGACGACCATCGAAATCGAAAACGATGGAGTCGTGACGATCTGGAGTACCGACATGGAAGGTGCCCAGGGAGCCCAGGCAAAGATCGAGGCCCTGACCGAGGAGGTCCAGGCGAACAGGATCTACGAGGGCAAGGTCGTTTCGATCAAGGACTTCGGCTGCTTTGTCGAGGTTCTTCCCGGCCAGGAAGGTCTTGTTCACGTCAGCGAGCTTGCGGATGGTTTTGTCGACAAGGTTGGTGACCTGGTCTCGATTGGAGACATCATCAAGGTCAAGTGCCTCGGGACCGACAACCAGGGACGCATCAAGCTGTCAAAGAAGGGCCTTGAGGACGGAGATGGAGGCGGAGATGCTCCTCCTCCGTCTCAAGAGTAGGGAGAGCTTCCGCGGCGCAGGACGTCGTCGCTGCTGAATCGTCTGCCGGGACATTCTCTGACCAGGGCAACTGATAGCCCACCAGGGGGCGGCTGTCGGAGGCGTGGATACTCTGTTGCCCAGGCTCAGAAGTAGTGTTTCTTTCTGAGGTAGAGCAGCAGTATCCCCGCCCCGGCCAGGGCTCCGCCCAGTCCGCAGAGGATGCCCAGCAGAATACCAGCGCCATCGCTGCTTTTCGCGGCGGCCTTGGCAGCCGGCTTCTTTACAGGCTTCTGCTTTGCCTCTTCAGGCTCGGCCTCCGGTTTGTTATCAGGCGTTTCTTTCTCAGCGGGAGCTGTCCCGGCCGGAGCTGTCCCGGCCTCCGTGTCAGGGGAGGTGGTCTTTGTCTCCGGCTCATCTTTCGGGGGCTTGACGGCGGCAGCCGTGGCGGCGGCTTCCTCTGATTGGATCCGACTGTCGAAGAGATTCAGATCTTCTTCGATTTTTCCGCTGGTTTTGCCGGCAAGGAAGACCTCGCCTTTCCCCAGGTCACTCGCAAGCTTCTCGGCGGCTTTGAGCGAAAAGACAATATTCTCAGACCAGAACTTTAGTTCCTTCTTCTTCTTGGTCGTATTGAAGGGGCTCTTCGGACGGCTCTCCAGCCGGGCTTCGCAGCGGCGGTACGCCTTCTCGAATTCAAGAAGCAGGGTGTCGAGCTCAAACAGGTCCCCCTTGAGAGCTCTCAGGTTTTTCTGGGTCTGCAGGATCTCGTCATAGAGGGTCCTCGATGTTTCCTGACTTCCAGGATCGTCCTTAAAACGCTCGAGTCGCTCAAGGAAACCCTTGCTCGAGATCATTCCCTTCTCGCAGCTCCTCCTCAGCTCCCCGGTATCGATCTCTGTTTCTCGCGCCCGGATAGCGCTCAGCGAATCAAAGCGTTTCTGGATGTCTTCGACCAGCGTGCCGGGGTCGATCTCATCTTCGTTCCCTTTCCCATTCCCGGGGCTCTTGCTGTTTTCCTCTCCCGGCTTTGTTCTCGAGGGGACTGGCTCACGACGGACCCAGCGTTTTCCATAGCAGATATTGCAGGTTTCCTTACCGGTGAAACGACAGCTTGGGCAAATACCCGCCGGCAGCTCTGTTTTGCATTTATGGTCGCCCTTACCGCGGCAGCTGGGGCAGGGATAGGATCCGCCGCCGCCGCATTTCGGGCATCTCTTGTCCCGGACGCCGAATTTTCCGTCACCGCCGCAGTATCCACAGGAGATCTTTCCCGGTCCGGCCTCGTTGGGCTCTTCGGCATTCGGCTTATTGCACTGGCGGCAGGGACGACGCCCTCCGCCGTTACATTGGGTGCAGATCTTGTAGAGTTTCCCTTTTCCCTCGCAGCTTCGGCAGGCCATCTTCCCCTTGTCATCGCAATGACGGCAGCGGACGAGATCTTCCCCGAGGGGCGGGTCGTCCTGAGCGTTGACTTGCAATAGAAGAGAACCTGCCAGGGCAGCCGTAAGGCCAAGCAGGAAAAGCAGGGAGTGTCGCGTTTGCATCGTGAACATTGCGGATGACAGCAGCCGATACGACTTTTGTCACCTTCCGGGGCGTAAAAGGTTTAACTGCATAAGTTTAAACTCTACAGCCCGATCAGGCAACGAGGAGCGTAATTTGTTACTTATCAGGGCTTTCGGAGCTTTTTGGTTCCTGGACAGCCAGCTCCGCAAGCAGAGTCCCCACCACCGGAGCCGTACAGGTGAACGAAGTGATGACCAGCGTTGCTCCCAGCAGGAAAACCCCGATGAGGCCGGAACCGCCGCTGGCCCTGGAGGCCAGGTTATTAACGCTCGGGGGAAGGCGGATGGTGAAGAGATCGAAGAAACTGAGCGCGAAGACCAGGAAAACAACCCCGAAGATGATATTGAGAACGGCGCCCTGGGCAATGGAGATGATGACTCCACCCACGGCGACACCAAATACAATAAAGCAGAGGATGATTCCAAGTCCGTAGCAGAGAGCCAGGGGCAGGATCCGCCCCGCTCTCGCCTCGGCCTGCTTGGTGAAGAAGGCTATCGTGATCGGGATCATCGGATAGGTGCAGGGCATGATCAGGGCGACGAGGCCGCCGAGAATGCAACTGGCGATCAACTTCCAGAGTCCGCCGGAGGTGTCATCGGTCTGTTTACCCCCGCTCTTCAGCCAGTCAGAAAACCTGCTGCTGCCGGGAGGGTCGGCTCCCACGATTTTCGAGACGGGCACTTCGGGATGGTTCGGGTCGACGAGGATGTAAATGGGCAGCGCCTTTGTGCCGGCCATTTTCAGCTGCAGCGCTAAAGCTGCATTTTCCAGTTTTTCGTCTTTGTGGTCGGTATGCAGGCGAATCTCGACGAATTTTTTCAACAGGTCTTCATGCTTTGGGAAGATGGAGAACTCCATCTGGCGGCAATTCACTCATGTGAATCCTGTGAAGTTGATGAGGGTGAGCTTGTCTCCTCGTGCTTTTGCCTGGCGGATTCCTTCGTCAAAATCGTCTTTCACGATGACCGGTTTGCTGGAATCTTCCGGAGCCGGAGGCGGGGGAGGAGCCAAGGCTGTGGTCAACTGGTCAAGCTCCGCTCCGGGAATCGAGCAGGTGAAGAAGTAAACGGAAAGGGCTGTTACCAGCAGGCCTGAAGCGATACGGGGTAGCGATACGTTTCTGAAGAGACGATGGGCTCCGGCCAGGTAGATGCCGGCGGCAAGGAAAATGGCAGCCCATAAGATCAGGAAGAGCTGCCGGCTGATGAGGAAATCCTCTCCGCCGAAATAGGCAATGTCCGCGTTGGAGAAAAATTTCAGGGCCGCGGCGATCTCGAGGAAGCCGAGAAAGACCTTTACCGTGTGCATCCACACGCCTGAGCGCGGCATCGATTTCAGCCATCCGGGAAAGAGAGCCAGGAGGACAAAGGGAGTCGCCATCGTCAGACCGAAAATACCCATTCCAAGTATGATTCTGAACAGGCTTTTTTTCTTCGCCGAGGGCTGCTGGTCGCCAGCATCGGACGGCTCCGCGGAATCTGGAGGCTGCTTTACCGCGGGAGAGTTGGACGTCGATTCGGAGCCTGTTTTTTCAGAAACCGTGAATGCGACATTATAGGTTTTCGTAGTCGGCGGATCGCAGATACCGGTTTTCTCTTCGCAGGCCATGAACGAAAGCTCGATCTTCAGGGGCTGCTTGCCTGGCTCGGCGTCTTTCGATACGCGCAGGGGCAGACGGATTTCCCCGGTGTTTTTGAGCACGCTGTGAATTTCGGGGCCCGCTCCGAAATCGCCCATGTTTTTCTTCTGTGAGGGTGGGAAGGTGAGCTCGCCTTCGCCGTTCGCTATCTGTCCTTCGGGGATGGTGATCTCGAAGGGCCTTCCAAGCGGAGGGTCTGAAGGACTGATATGGTCGGGAGCGTAGATGTACCAGTTCCTGACCATCGTGTAGCGCACAATGAGCTCGGCGGTTCCGCCGCGCTGGATCTCAGCTTGTGAGACCTTCAATTCGAATG
>DCKY01000030.1:15281-27996 GCA_002320775.1 Planctomycetes bacterium UBA1662
GCCGCCGGATCTTTCGGTTTGACGGGAGCGGGTTTTTCCTCGGGCGCGCCACTGATCATGGCGACGAGATTCTCAGTAGCGACGGCTTTAGGGTCGCACAGGAGGTCGCTGCAGGCCATGTAGCTCAGGGCGACCTTAACCTCGAGCTTTCCCGCCGGCGCGTTCTGCGGTACCACGAAGCCCTGGCGGATCTTCCCCTTGCCTTCAAGTGTCAGGTGGGTCTCCGGCTCGTCAAAGAGTTCGAGCACCTTCTTTTTCGGTGCCGGGTAGATGAGCTTTTTATCGAGCTTCGTTTCAGCGGCCCCGCTTCCCGTGAAGCTGATCTTCATAGAGGTCGGCAGCCCCGTGCTGGCGGTATGTTCGGGTGCGTAGATATACCATCCCTTCGTGGTCTGGTAGGAGGCGACGATCTCGCCACGTGCTCCCGGGGCGAGCTTCGCTGGCTCGATGGTGATCTTCCAGCTTGCGTGTTCCTTGTCGCCTCCCTGGCTTGGCACCAGGTCGAATTGGGCTCCGGCGAGGGCCGGTATGGCCATGAAAAGGGGAAGGAGAACAGCTGCAAGCATCAGCCGCTTGTGTTTCATAAAGCTTCTCCCGGTTTGTCTCTGATATGTTGCAGGTCTGCGGGATTGTATTGACCCCGCGAAAATTATTTTAGAGCCCATACGGTAGCTGTCCATTCAGATCAGGTAAAAACCTCCCCTGCCTGGACTGGAGAGTTTCAATGAAGTGTAAAATTGCGCTCCAGAATCTCCCGCACTCAGGGCCGCTTCGTCTATAATACGCGCCCCGTGAAGTCCGAAGCGGAGGCGGTAATCGTCTTTGCCGGCTGGTTGAGCCAGGGTGGCTCGGTTGGTTTCCGGGGGTCCTGATGCAGATATAGATTCCAATTGAAAGGAGAGTGCCGTGGCCCTTGAATTTGATGACAGTAATTTTGAAGCGGAAGTCCTGAATTCAGAGACCCCGGTGGTGGTTGACTTCAGCGCGACCTGGTGTGGCCCCTGCCAACAGCTTGCCCCGATTATCGACGAGCTGGCTGGAGACTATGAAGGTCGGGTCAAGATTGGCAAGGTGGATATCGACAACGCCCAGTCCACCGCCGCCGCCTATGGCATCATGTCGGTCCCCTGTGTCCTTTATTTCAAGGGAGGCGAGAAGGTTGACCAGGACATCGGTCTGAATCCGAAGTCGGTCTACCAGGAGAAGATCGACGGCCTGCTATGAGCATCCTGGATGAGCACTTCCGCAATCCTTCGAATGCAGGGGTCCTTGAAGATGCCGATTTGCGCGTGGAGGTTGAAAACCCCGTGTGCGGAGATCTTCTAAGGCTCTTTATCGCGCGGGATGAGGAGGGGCTTGTCAGGGAGGCGAGGTTCCAGGTCTACGGTTGTCCGGCGGCCATCGGTGTCGGCTCGTTGTTGACCGAGCTGGTCTCCGGAAAAAGCCGGGAAGAGGTCCGGGAACTGGACCGGGAAAAAATCGAAGCAATGACCGGCGGACTGCCTGATGATAAAGAACATGCCATCGTGCTGGCGGTGGATGCCCTGAAGCAGCTCGACGGTGACTGGTGATCAGCATTGGTGACGGGCGTAAAAAGTTCGATATGAAAAGGGGATGCGAGTGAGTGGTTTTCTCGACACCCTGCGGGAGCGGGGTTTCATAGAACAGACAACGGATGAAGCCGCGCTGGAGAAGCTCTTCGGCGAGGGAGGGAATACCGTACCCGCCTACATTGGCTTTGATCCATCCTCGAGCAGCCTGCATGTCGGGAGCCTTGTTCCCATCATGGCGCTCGTGCACCTGCAGCGGGCCGGGCATCGTCCCATCGCGCTGGTGGGCGGCGGAACCGGGCGGGTCGGCGATCCAAGCGGCAAGACCGAGATGCGGAAGATGCTCGGCGAGGACAGCGTCGATGAGAATCTACAGGGAATTCGTAACCAGCTCTCCCGCTTTCTGGAATTGTGCGAACCCGGCGACGAGCAGGCCGGCGGCAGCGCCGGTTTCGCGGTGGATAACGCCGATTGGCTCCTCGAGCTCAACTATGTCGATTTTCTTCGGGATATCGGGCGCCATTTCAGTGTCAACCGGATGCTCAGCGCCGAGAGCGTCAAGCTGAGGATCGATTCCGAGAGCGGACTGTCCTTTCTCGAGTTCAACTACAGCATTCTCCAGGCCTACGACTTTCTCGTTCTGAACCAGCGTCATGGCTGCCAGGTACAGATGGGCGGCAGCGACCAATGGGGAAATATCGTAGCCGGGATAGATCTCATCCGGCGGGTTGATGGGAACCAGGCCTACGGGATCACCTTTCCCCTCATCACCACGGCCAGCGGCGCGAAGATGGGGAAGACCGAGGCCGGCGCGGTCTGGCTCGATGCCGAGCGCACCAGTTCCTATGACTATTACCAGTTCTGGATCAATACGGACGACCGCGATGTCGGTCGATTCCTGCGGCTCTTTACGCTTCTTCCTGTGGAGGAGGTCGCGGCGCTGGAGGCTCTTGAGGGGGCGGACATCCGCCAGGCGAAGCAGACCCTGGCTCTCGAAGCGACGGCCCTGAACCATGGCCGGGAGGCCGCGGAGCAGGCGGCAGAGGCCGCCAAGGCTCTCTTCTCCAAGGAGGGAGGGGGAGGAGGCTCGGTTCCAACCTACGAAGTGGGCGCCGCCGACCTCGAGGCGGGAGTCCCCGTAGTCCAGCTGTTCAACGATTGCGGGCTTTGTGATTCCAAGGGAGCCGCAAGACGGCTGGCGCGACAGGGCGGGCTCTACGTCAATGATGAAAAAGTTGAAGAAGACAGGGTGCTGACTTCCTCCGACCTCGTTGATGACTGTATCATGCTCCGGGCGGGTAAGAAGAAACACAGGCGAATCGAGGTGTCCTCATGACGTTGAAGTTGAAGAATTCTCTTGGCGGAGCCCTCGAAGATTTTCTCTCGCTGGAACCCAGAAAGGTGCGCATGTACCACTGCGGTCCGACCGTCAACCAGCCGATTCACATCGGCAAGTTCCGCTCCTACCTGCTGGCTGATGTTCTGCGTCGCCACCTCGAGCGTTCCGGCTACGAGGTCCTGCAGGTGATGAACCTGACGGATGTCGGTCACCTCAACGAGTTTGAAGAGGATGTCGTAGAGATCGCCGCCGGACGGGCTGGCGGCTACGCCTGGGAGCTGGCGGAAAATGAGATGAGGCTTTTTCATGCCGATCGCCGGGCGCTTGGAATTCGCGGAGCGCATGAATATCCCAAGGCCCGTGAGCATGTCGAAGAGATGATTGAAACAATTCGCCTGCTCGAGGAGGCTGGCGCCACCTACGTCGAGGGTGGAAATCTCTACCTGGACATCACCCGCTACGAGAATCTGGGCTGCCTCTGCGGCAGCACTCCAGCAGAGATAGCAGAGCTCCAGGATGGCTCGAAGACTACCGAGGGAGCCCAGAAGCGGAATCCTCTCGACATCGATCTCTGGCGCACAGATGAGCTGCACCAGATGCGCTGGGAGAGTCCCTGGGGCAGCGGCTTTCCGGGCTGGCATGTCGAGTGCGTGGCGATGAGCAGGAAATACCTCGGGGAGCACTTCGACATTCACACCGGGGCGGATGACAACCTCAATCCCCATCATGAGTTCGAGATGGCCCAGGCTGCCGTTCTTGCAGGGGAAGGCGACGAACGCGAACCGCTGGCCCACTACTGGCTCCACAGCGGCTCCGTCAGCGTTGAGGGGCAGGCCATGAGCAAGTCCAATGGCAATATCGTTCCGGTGAGGGAACTGCTGGAGTCGGGAATCCGGGGGAAGGTGGTTCGCGTAGCCCTGCTCTCGGAACATTATCGTGACAACCTTGATTTCGGCGAGGCTGCTCTCGACAAGGCCAGCGAGGCAGTCAATGTCATTCTCGGTTTTCGCGATCACCTGAGCAGCCAGGTCTCCGATGACACCCCGGATCCGGAAGCTTCCGTGGCGGGCTGGATTACGGACACCGATACTTCCTTCACGGCCGCCCTGGATGAAGACCTCGACTATTGGAAGGCCATCTCGATTGTGGTCAAAGCGCTCAGCTCTCTCGAAGCGGACACGGTGGGTTCACCTGCGCAGGCGCTAGATGCCCTCGGAGACTGGGATCGGGTTCTCGGGATCCTCTGAGAGCAGGGCGCCCCGCCCCGCTCTATTTCCCAAGCGCCTTGATGAGTGATCCGAATTCGAGGTCGGGGAAGAGGCCCAGGATGACAAGAGCCACGGCCGCGGCGGTGATCACCAGCCCGCTGGCAAGGCTGGAGTCGGGGTCCGCGTCGAGCTCTTCTTCCGCCGGCCGCATGTAAATATTCACCACGAGTCTCAGGTAGAAGTAGAGTGAAACGATCGAGGCCAGGATGCCTGTGAGCGCGAGCCAGGTATGCCCGCCGGCAATCGCGGCGCGGAAGATGTACAGCTTGGCCCAGAAGCCCGCGGTCGGAGGGATTCCGGCGAAGGAGACCAGGATAACCAGGAGGCAGAGGGCCAGGGCGGGGCGGCTGGTAGAGAGCCCCCTGTAGTCCTCGAAAAGCTCCCGGTCCTTTCCGTCCCGTCCCATATACCCCAGCAGGGTAAAGACGGCAATCGACATGAGCGTGTAGGGCAGGAGATAGAAGATCACCGCATCGGGAGCGAGCTCGCCTCCAGGCCCGAGCGCCGCTACGATTCCCACCAGCAGGTAGCCGGTATGGCCGATGGCGGAATAGGCGAGCATTCTCTTGACGCTGTTCTGCATGAGAGCGACGAGGTTGCCGAATAGCATGGTCGCGATCGCCAGCAGGCTCAACACGGAGCTGAGGATCTCTGTGACCGAGGCTGTCCCCGCTTCACCTGCGGGTTCCGCGGCCAGCAGCAGGAACCTCAGCAGCACCGCGATCGCTGCGCTCTTCACAGTGACTGACATGAACCCGGTCGCGACCGAAGGGGCGGCCTCGTAGGCGTCCGGAAGCCAGCTGTGGAAAGGGAAGGCTCCGACCTTGAAACCCATACCTACAACGGTCAGGGCCATTCCAGCCAGCAGGAGTGAGCGGTCGGCCTCTCCTCCGGCGATGCTCTTCGCGATCTCCTGGAGCTCGAGCTCTCCCGTCGCTCCGAAGACGAGGGTGAGGCCGAAGAGCAGGAAGCCGCTCGAGAATGAGCCGAGGATGAAGTATTTCAGGCCTCCCTCCACGCTTCGGCGGGAATCTCTCAGATAGCTTGTCAGCAGGTAGGCCGCCATCGACAGGGTCTCCACGGCGAGGAAGAGCATGATGAGATTGTTGGCCTGTACGAAGAGGAGCATCGAGGCGGCGGCGTAATGCACCAGGCAGTGGAATTCCCCATGCTCGGCATCGAAGCGCTTGAGGTAATCGATGGCGGCCAGCAGGGAGAAGAAGGTGCCGAGAATGATGATGAGGCTGACGGCGCTCGAGAAGGAGTCTACCCGGATGTAGTTCTGGAAGGCGAGGGATGGGTCTGCCTGCTCCATCGAGGCGCAGGCGCAGGCTCCGGCGACCACGGTTCCCAGCAGGCCGAGGAAGTTGATCGCAGTGCTCAGAGAGGAGCGGTTTTTTCTCGTTTCATCCGTATGTGAGAGTCCGCGGGTGAAGCAGTCGAGCATCAACAGGAGCGTGCCCGTCGCGATGAAGACGAGGGCGGGAAGAATCGCCTGGAAATCGCCGGCGGAAACCAGCCCGGGAGAAATCTCGGCAGCCGCGCTCTGGCCGAGGCTCAGCTTTGACTGCAGGAATGTGGGTATGTGGTCCATCGTCTCGTTCTCCTATCCCCCCCGCTCCAGGAGCAGCGTCATCCAGACCTCGATGCTGGGCTGGACCTTCGCGGTGAACCAGGGGCTGAAGAGCCCCAGGAAGACCATCAGGCCGACCAGCGGCAGCAGGAAGGCCAGCTCCCGGCCATCCAGGTCTTTCATCTCGGCGTTCTCTTCCCGGTCGGTTTCACCAAAGAAGATCCGCCGGTAGAGCGTCAGCATGTAGATCGCCCCGAGGATGATTCCCAGGCCGGCGAAGGCCGCGTAGAAGATGTTCCGGCTGTAGGCTCCCTGCAGGATCAGGAATTCGCCGACGAACCCGTTCAGGAACGGAAGACCGATCGATGAGAGCGTCGTGATGAAGAAGATGATGGCGAGCTTTGGAGCCACCGGCGCCAGGCCACCAAAATCAATGATGCGCCGCGTGTGCCGGCGCTCATAGATGGCGCCGATGAGCAGGAAGAGCGCGCCGGTAGAGATTCCGTGGTTGACCATCTGCAGGACACATCCCTGGACGCCCTGTTCGTTGAAGGCGAAGAGGCCGAGCACGACGAATCCCATATGCGAGACGCTCGAGTAGGCGATGAGTCTCTTCATGTCCTCCTGCACGAAGCACATCAGCGCTCCGAAGATGATTCCGATGATCGCCAGGACGGAGATCCAGGGAGCCGCCAGGACCGCAGCCTCGGGGAAGAAGGGGATGGCGAAACGAATGAAGCCGTAGATGCCGAGCTTGAGGAGTACTCCGGCGAGGATGACGCTGCCGGCGGTGGGAGCCTCGGTGTGGGCGTCCGGGAGCCAGGTGTGTACCGGGAAGAGGGGAACCTTGATGGCGAAGCTGAGCGCGAAGGCCAGGAAGCAGAGCAGGCCGGCTGTTCCGGTCAGCGGCGGCTTCTGGTAGATGTCCTCGACGCTGAAGGTCCCGGTGTGCTGGTAGAGGTAGAGAATGGCGAGGAACATCAGCAGGCTGCCAGCCATGGTGTAGATGAAGAATTTCACCGCCGCCCGGATCCGCTCGGTACCGCCCCAGATTCCGACCAGCAGGTACATCGGGATCAGCATGACCTCCCAGAACACGTAGAAGAGCAGCAGGTCAAGCGCTACGAAGACCCCGATGACACCGGATGTCAGCAGCAGGAGGGCTATGTGAAACTCGCGGACCCGTTTTTCGACAGATTTCCAGGAGCAGAGGATCGCTATCGGGGTGAGCAGGGCGGAGAGCACCACGAGGAAAAGACTGATGCCGTCGATTCCCACGTGATAGTGGACTTGGAGGCTCGGCACCCATTCGTGCTTCTCGGTGAATTGGAAGCCGGCGCCATACTGAGCGTCAAAGCCTCCCAGCAGAGCGAGGCTGAAGGCGAGGGTCGCCAGGGAGCCGAAGAGCGCGGTTATTCTGAGCTCAGCGGTCTTGTCTTTCGGAATGCAGAGCAGCAGGAGGGCTGTGGCGACAGGTATCAGCAGGGTGAGGGTGATGCTCATACTCTTACCTATCCCCCTGCCGCCCAGAGTGTTACGGCGAGCACCAGGATGGCGCCGGCGAGGAACCAGGCCGCGTAGGTCGGGGTGCGGCCATCCTGCAGGCGCCGGAGGAGGTGACCGAGGGCGCTCGCGCCGAAGCTCGAACCGTGCACCAGGATAATGTCAATGATGAGCCGGTCGACCACGTAGAAGCAGATTTCCGCGATGATCGCAATCGGCCTGATAATGAGCTTCTGGTAGATTTCGTCGACGTAGAACTTTCTTGAGGAGAGCCTGTGCGCGAGCTTTCCGGGGGCGCTTGAGAGGAAACCCTTGAGCGCTTGCGGAAAGCGCAGGTAGATGGTCAGGGCCGCGGCGATCCCGGCGATCGAGACGATTCCTCCGATGATCAGGCCGGAGATTTTGCCGTCCTCCGGGATCTCGATTCCGGGCTGGAGGAAATGCGGTATGGCGAGGAATCCTCCCGTCAGCGAGAGCGCGGCCAGCACGATGAGAGGAATACGCATGGACAGGGGGGACTCCTTGACCTTGTCCAGCTCGAGGCCGTGGGCCGCCGACTCTTCAGAAGCCTGGGGCTCGGAGGCTCCGCGGTAGCTTCCGAAGAAGACCAGCGCTATCTGGCGGAAGGTATAGAAGGCTGTCAGGAGGGCTGTCAGGAGGCCGATGGACCAGAGCACGCTCCGGGGTTCAATGTTGCCGAAGCCCGAGTGGGCGATGTGGAGAATCTCATCCTTTGAGAAGAAGCCTGCGGTCAGGGGGAAGCCCGAGAGCGCCAGCCCTCCGATGAGATAGAGCGCGAAGGTCCAGGGAAGGCGGCGGCGGAGCCCGCCCATCCGGCGCATGTCCTGCTCGTGGTGCAGCGAGTGGATCACGGCCCCGGCGCCAAGGAAGAGCAGCGCCTTGAAGAAGGCGTGGGTGACCACGTGGAAGATCGCTACGCTGTAGGCCCCCATGCCGGCGGCGAGGAACATATAGCCGAGCTGGCTGACGGTAGAATAGGCCAGGACCTTCTTGATGTCGTTCTGGGAGAAGGCGATGAGCGCCGCCAGGAGGGCGGTCAGGGCGCCGATGGTTGCGACGATGGTCAGCACCCCGGGCGCGGCATCAAAGAGAGGCCCGAGCCGGGCGAGCAGGTAGACGCCGGAGGTGACCATGGTCGCGGCGTGGATCAGCGCAGAGACCGGCGTCGGGCCGGCCATGGCGTCCGGCAGCCAGACGTAGAGCGGGATCTGGGCGCTCTTGCCGCAGGCGCCGACAAAGAGCAGCAGGCAGATCCAGAAGGCGGCCGAGCTGTCGATATTCGGAGCCTCTGCCACGATAGCGCTGAATTCAAAGGACCCGCAGGCGGCCCAGATGGCGAAGATTCCCAGCAGGAAGCCGAGGTCGCCGATACGGTTGACGACGAAGGCCTTGATGCCTGCGGAGCAATTGGCCAGTCCCTTGTACCAGAAGCCGATCAGGAGGTAGGAGCACAGGCCGACACCCTCCCAGCCGAGGAACATCAGAACGATGTTGTCAGCTGTCACCAGCACCAGCATCGATGCCATGAAGAGATTGAGGTAGGCAAAGAAGCGGTAATAGCCCGCATCGCCCTTCATATAACCGGTTGAGTAAACATGGATCAGGAGGCCAACTCCTGTGACCACGAGGCACATGACTCCTGACAGGGAGTCGATGATGAGACCGAAGGATACGGACAGGTCACCGGCCTGGATCCAGGCTCCGAAGTCCTGCTGGAGAAAAGTATCTGGCTTCGCATCGTAGACCTGCATGAAGGAGGCCACGGATATCGCGAAGGCCCCAGCGACCGAGGCGCAGCCGATGATGGCTACCGCCCGGTCGCCCAGTCGGCGGCCGAGGAGGCCATTGACCAGGAAGCCCAGGAAGGGAAGCAGGGGTATGAGAAAAATCCACTTATCCATCGATCAGCTCGCTTCGCCCTTTCATCAGCCTTTCAACAACCTCATGTCGCTCACCCTGGCGCTTCTCCAGCGTCGGTAGACGGCCAGCAGGATCGCCAGCCCTACGGCCGCTTCGGCGGCGGCGATAGCCAGGACGATGATCACGAAGATCTGCGAGGAGCTGGCTCCTGTTCCGGACAGCGCCGATCCCTCGGGGGTAATGAAATATCTTCCAAAGGAGATGATCGCCAGGTTGACGCCGTTGAGCATGAGCTCCAGTGACATCAGGATCACGATGATGTTCTGGCGGCTGAGCACTCCGTAGACTCCGATCGAGAAGACCGCCGCGCAGAGGTAGAGGCATAGATCGAGACTGAGGGTCATGCGCTCTCCTCCGGTTGTTTGACCGCGGGTTCGGCAGTCCGCCGGTGGTCTGCTCTTCGGGTCTTGGTGAGATAGATCGCTCCGATGATGGCGATGAAGATCAGGATCGAGGTGAACTCGAACGGCAGGATATGCTCACTGAAGAGAGCCTTGCCAATCTCCCGCGTCTCTCCTGCCCGGGCCACCGACTCCTTGACCGGACCGGTGAGGTCTGTCTCGCCGGCCGCCTGGATTCTATCCGATGAGTTGATCGCCCAGGCGAGGAGGACGAACAGCAGGACGGAGCCCGCCCCGGCAAGAAGCTTGCGTCCCGGCTCGACCTTCTCATCGAGCTCTTCCTCGGTGAGATTCAGCAACATCAGCACAAAGACGAAGAGCACCATGATCGCTCCTCCGTAGACGAGGACCTGGATTACCGCGAGAAATGGAGAGCGCAGCACCAGGAAGTTGAGCGAGGTCAGCAGGAAGAAAACGACCAGCAGGATAGCGCTGTAGACAGGATTCTTCCTCGTCACGACCAGCAGGGCGCTGGCGGTCATGAGAACCCCTGAGATCAGGAAGACAAGCGCATCCATGGTTCTTCAGCAGCCGCTTTCAGTTCGAGAGCAGCTTCTCCTTATCGTAGATCATCTCGGCGCGGGAAGTCGAAACGGTATAGAGCTTCTCTGTGAGCTCGATGGCATCGCAGGGGCAGGCCTCTTCGCACATGCCGCAGTAGATACAGCGCAGCATGTCGATCTCGAAGATCTTAGGTCTCTTGTCCCTGTCCTCCCAGGGGGCCTCCTCGGCGACGATATCGATGCAATTAGATGGGCAGACTGTCTGGCACATGAGGCAGGCGACGCATTTTTCCCGTCCAAGCTCATCGACCTTCAGGCGGTGTTCGCCGCGGAACCCGGGCCGCACCTCCTGTCGTTTTTCCGGATACTGGACGGTAAAGGTCTTGTGTCCCTTCAGCTTCAGGATATGCAGCAGGGTGTTGAAGAGTCCCTTTGCCACCGCCGGCAGGTACAGGAGGAAGCTCCAGCTCCGTCTCGGCCGTTCCGGCTTGTTTTTGTTTTCTTCGGTCATCTCAGATCTCATCCTGTTTCCGTCAGCAGGGAAACCACGATTCCAGTCAACACGATGTTCAGCAGGGCCAGGGGAACGAAGGCCTTCCAGCCGAGCTTCATGAGCTGGTCGTAGCGAAAGCGCGGGAGCGTCCAGCGTACCCAGATGTAAAGGAAGAGCACGGCGAGGAGCTTGACGGTGAAGCACAGCACCGAGATCGCTGTGCCGGCTGCTCCCTCGGGAAGATCGAAGAAGACCGGATCCCAGCCTCCCAGGAAAAGGGTCACCAGGAGCGAGGACATGACGATCATCGCGATGTATTCTCCCAGGAAGAACATGCCGAACTTCATCCCTGTGTACTCGGTGTGGAAGCCTCCGACGAGTTCGGATTCGCATTCAGCCATATCGAAGGGCAGCCGGTTGTTTTCGGCGAAGGCGGCAACCAGGAAGATGATGAAGGCCAGGGGCTGGTAGAAAATGATCCACCCGTTCTCCGCCTGCCACTCAACGATGCTGCCGAGGTGGATGTTTCCGGAGATCATGAGGACCGACACGATTGCCAGTCCCATAGCGATCTCGTAGCTGATGATCTGGGCGCTCGAGCGGATTCCGCCCAGCAGCGAGTACTTGCTGTTGGAGGCCCAGCCGCCGAAGCTGATCCCGTAGACCCCAAGCGATGTGATCGCGAGGACATAGAGAACCCCGACGTTCAGGTCCGCTACCTGCAGATCTCTTCCTACGGGGATGGCGACGAAGGAGATCGCGGCTGGGGCGAAGGCCAGCAGGGGAGCGAGACTGAAGAGGGTCCTGTCGGCTCGGTCGGGAATGATCTCTTCCTTGAACAGGAGCTTGATGACGTCCGCCAGCGGCTGGAGAAGCCCCATCGGACCAACCCTGTTGGGACCGACCCGGTTCTGGATCGCGGCGCAGATCCTCCGCTCGGCCATCACGAGCATGGGGGCCAGCGTCATGATGCCTCCGAAGATAGCCACCGCCCGCACCGCGCCCATGAGGATACCCTGGGGGTTGTCGTTCATTCTTCGCCTCCATCGAGGCTGATCCCCGTCTTTCCCAGCTCGGCATGCCGGGCTCCCTTGAAGGCCGGTATGATCCCGGCCATTTCATCAAACAGGCCGCGCTGCGAGATCCGGCCTTCTCGCGCGCCGAGCTCGACGAGAACGTCCTGGAGCAGGTCGTCGAGACGGAGGGCTCCCCTGGGCAGCTGGGTGGCCGCCTGTACGAGTTGTATCCGTCCGTCCTCGTTGATGATGGAGCCATCCCGCTCTGAGAACGCGGTGGCGGGAATGAGGGATACTTCTTTGTCGATGCGGGAGTCGTTCTCGAGCAGAAAGACGAGGCCGAAATCGGCCGAGTTGAGCGCCTCTATCCATTCAGCAGGCAGCGGCTGGCCGGGCAGGTCGCTTACCAGTACGAGGCCGCGCAGGCCCGGCCCCTTTGATTTCCCCAGGAGGTCTTCGGCTCGAGAGGAGAAGGCGCTCGGGCCGAGGATCGCTTCGACTCCGCGCCTGTTCGGATTTCGGTCAGCCGAGATCTTGAAGCCGCCCTTGAAGGTCTCTTCCTTGCCATCGACACGGGCGCAGGCCGCGATATTCTCCACCGGGACCTCGAGCTCTTTCAGCACCGAGCCCAGCAGGTAGAGAGTTTCGTTGCTCATGAACGCGCTCGCCAGCACTCCCAGGGAGTCGGCCCCATGCTCGTCCACCAGGCTCTTCAGCTTCCGGGCCAAAATGGCCGGAGCATCGGCTGGTCCGGATGATTCGCCCAGCCTGTACTCGAGCGAGCGCTCGGGGCCAAGGATATAGTCGTAGGTGTAGCGTCCGTGATCGCAGATCCAGTAGTCGTTTACCGAGTCGTTGTGGCGGGCGACGATCCTCTTGACCTCGTTGTGCAGCGTCTGGATCTCGACATTGCAGCCGCGCGAACACTCATGGCAGACGCTGTCGGTTTTCTTTTCATACCAGACCCGCGCCTGGTAGAGGAAATCCTCCGAGATCAAGGCGCCGACAGGGCAGATGTCAACCACGTTACCGCTCAGCGGGTTCTGCAGGGGGTAGCCCGGGAAGGCATCGACCACCGAGCGGTCGCCCCGGTTCACCATGGCCAGCTCGCCGCTGCCGGCGATGTCG
>DCKY01000101.1 GCA_002320775.1 Planctomycetes bacterium UBA1662
GTTACCTTCGGGAAAACCAAGGAGGGATCTTTCGGTGTCAGGATGTGGCCCAAGTCCACCGTCAAGGAGGGAGGCACGATCATCAACCGCGAGGGCAAGAAGAATGGTGATGCCTGGGGGAAAGCCTCCGCCTGGGTTGATTACTATGGCGATGTGAAAGGAGAAACCCTGGGCGTGGCGATTCTGAACCATCCGGGCAGCCTTCGCCATCCGACCACCTGGCACGTACGCACCTACGGTCTTTTTGCCGCCAACCCTTTCATGAAACAGGAACTCAAGCTGGCGGCCGGGGACAAGATGACCCTGAAGCATCGGGTTGTGTTTCACAAGGGGACGACTGCGGAGGCGGGAATCGCGGCTATGTACGAGGCCTACAAGAAATAATTCCTGCAAGGCGAACAGACGCGGGGCAAGGGACATGCCCACGGGTTCTCCCTGCCCGGGATTTCCTCAGGATTGTCGGAAGTTGTACTTATCTCCACAGGTCCGGCAGGGTCTTTGTCTACCTGCTACAATACTTCCTCTTGATACCGTAACGATGTCTGGAGGTAGACATGCAGGGCTTGAATTCAGTGGAGCGAGGCATGAGAGCTGAGGCGGGAGAGGTACGGTCCCGTCTGCTTGCGCCAGCGGTGATCTGTTTTTTCGCGGTATTTCTCCTGGCCCCTTCCGGTTTCTCTTCGCAGGACGCGGTGAAGTCTCCTGTGCCACCCCAGCTGAGCCAGGATGCCTCCCTCAAGCAGATCAGGTCGGTCTACACGGCCGAGTACGCCAAGGCCGAGAAACGCTCGAAGGCCGCGATTGCCGCGAAGCGATCGCTGTCAGAGGCCTTGCTGAAGGCAGGGACAGAGACAGGAGATGACGCTGTCATCGCCTATTCCCTTTTTGATGAGTCCCGGAAAATGGCGATCGAGGCAGCTGCCGTCGACCTTGCGCTCGATGCGCTCTCCGCCATGATCCAGCGCTATGAATTTGATCCGATGGATCTCCAGTTTGAATCTTTCCAACGGCTCGCGCAGCGGGTCAAGTTGCCCGATGACAGCTGGTCGCTTTCACACGCGGTTCGTGTCGTTGCCCAGGATTGCTTCGGGAAGGATGACTTTGACAACGCTGAGAAATTCATCAAGCTGGTCAGCAGGACGGCCGCTCGCTCCGGGGACAAGGCCCTCTCCTTGTCGATCTCCGCTCTGGGAAAGAGAATCAAGGCGCTCGACAAGATCTATAGCGCGGTTGAAAAGAAGCTGAAAAAGTTGACGGGCCCGGCCGCCGACCTCGAGCTTGGAAGGTATTACGCTTTCTCGAAGGGCGACTGGAAGGCCGGACTTCCTCTTCTTCAGAAAGGATCAGTCGGTTCGCTCGGTATCACGGCTGCGGCCGACCTGAAAGCCGACAGGGACAGTCTGGATTCCGAGGGCGCCGTAAAGATCGGTGACGCCTGGTGGGGGATTGCCGAGGGGGAGCGAGACAAGCTCATGGTAGAGAACATCAAATTGCGAGCCGGTTCCTTCTACGAGCTCGGTGTCGAGGACCTTGTGCCTCTTGACAAGAAGCGCGTATCCGGCAGACTTCGCGAAATCGCCAAGCTTCGCAAGAGCTCAGGCGGAACGAAGGAGTCGTACCTGGGCGGCCTGGTCGCGGCCCTGAGTTTTGATCCCGGGACGGTGTCAGGCGAAGGTGAGCTCAAGACCTGCAGGGACCTCAGCGGTAGCGGTAACGACGGGACCTTCTCCGGCGGGAAGGCTGTCAGGGGAAAGGTCGGCGGCGGGCTGAGCCTGAATGGGTCCGGTGAGAGGGTTGTGATTGCCCACAAGGATGAGCTCGCCCTGGAGCAGGGCAGCACCGTCTCGATGTGGTTCAAGCCCGGGAGTTCGCTCGGTCGCGGCCTCGATAAGACCCAGGTTCTGTTCAGTAAGGGCTATGTTGACAGGGACCTTGCCTACTGCCTGCTTTTTTCTGACGAGGGAGAGGGCACCATGACCGGGGCCTTTTCTGAGCGCCAATATCTCAGCAGCAACCAGAACTCATGGCCTTCGGGTAAGTGGGCCCATGTCACCATGACGTTGGCCCTGGAGGGGGATGACCATGTCGCTCGCCTGTACATCAATGGAACCTTGAATGACACCGAAGATCTTCGGAGGGATCCCCGGGGGACCCTGAGCAACATTTCAGTGGGGGCCATGGATTCATCTGGGCGCAGGTCGTTCAAGGGCGTCATCGACGAGGTGGCTGTCTGGGATCGGCCGTTGGCTGCTGCCGAGGTGCTGGCTCTCTACAAGGACTCCTCGCGCGGTAAAAGCTATTGCGCCGCCGCTTCCCGATAGGTAGCTGAGGCCCATGGAAGGAAAGACACCATGAGTCGCAAGCTGGTCTCCGTGGCCTGGATCTTAAGGCTGGTTGGGCTTCTTTCCATGCTCGCCATCCTGGCTGTCTTCATGCCGCTGTCCTGGATGGCTTCGGTTCACGAAAGCCTCGGGCTCGGAAAGATGCCGGAGGGGCCCATCGTAGAATACCTCGCCCGCTCCTTGTCGGCCCTCTACGCGCTCCTGGGCTGTTGGATTTTCTACCTGTCCGGCAGGGTGCCGGAGCAGCTCGGGTTTGTTCGGCTGTTTGGATGCCTGTTTGCCGTTTTCGGAGCGGTGCTCGGGTGGGTAGGACTCCAGTCGAGCATGCCTGTTACCTGGGTTCTCCTGGAGGGGCCTCCCGCAATTCTGCTGGGGCTTTGGATCCTTTACTGCTGCCGGGATAACGATCCTGGCGCGTCATCCGGCGACTGAGAGTCGCCAGGCACCTCCGCCTCTTGTTGTCGTTATTGGAGTGATTCGACAACTACTAACGTTCTCGATTGTCGGTTGTGTTAGGATAGCCTGAACGGTAAGCCAGATGACGTTCATTAAAGAAAGACAGATCTGATGAATCTTGGAAAACACATGATTGCAGTGGCGATGGTCCTGCTGCCTGGCAGCGGACTTCCCGCCGCCGACCTGACCCTGGATGCCATCTTCCCGGCTGACAAGGTCCTGGATGTACAGATTACGGTACCATCCGAAGACTGGGATACGATTCGCTACCAGTCCCGCAATTTCTTTGAGGCGTTGAACGCTAAGCGTCAATTCGGACATATCCCCGGGCCGTATACCTATGTAGAGGCCAGCGTCAGCATCGATGGCGTCAAGTTTCCGAAAGTTGGGTTGCGAAAAAAAGGTTTCATTGGATCCCAGAGCAGCGTTCGTCCATCGCTCAAGGTCAAGCTGGACTTCGTCGACCCCGAAAGCAAGATCGAAGGTCTGAACACACTCACCTTTAACAATAACAAGCAGGATACCGCCCAGGTGAGCCAGTTCATGGGCTACGCGCTCTTCAATAAGGCCGGCTCGCCGGCTCCAAGATGCGCTCTTGCCAACGTGACAGTCAACGGCAAGAACCTCGGCATCTATTCGCACGTTGAGTCCTATAAGAAGCCCATTCTTGAGCGTGGCTTCGGCGACAAGGCGGGGACTCTCTACGAGGGGACCGTTGTCGATTTTTACGGGCAGTGGGAGAAGAGCTTCGAGCTGAAGAGGGGAGAGGATGCTCCCGGACGCGCGAAGATTCTCGAGCTCATCAGCGTGCTGAACAGCGATAGTGGTTCCAGTGGAGTAGCCATTCTCGATTCGGAGTCGGAGGCCGCCGGCTGGGTCCCCACCAGCGGAGCCAGCGATAAGAAGTGGATGCAGCGGGTCTTCAACGATTCCAAGTGGA
>DCKY01000280.1 GCA_002320775.1 Planctomycetes bacterium UBA1662
GTCTTCAGGCTCGAAAACTTCGAGCTGGAAGACGGCCTCTTTTTCGTCGAAAACAAAAAGGGAAGTGCCTACAAGCCTGTGTTGCCCGGGTGGCTCACCCTGCTGCCTCCGCTGGTGGCCATCATCCTGGCCTTCCTGACCCGGCAGGTGCTGGTGGCGCTCTTTTGCGGTGTCTGGGTTGGAGCCTGCCTCTCCTACAGCCTGCACCCGGTGAGATCGTTTCTCTACTCCATCGACACCTACATCGTCGGGGCGCTGTCGGACACCGACCACGCCATCGTGATCCTCTTCAGCTTCGGCCTCGCGGGCACCATCGGCGTCATCACCTACATCGGCGGCATCCGGGGAATCGTCGCGGTCGTTTCAACCTGGGCGAGAGGCCCCAGGAGCGGCCAGGTGGCCACCTGGTTCCTCGGGCTCTTCATCTTCTTTGACGACTACGCCAACTCCCTGATCATCGGCAACACCATGCGGCCATTCACCGACAAGGTACGGGTCAGCCGCGAGAAGCTGGCGTTCATCGTCGACTCGACCGCCGCTCCCGTCGCCACGATCGGCATCATCTCCACCTGGACGGCCTTCCAGATCGGCCTGGTCTCCCAGGAGGAGAGCCTCAAGGAGCAGATCCGCGACCCCTACCTCTTCTTCCTCGAATCGATCCCCTACAGCTTCTACAGCATCCTGACACTCTTCCTGGTTTTCATCTGCGGCCTGACGCTGCGGGACTTCGGCCCCATGCGCGTGGCCGAAGAGCGCTGCCGCAAAACGGGCAAGGTGCTTCGCGATGGAGCCAAGCCCCTCTTTGACGACACCATGGCCCAGCTCGGTGACTCAGATGATCTCAAGCCGCGCTGGATCAACGCCGTCCTGCCGATCGGCTGCGTCATCGCCTTCACCCTCATCGGACTCTACACCACCGGCATCGAAGCCCTCGGCGCCGACGCCGCCACCGCCGGGCTCGGCGAGGTGATCCAGAGCGGCAACTCCTTCAACGCCCTGCTCTGGGGCACCATGGGAGCCAGCATGGTCGCGATCCTGATGGCTCTGGGGCAGGGTTTCCCCCTCGAAGGAACCATCTCGAGCTGGATCAGCGGAGCCCGGTCCATCGTGCTGGCGCTCATCACCCTGCTGCTGGCCTGGTCGATCGGAGCGGTCTGCAAGGACATCCAGACGGGCGCCTACGTGGCCAGCATCTCAGGCGGCATCCTGACCCCGGAGATCCTGCCCCTGGTGGCCTTCATCTCCGCCGCCATCATCGCCCTGGCGACCGGGACCTCCTACGGAACCATGGGCCTGCTGGTGCCGATCTTTGTCGGCCAGCTCATCTTCCCCCTGGCCGAAACGGCTGGAATCGATCCGGAAACTACCCGCCACCTGGCGCTGGCGCTGCTCGCCGCCATACTCGGCGGAGCCGTCTTCGGCGACCACTGCTCGCCCATCTCCGACACCACCGTCCTCAGCTCGATGGCCTCCGGGGCCGATCACATCGACCACGTCAAGACCCAGCTCCCCTACGCCATGCTGACCGCGGGAATCTGCGTCCCCATCTACCTGCTGGTCGGCTTTGCAGGCATGGGGCCGGCCCTGGTCCTGCCGATAGGCCTGGCAGCCGTCTTCTTCGCCTTCAGGGCCCTGTCGAAGGACACCGGAAGCGTCTCCGAAGACATCGAGGACACGCCCTCCGCTCAGGATCCTGAAGCCTGAGCGGCGACAAGCGTCTCCCTCACCTTGACCTCCAGCGCTCCGGGCTCGCCGGTGATCTCGAGCAGCGCGATATCGCCACGCGCCCCCGGAGCGAGAACACCTCGGCCCCCAACCCCGAGCAGCCTGGCGGGATTCTCTGAACACATCGAGGAGGCGGCAGCGACTGAATCCGCGAGCGAAAGCGCCTGGTGTCTTCTTACGTGGACCCCCTCGAGCTCGACACTGAAGAGGTTGAGCAGGTTCTCAAAGACCTCCCGCATACCGATCGCTGCGCCGAAGAGCGCACCGGCGTCGGAGGTTCTCTCGGCAAGCTCCCGCTCCTTCTCAGAGCGAACGACCCGAAGGTAACGCCCGCCATCGGCCGGCTCCCCCTGGATGCCGCACAGCTCGAAAGGGCCGGTCGGAGCGCCGGTACCGAAGCCCGCATCGCTGATACCGATGCAGCGCGAGACCTCCTTGCGTGAGATCCAGTCGCGCAGGAGCTGCGGGTGAACGTGAAAGCCGTCGACGATAAAGGTAGCGGCCAGGTCGTCGTTGCGGAGGGTCTCCTCCAGCAGCCCGCCGTCGTTAAATACCTTCAGGCTGCTTCCCGTCGGACCGTTTCCGAGGTGGATCACGTAGGCGAGCCCAGCAGCGACCGCCTCCCGCACACATTCAGCGTGCGGCTTGGCGTGCCCGCAGCCTACGACCACGCCCCGCCCAGCGGCTTCGGCAATCAGTGGAATCGCCCCGGGAGTGGTCTCGGGAGCGATGTTGATCATCGATACCGCGCCGGTCGAGAGCAGCTGATCGAGCACGCCAGGGTCAGGCGGCAGCACCCAATCGGGATTGTGGGCTCCATGAAATTCAGGATTCATGAAGGTGCCCTCAACCAGGGAACCAAGCAGGATACCGGAGAGCTCCCCGCCGCCATCGAGAACCTCCTTCATTCCCCGCAGATAGGCGAGGATCTCATCGAGAGGGGCTGCGAGGGTGGCAAGGACACAGCCCGTGACACCGGCTCCAGCCTGGTAATCAAGCACCTCACCAATGCGGGCCGCGTGCTCCCCGGGAGATCTCAGACCACCAGAGAGCCAGCCAATATCGTTAACCTGCAGGTCGATCCAGCCGGGAACAGCCCAGAGTCCCTCACCATCGATCTCCACCGCGCCTTCGGAAGCTCTCGCCTCGGCACTGAGACCGGTGATCAGTCCGTCTTCTACCAGGATGGATGCGCCTTCAATCCATCCGGCCTCACCGGAGAGAACCCGGGCATCTCGAACCAGGAAAGACGAGCCTGCTCGCATCATCCAAGGACCTCCTTGAAAGCTTCACGCAGAACGACAAAGCCCTCTTCGAGAGCATCGGGAGGTGTACACAGGGGAGGAGCGATCTTGAGGCAACCACCGCCAAGTCCTACGGGAGAGAGCATCAGCAGGCCCTTTCGATAGGCTGACTCGGTGACCCGGTAGGCCAGATCAGAATCCGGCTCGATGGTGCCAGGCTGAACCAGGCGAATGCCTCCGACAAGGCCTTTGCCGCGGATGCAGCCGACATGATCCCCCCAGGCGGCCTCTACCGACCGAAGCCCTTCGAGAAGAGGCGCCTCCAGCTCAACAGCTCTTTCTACCAGGCCGCCAGATTCGAGAGCGTCGAGACTTCCCAGGCCCGCGGCCACCGCCAGCGGAGAGCCTGAGTGGGTAGAGGTCATCGACCCGGGAGGAAAGATATCCATTACCTCGTTCCTGCCAATGACCGCCGAGAGAGGAAGAGAGCTCGAGATTCCCTTGCCGCAGGCGATCAGGTCGGGCGCGATATCGTAATGCTCAAAACAGAAATACCGTCCGGTACGCCCGAAGCCCGACTGGACCTCGTCAAAGCACAGCAGCGCCCCGTGACGATCGCACCACTGACGCAGCGAGCGCGCGTAATCAACCGGGAAAAAATCAGGGCCAATTCCGAGATAGCTCTCTGAGAGGACCCCGGCGACCTGAGAAGGCGTGATTCCCGCCAACTCGAGAGTCTTCTCAAAAACCTCAAAGCCGAGATCTTCGAGAAGATAGCCATCGGGGAAAGGAACCTGCACGAAGCTTCCGTCGTCGCCACCGATCCACTCTTTCAGCGCATCGATACCGCCCGCGTATTGCGAGCCCAGGGTCCTGCCGTGGAACCCTCCGCCGAAGGACACGATCACCTTGCGCTCCGGATCGAGTCGTCTTCCTGCCGCCCTCATGATCTTGATGGCGCATTCGACGGCCTCGGAACCCGTGGTGAGCAGGAAGACCTTCCCGAGCCCCCCCGGCGCCAGCGCCGCCAGCCTCTCGCAGAGCTCGGCACGCCCCTCGTGAGCGAAAACAAAGGTCGACATCAGGGGCTTCTCGATCGCCTCGCGCACCCGGGCCTGGACGGCCGCGGGGGCGTGCCCGGCGTTGGCGACAAGGACGCACGAGCTCCAGTCAATCCAACGATTACCAAAGCGATCCTCTACGCTGCACCCCTCAGCCCGATCCCAGAGCACCGGCGGCTGACAGGACATCCAGGCCGGCTCCGCGACGTTGAGCCGCTCGAGAACCTCTACGGCTCCCGGGGCCGGCTGGGCGGTGACAATCCTCCTGTGGGCCGTCTCCACCCGGGGCACCTCCAGGGGCTCGAGACTGTAGTGACCATAGCTGGGGCCTCGATCAGTCATCGCGCAGGCTCTCTCCCGCCGGACGATTCTCAACAATGGACTCCCGCATCAGGGCTGCATCGCCGGGATGGTGGATCAACAAGGAGCTGCGGAAATACCAGCGCCTGTCGCTGTCGGCGTCAAGCTCGTAGATGCGGTTGTCGACCGCCGTGGTCACGGGCACGATCTCTCCATCGATCTCAAGCGACGCCTCGAAACCAAGCCGCAGCAGGAGCGGCAAAGCCCCGGCGGCGTCCCAGAGCTTGACCGAACCGAGGTAGGCCAGGAAGCGGCCCTGCAACAGCCCGAGCAGGGGCACCACCGCTGCGCCCAGGGCCATCACCGGGTTTGGCAGAAGGCATTGGCCGCGCTTGGCAAGAGCCTGGGTGATGGCGATCAGTCCCCGCCCATCCGAAGGACGCGGCGGGAAGGTGAGCTCCTTCCAGGCCCACTCACCATCCTCGAGCTTACCCTCGGTCACGCTGAATTCGTCTTCACCGGAGCTGATGATCAGCTCTCCGTAATCCGGCAGATAGACCCCCCCATGAAGCAGCCGGCCATCCTTCATGTAGCCGACCGAGACCCCCCAGTTCGGAAGAAAGTGGGCGAAGGGGGCCGTTCCATCGATCGGGTCCACCACCCAGGCCTCCCCGGCAAGAGCAGCCTGAACGTAGTCCTCGCCTTTGCGGCTGATGGTCTCTTCGCCAATGATATAACGACCCGCCGCCTCGTCCTCCAGGGCCTCGGTGAAGAGAACCTCGATCGCGGTATCCGCCTGCGTCACCAGGGAATGATCGCTCTTGATCTCGAGGGTCAGCTTCTTGCGCGCCTCGCGGGCCATATCACCCGCCTCGAGAAGCAGCTCGACAATTCTTTCCTTGTCCCAACTCATTCAACAACCTTCCTGCGATTTTTCATTTTTCAGCCGTCGGCAGCCGCGTAGAGAGAACCATATTGCTCCTCAATCCGTCTCCTGACAAGCTTGCCGGAGGGACCAATCCCCCCGGACTCCTTCAGTCCATGGGCGCTTACAGTCCAGGGACCGAGCTGCTGGTCAACAGGCCGGCTGGCGTTAAATTCCCTAACCAGCCCCCCAAGATACTCCTCCCTCAAGGCTGTTTTCTCAACACCCTCGCGAAGAAAATAGACGCAGCCCAGCCTCGGCCGAGCATCCCCAACAACGACCACCTCCTCCAGGATGTTGAGTTTCTTGAGATCCGCGGCCTTGAGGTCATCCTCCATCGGCAGGGGAAGATAGTTCAGGCCATTGTCCGTCGTGATCCTGTCGGAAACCTTACCGAAGACCTTCAGCCTCCCCCGGTCGTCAAAAGCGGCGCGGTCGCCTGTTCTCTGCGAGCCGTTGAACAGCTCCAGGGTACCATCCGGCTCCACGTATCCCTTCGCGATCTGCGTTCCCTCGACCACCAGCTCCTCGCCATCAATCCGGGCCGTAGTTCCCGGAAAGAGGCGCCCGCAGGTTCCCAGGGCCCCGCTTCGCCGGTCTGAAAGTGTAGAGACGCACACTGGCCCGGTGGTCTCGGTCATTCCCCAGCCCTGGAGCACCCTGATCCCCATGACCTCAAAGAATGCCATCGACTGCAAATTGGGACGAGCCCCGCCCAGCACCATGAACTCGGGTGAGCCCATCCGCTGCCGAACCATCCGGCCGAAGAGAAACCTCGCAAGGAGAATCACCGGCAGGCCCAACCAGCCAGACAGCCTACCCGCCTCGAGCGAGAGGGCACCCTCCTCGGCCCTGCGACAGAGCCGCTTCAGAAGTCTTCGAAAGCCAAGAGGCAGGCGGGCCAGATTTTCCAGCCCTGGAGGAATCTTCTCCTCGCTGAAATCCGCGCAGAGCCTCTCATAGAAGAGGCTGCGCATCCGGTTGATCACGATCGGAACCAGGATGATGGCATCGATCTTTCCCGTTTTTTTCTGCGGCAGGCGAGCGAGGTATTGAACATCTGAGAGGAGTACCCGCCGCGGCTTCAGCGAGATAAAAGCTGTCATGACGACGAAGGCGAAGATATGGCTGGCCGACAGCGGGCAGTGGGCCACCATCCCCTCGACCAGGAAATCCAGGTTGCGGATGTTTTCAATCGCGGCATCCATATTGGAGAGGCTGATCTCGGTGCACTTCGCCATGTCGCCGGAGGTTCCGGAGGTAAAGATCCAGGCCACGGGATGATCGTCATCCAGGCCATCCAGGAAGGATCCGCTACCGTCACCCGCAGGTACGGCGGGCAACTTCTCCGCATCGAGCGAAACGTTGATCGTCTCATCGAGCTCATCCCCCCAGCCCTCGGCCCGCTGAAGGAAACCATCGCCGACGGCGACAACGCCGATCCCGTACAGCCGCAGGTAGCTCAACTGTGTCTCCGCATCCCAATTGGGATAGAGTGGGACTACGGTCAGGCCTCTTGAGATGGCGGCAAACATCGCAGCGAGGAACTCAATCGTCTCTTCGCTGCGAAAGAGCAGGCCGATTCTCGGGTGAGTGTCCCTGGCAGGCAGAAGCTCCCGGTAGGCCAGGGCCGCATCGAAGACATCCTGCCCGGTCGCCTCGGTCACCACATCGCCTCTTCGGCCATAGGATTCAAGCTTCAGCTCAAACCCCGGAAGGCTCTCGAAAAGGGTCTTCAGGGTACTCAAAGGGCAAGCCTCTCAGCGACAGCTTGAATAAAATCCGGCTCAAAGGATAGATCTTAGCTGAAGCCCCGGAGGGAGCAAGGATATTGGATCGCCGCGGAGCTCAGTGGTCTACATCGTCGGCCTCGTCGGCCTTCTCCATGACAAACTTGTAGCGCGCGCTGGCGTCCTTTCCCATGAGGTCGCTCACCACCTGTTCGGTCTCCAGCGGATCGTCGATAAAGACCCGCTGCAGGCTACGGCTCTCGGGCTCCATCGCCGTCTCCTTGAGCTGGTGAGGACTCATCTCCCCAAGCCCCTTGAAGCGTGTGACGGCATCCTCGCTAACCTTGCCTCCGAATTTTTCTATGATCGCCTCCTTCTCCTCATCGGACCAGGCCCAGTACTTCTTTCCCCGGTGATCAATCCTGTAGAGAGGGGGCATCCCCAGGTAGATGAAGCCCTCCTTGATCAATTCGGGAAGGTACCGGTAGAAGAAGGTCAGCAGCAGGGTCATGATGTGATGGCCATCGGAGTCGGCATCCGTAAGGATGATGATCTTGTGATAGCGCAGCTGGGCGATATTGAAGCTGTCCCCCATCCCACAACCCAGGGCCGAGAGCATGTCGGAGAGTTCCTTATTGCTCATCACCTTCGACAGGCTCGCCTGCTCTGTGTTCAGCACCTTCCCCCGCAGCGGGAGGATCGCCTGGGTCTTCCTCGCCCTTGCCTGCTTGGCCGAACCGCCGGCGGAATCCCCCTCCACGATAAAGAGCTCGCTCAGGGCCGGCCGGGTGCTCTCACAATCAGCCAGCTTGCCCGGAAGGTTGAGCCGGTGGGAGACGGCTGTCTTTCGCTTGACCTGCAGCACGGCATCGCGCGATGCCCGGCGCGCCTTGGAAGCGAGAATCGCGCGCGCCACGACCGCCTTCGCCGTGGTCGGATTGGAGTTGAAGTAGAGCTCCAGGTTACCGCCCACCGCGCTGGCAACCTGGGAGCTGATCTCAGGGTTGTTGAGCTTCTCCTTTGTCTGGCCCTGGAACTGGGGGTCAAGGTGATAGACCGACAGGACCGCGCTGAGCCCCTCCCGCAGATCATCCGGGCTCAGGCTGACACCCCGTGGCTGGAGATCATGGATGTCGATATAGTTCCTGACCGCTCGCACCACGCCGGTACGCAGGCCCTGCTCGTGGGTCCCCCCGTCACGCGTGTAGACACCGTTGACATAGGACCTGATGTATTCAGCAGGCTCATCCGTCCACTGGAGGGCGACCTCCATCCGAGGCTCACCCTCGCTCTCCTGGTAGAACATGAAATCGTGCGTCGGCTTGAAGCCTCTCTCCTTGACCAACTTCTCGAGATAGGCCTTGATCCCATCCTCAAATTGAAAGGTGTCCGTGGCGCCCTTGACCCGATCGCGATAGACGATCTTGAGCCCCCTGTGCAGATAGGCGCGCGCCTCGAGGGTTCCCCTGATCCTCTTGCTGTCAAATTTGGTGGCACGAAAGATATCCGGGTCGGGCTTGAAATGGATCGTCGTCCCGCGCCCCTTGACCTTCCTGACAAGCTTCATATCCCCCTTGGGCTTGCCGCGAACATAGCGCTGCTCATACTCCTTTCCGCCGCGCTTGACACGGGCGGTCATCTCCTTGCTGAGAGCGTTGACAACCGACGACCCCACGCCGTGCAGGCCGCCTGAGTGGATGTAGTTTCCGGAGTCGAACTTGCCGCCGGCATGAAGCGTTGTGAGAATCGTCTCAAGCGCCGGGCGCTTGGTCTCGGGGTGCTTGTCGATGGGAATACCGCGGCCATTGTCACTGACCTCGATACCCGAGGAGTCCTTGTCCAGCGTGACCTCGACCGTAGTCGCGTGTCCGTTGATCACCTCATCGATCGCGTTGTCGACAATCTCCCACACCAGGTGGTGGAGACCGTTCTTGTCGACGCCGCCGATATACATGGCCGGACGCATGCGCACTGGCTCGAGGCCCTTGAGTACGCTGATGTCCTTGGCGCTGTAGGTGCCCTTCTTCCGGGACTTCTTCGCGGTCTTCTTTTTCGCCGCCGGCTTCTTCACGGCTTTCTTTTTCGCCCTGGCAGGAGCCTTCTTTCCGCGGGTTTTCTTCCTGGTCCTGGTTGCCATTTTCTTCAGCTGGTCTTGCGGAAGCTAACCGCCTGGCGGTTCAGCCCGCGTCCGCTTCTCCCTATTTCTTTCGCGCCTTGCGCTTGGTTTTCTTCGACGCCCTGGCGCCCTTCTTCGTTTTTTTCTTCGCCCGGGTCTTTGCCGGGACCTTCTTTTTCCTCTTGGCTGCGGCGACCTGGTCCTCATCGAAGATGGGGATCTCGTGGTCTCCAATAGCAAAGCCCGAGAGGCCGCCGCGCTTGATCACCTCGACGCCCTTGCCGCCCCGGCCGGAGACCCGGTACTTCCTGGTCGAGATGTCAATCTTCGCCCCCTTGGTCGTGAAGACCCGGAGCCGGTCACGCGGCCCGAGGCTCGC
Source organism: Planctomycetes bacterium UBA1662 (assembly GCA_002320775.1). Lineage (GTDB taxonomy): Bacteria > Planctomycetota > UBA8108 > UBA8108 > UBA8108 > UBA8108. Next base: position 9,481 of record DCKY01000280.1, read on the forward strand.
GGCGCTCGCGATCACTCGATCATTGGCCCCCAGCTTGAGTCCGAGCACCCCCCTGCCTGGCCCTGTCAGGAACTTTACATCCTTCGACTTGAAGAGTGTCACCCGTCCCTCCCGGCTAGCCAGCATCACGACCTCTTTTTTTCCCTGCACGACATGGGCTCCCACGACTTCCTCCCCCTCCTTGACACGCATGAACTTTCTGCCTGTGCGGGTAGATGGTTCCGTGAAGCCCCCAAGCGAGCAGCGAAGCGCGTACCCGGCTGAGCTGACAGCGAGAAGGTGGTTCCGGGGAGGTTTGCCTGATGTGTCGTCGACGGAGCCTACATCTGTCAGGAACCGCGGATCGAGAGAGATCGCTCCAATCACCTTCTCTCCATCACGGAACTTGAAGATCCCCTGCACCGGGTCTCCATAGCCGGTCGATGCCGGCAGGTCATTGATTCGGATCGTATAGGCGGAGCCTAGGTTGCTGAAGAAAACGACCAGGTCCCTGGTGTTCCCTCCAACTACGGACAGCAGTTCATCTCCCTGGCGAAGCCTCACCTTCTCCAGGTCGGTAATTCGGCCCATACGCTTCACCCAACCATCACGGGAGAGTAAAACGATGGTGTCCTCGTTCACGATGAAGGCCTCTTCGCTGTACTCCGTCTCTCTTGCGCCGCGACCGCCTATTTTTGAGCGCCTGGCATCAGCGAAGGCTTCCCGCGCGGCGGCGATTTCCTTCCGCACGATGGTCCACAGCCGGTTGTCACTCTTGAGAATCTTCTCAATCTCCCGAGCTTTCTTCTTCTTGTCCCGCAGCTCATCCAGGATCGCCTTGATCTCGAGCTTGGCGAGCTTGTAGAGCCGCAGATCGAGGATCGCGTTAACCTGGATATCATCCAGCCTGAAACGTTTCTTCAGCTTCTTCCCGGCGTCCTCCCGCCCATTAGACTTCCGGATGATCCTGATGGCGGTATCGAGAGCGTTAAAAATCTTGCGGAAGCCCTCCAGGATATGAATACGCTCCTTGAGCAGCCGCAGCTCGTGCTCAAGTCGACGCACCACGACCTTGTAGCGAAACTGGATGAAGTGAAGCAGGATCTGCCGCAGATCAAGCTGGGCCGGCTTGCAGCGGTCCGGGTCGTCATCCGATGAGGGGATCAGGCAGGTCAGGTTGACGTTGAAGTTGTTCTGCAGGTTCGTGTTCTTGAACAGGTAGGCCATCACCACATCAGGATCGGCTCCCTGTTTCAGCTCGAGCACGATACGGATATCGGTGGTCGACTCATCCCGAATGTCGTTGATCTGGGGAATCTTCCTCGACCCGACCAGGTCGCCAATCGTCCGTACCAGGACATCCTTCTGCACCATGTACGGTATGGAGGTGATGATGATCTTGGGCTTACGTGACCCTCCCTCGAGCTTGTATTCCCCCCGGACCTTTACCGCGCCGCTTCCCTCACGATAGATCTTCCCGAGCTCTCGGCGCGTATTGAGAATCTGGCCACCAGTAGGAAAGTCCGGCCCCTTGATGTATTTCATCAGGTCCGTAACCTTCAGGCGCCTCTTGCGCACCAGGGCCTCGCATGCCTCGGCTACCTCGCCAAGGTTGTGCGGCGGAATGTTGGTGGCCATCCCAACCGCGATCCCCGTCGCCCCGTTCACCAGCAGGTTGGGGATCCTCGAAGGCAACACGATCGGCTCGCGTGTCTTCCCATCGTAGTTGGGCCTGAAATCAACCGTCTCCTTGGGAAGCTCATCAAGCATCTCAACGGTGACCTTCTGGAGCCTGGCCTCCGTGTAACGGTAGGCAGCCGCTGAGTCTCCATCGATCGAACCGAAGTTGCCGTGCCCATCAACGAGGGGATAACGCAGGCTGAAGTCCTGGGCCATGCGCACCAGGGCCTCGTACACAGAGCTGTCGCCATGCGGATGAAACTTGCCCAGCACATCGCCAACGATCCTGGCGCACTTCAGCGGCTTGGTCGATGGACCCAGCCGAAGCTCGTTGCGCATGGTGTAGAGGATCCTTCGCTGGACCGGCTTGAGTCCATCACGAACATCAGGCAGAGCTCTCGAGGTGATCACGCTCATGGCGTAATTCAGGTACCGGCGACGCGTGGTGACGTGAAGCGGCACATCCTCAATAGAGATCTGCGGGTCGGCCTTTGAACGAGCCGAGGCTCTCTTCTTCCTCTTTTTCTTCGCCATTTCCGACAAGCACGGGCTTATGCGATTACCCGGGCCCGCTCCAAGCATCCGAAAACCCGCCGTGCAAAATTACTCGGCAGTATCCGACACGGGCCCACAGTCACGATCTTCCCGTTCATGAACGGCTCCTCTGGAACCGGGAAGATCGAAATCAATTGCTGATTTATATAGTACCCACCCACCCAAAAGCAACTTCAGGTGGGGAAATTGGGGGGTACAGTAGCCCGCCCCGGCTGAAACCTGCGTTATTCCGTGCTCTTTAGCGGAGCCGTAGCGGCTGAAAATCCCACCTCAAAAGAAAACGCCCCGGCGATCCACACAGGTCGCCGGGGCGTTCTTCAGACGTGATCAAAAGCGATCAGTTGACGGCGCAGAAAGCACTGCTCTCTTCGCAGCCAAGTTCGTCGTCCGTGGGGTCGGCACCACAACCCAGGAAGGGGGCGGGGAGCCTCGCGCCACGCTGGAAGACCCAGCGAAGGACGGGAACCGCGTCGGAGATGTTGTTACGTCCATCATCATTGGCGTCCAGGGCATCCGGGCAGTTGTAGCGGGAGCCGAGGTTTCCAACAGCGATCTGGATGATCAGGACAGCGTCATTGACGTTGATACGGCCATTGCCATCAGCGTCACCACGGAAGAAGTCCTCAACCGGAGGAGGAGGAGCTTCGGCGGTGACCACCAGGATCTCATTCGAGGCGCCATCGGCGGCCGCGGGGATCTGGTTGGCATCGTCATCAAGGTCGGAGACATAACCGACATAGAAGCCGGGGCCGCCGACACCGGGATCGATATCAAAAGCGAGGAAGTCTCCGCCTTCGAATCCGGCGAGAGCCGCACCGCGAACAACGCCCTGGATCTCGCCAGGAGCGGCGGCGGCGGCGCCAACGGTGAGACCGTTGCCGGTGGTGTGCGAGTTACCACGGTTGTCCGTGATGAGAAGCTCGACAACACGGTCGGCATCATTTCCAAGGTCGCCGGAGAAGGACACCGTGTCCGCACCGACCGAGACACCAAGCTGGAAGGCCATGGCAGGCAAGGCGTTGGTCATGTTGATCGTAGTCTGACCAGCGGCATTGGCGCCAAAGCTGAATCCGTAGTCGCCAGCGGGGACGATTTCGCAATTGGCCGCGTCGGCGCAATCGGCATCGTCACAATCCACAGCTCCGTCACCATCATCGTCGACGCCATTGGCGCAGTCTTCGACGGCGGGAGCGCCGGGAGGATTGATCTGCCCGTGGGTCAGGGTCGTAGGAAGCTTCGCTTCGCCAGCGACCGTAATGTTCAGCGCGACGGTCGGACCGTTGTTGCTGAGCTCATCGTCGGCAAGCCTGGCAAAGGTACTGTCAGCAGGCACGGCGTCGACGTTGTAGGTCAACTTCGCGAGCGAGTTGGGCTGACCGGAGGTAAGGGTCGCCGGGGCGATAAAGGAGAGAACCACCGCGGAGATGAATCCGGAAGGTGAGTTCTGGGCGGGACCAACCGCGGTCGACACATTGAAAAACGGGTTGACCAGCGCGGCCTGGGCGTCGGTACCACAAAGGTAATCGAGTCCGGCACCGTCACAGGCGCTGTCAGCGATGGAGAACGAGTCGCCATCGTGCGCGAGACCATAGGACCAGCCCTGAACACCATCTGACGCGGTGGTCGTCTGGACGGTCACATCGATCGTGGCCTGGCCCTCTTCGAGGGTAATCAGGGAGTTGCCAGTCGCATCGAAGATGACTTCCATGGTGTCCGCAATACAGTTCGGTTCACCATCACAAAAATTCTGGACTTCCTGGGCAGGAAGAACTGCGCAGCAAAGCAGAAATACAGATACCCATCCAAATAAGCGTTTCATCAACATTTCTCCTGTAAACGTTTCCTCGTCCGGTACATCTCAAAGTACCGCACTGATACAACTTAAAATCATTTCCTACGTTAATAATCCGTTTTCACCAGCCAGGCTGCCGGACAATTCCGTCCGCGCCATCGGCGCGAAACCAATTCCTCTCCGACAAGGCCAGTCGACTCCAGTTGTTTCGCTGAAGTTTCAATAGCACTATTTGCCTTGGCCAGAGCCCTCCTTTCTTAAAATTTGGACTCACAAGCGAAACGAAAGATTTCCCTTCAGCAGAGTCCGTCCCCAACAGCCCGTGTGTAATTTCTTTATTTTCTCCGCAGCCGGATTACCCCAGCCGCACTCATTAAGCTCCCACACCACGCCCAATATCAGCTTCAGACCCGATCAAGTTGCCGTTTTAGCAGTATCAACAAGTCTTGATCAAAACCTATTAGAACCGTGTCAGGGCACCATCAAAAGAAAAGAATCGGAACAAGCCGACACCAGACTCACTCAGTTCCACACCACAATCCACACCGCATAAAATAAGCAACGAACCCAATGTTACCGGTGCCCATATTGAGGGTCAACGGGAAAAGCAAACTGGGGATGATTTTGCCCCTGGTCCCCTGAAACAGGAACCCAGCCCGGTCCAGCCGGCCCATCCTAACAAAGGCCTGACCTTTCCCTTACAGGCGACAAGAAGCCTTTCAAACCCACATTGGCAGGACCCCGGCCTGCCAGGCAATGTCCTTCGGAAAGACATCCGGAAGCTATCGGCGTTTGAGAAGATCCCCGGAAAAAGGAGCCGCTATTCCTCGGCAGCCTCGGTGGCCTCGACACTCTCAGCACCCTCGGCACCCTCTTCGAGTTCGACGCCTTCACCCTCAGCGCCCTCCTCCTCTTCCTTCTTCTTCTTGACGCGCTTCTTGATCTTCATCACCTTGACCTTGGGAAGGCCGTAGGGACACTCATCCTCTTCGTCCCAGGTACCGAGCTTGCGCATCTCGAGAATCCGCTCATAACGCGTCAGCACATTTCGCGAACGGCCAAGGCCGCTCTTGCTGACAAGACTTCTATGGATACTCATGAGTGACTCTCCGAGCTGGTAATCAAAAGCAATGAAGCGGGGAGTCTATCACCGCTGCGGGCTGTGCTCAAGAAGGAGTTTTAGAAGAATTTCGGCGAAAAGAAACGCAGCCGCTAATTGCGCTCGACAACACAATCCCCTGGGGACACCCCCAATTCCCCGGCAATAACTGCACATTTCGCCCTCAGAAGGAAGAAAACAGCCTTCTTCTGCTTTGAGGAGTCGCCCGAAGCCTCCTCCAAGGTCTCAAACGCGGCCTGCCCCTTCGCAATAACCAGGTCGGCAGCCTCGTACTCCTCGATGAATTTATCAGAACTCGAACCAAGCAGGAGCCCCCGGCAATCAACGCCTGGGTCGGTCAGCGTGGCCACCTTGTCAAGCCCGACCTCCAGGGCATCAGCCTTCAGCGCGCCGCCGAGGCTGGGAGCCGAGCGAAGAACCGAAGTAACGGATCCCACCGACTTGCCAAGAGTCTCGATCAGAAGCCTGTCAAAGAAAAGCTCCCCCGCGGTCTCGTGGACAAAGAGAATCCGTGAAGCGGCCGCGGCGGCCTGGCGCAAGCTCTCGGACTGATCGATCACCAGCTCAAGTCCTGGCGCCTCCTCCAAGAGAGCCTTTAAAGAGAAACCGGGCAGGAGCCTCTCTCGAAACTCGCAATCGATCAGGTTTGCGGCGACCGACAACTTGAGCGCGGCAAGAAATGCATCCCCCGACTCCTCCACAGCAGCTCGAATAGAGTCCTCCGCGCCCTTGATCTTTTCAACCCACCTCTTCTGATCAGCCTCGTAAGGGGTTGCCACCCCTAGCGCCCTGCCGGCCCGGTGAAAGATCTGGTGAACCACCTCCGCAGGCGAAGCAAGATCATCCACCCCGCACAGATCCTGCATTGAATCCGACAAGATCTTGCGATGCAGCCACTCATCCTCGGTGACGAGATTCGCCGCATGAAGAACACGCTGCAGGCAGCAGGGAATACACTCGGGCCGATGTTTCATGCTGGAAATTATACCCGCGAGACGTTCACTACATGCAATAGCGCAAGATGCTTAATTAATTCCCCTGCCGTCCGCAGAATTGGGCGAAACAAGGATTCAAGGTTTGCGCGGATAGCTCTCGGCAAAGTAATCGTCCTTACCGCGAAAGACCCAGGGAGCGGAACGGGTCACCTCTTTCAGCGTTGCCGACGCAGCCTGGGCAAAATTCCACGAGGCAAATGGCCCGATATCGACTGCGTAAAGTTCTTCTCCATGCCGTTCTTTCACCCTGCTCTTGAGCTGCTTGCAGGCGATGGACCCATCGGTACAACCGCTGCGTTCCTCGATATGCTGCTGCAGGCGCTTGAGATGATCCAGAAGCTTGGCGCACTCTTCCTTGCCCATGAGATCCCGAACCCGAAGCCAGCGGGTTGCCGGTGTGGTGACAAAGGCGGCGGCGCCAGCCGGCGCAACAGTCCCCTGAACATTCCGAACAGGCAGCCGCGGGGCTCCCGGCGCTGGCGCGGCGCCCCTGCGGCTCCAGAGAGGCCTTGCCGGAACTGGAATGCCGCCCGGCCCCAGCTTCCTGGATGGAAGGTTCGCAGAAAGGCGAGTTCTCTCACCTGCAGCGGGAGAGCTCGCGTTGCTACCGCCGAGGCCGGCGCCTGCCGGCTCCGGAAGACCCTGGCGTTCATCTAAAATTCGCCCCGCCAGATTCCCCTCGGTCCGGTCAATGCTCAGATAAAGCCCGAGGAGACCTACGAAAATAGCCGCCGTCAGGCCGACCAACACCATAGTCGATGCCCTGACCTGGACTGACTGGCCAAACACACCCATGGAATCGTCCCTCAGCAACCATCCCAGGATCCTTGACCCGGAGCGCGGCTGGACCGCTGCGGAATCACCGCCGAGGGCCTGGGTGATGATCTCATCCGCAAGCTGCTCATCTGCCGCTAAGCCGGATGATTCACCCTCATCCGCGCCGCAGCTAAACGGTCGGTCTCCCGACATGCGCGCGGCGACAGGGTCAACTGCCCCGGCGCCAAGGTCTTCGTTTCCTCCATCGGCTCCGGCCCCTTCCGCCGCAGCCTCCTCGCCGGGTTCGGAGCCGCCATCGGTAAACCCATCCGCCTCTCCGCCAGGAGAGAACTGGTCGCCGGCCTCTGGCCCGGAATCGCGGACCTCGATCGCATTCACCGCCCCGGCATCTATGTCGTGAGGCTCCGGCCCTGCAGACTCCCCGCACGAAACTGAATGCGAAGCCGTTTCGGAACCCGCCACATCCGGCGCACTGGACCTGATGCCGCCATGACGACTCAGTGCTTCAGAATGATCCCCCTGCGGCTGGCGGAGCAAGGGGCTCGCCTGGAGCTCGGCAGGACTACGGCCCTGGACTCCCCCACCGGTCTTTTCAGGATGACGAGCAGCTCCAGCAGTCTCCCCACTGTAGGTTCGCCCGCGCTGCTCACCAGCCGCCTTGGCTTCAAAAATCTTCCCCAGTACATCTTTGCAGTCAGCGGTATTCTTCCGGCGTGCCATGAAAGCTCTCCTCATTAATGGCGGCGGGTTTCTCTTCAGAGGTAAAATAACCCGATGTTCCGATATGTCAACTGGCTGGGCTGGATTCCGAATGAGACTGTTTTGGGGTGGACCTTGATCTACTTGAGTCCTAGAATTCCCACATTGTCCATTTAACTCAAATGGCACTGAATTACGTGGTTTTCACCTGTCCCTCCAACCTGTCAATGACCTGAGAGAGAGGCGAGTGAAAGGAGATTGAATCCGGCGGATTTCCGCCCGGATGATTGCCCTGGCTCTCCGGCCAGCGCAGGAGGCCTGTGGGAAATAAGCCAAGATGATCAAAGCTCCCTATAGCAAGCGAGAGAACGGCACGCTGCGGTTCCCAGGTTCACTCCTGGCACTATCCGTCGTCTTTTGCTCCGCCCTGTCCTTACAGAGCCCTGCCGGGCAGGACCTGCAGGAAAAGAAACCTGCCGCGCCCGCCCTGAAAGCTCCGGCTGCGGCTCCCGGAAAAACACATTCGTCGGTAGCTATCCTCTCCATTGCCGGAAGCTCAAGGCTGGACCTCGGAGAAGGAGCGCTCAGCTTCTCCTCCAAAACGGCACCTGAGATTCTCAAGGCAGGCCCTGATCACCATCGATTAGAGGATCTTCTCTTCCTCGATTTCCAGCCTCCCGGCGAAGAGAAGAAAACCGAGGTTCTCAAGGAGATGGCAGAAGTCGTCCTCTCCAATGGAGATCACTTCTGGGCCACACCGGTCGGGATAGAGCCCATCAAGGAAGATGACTTCCTCATCGCTGCCTGCGGCGGTATCTCGCAGCAGGTAAGCCAGAAAGATGGCCAGCTCCGTCTCGACCTGGTGGGAGTTCGGCTCCTGCTCTACCGCAACGCCTTCACAAGCGAGCTCCAATGGTCAAGGTTCCGAAACGGCCTGCTCAAGGCCTCCACAAAAAACGACGTAGTCCACCTGAGCGCCGGAACCCGCCTGACAGGATTTCTCGAGGAGCTCAAGCGGGACTCGATCCTCTTCAGTGCAGATGGAGTCGGAGAGGTCAAGCTTGCCGCCGGCAAGGTTCGAGCGATCGAGTTTGCCGCAATAGATGAAGAGCCCCCCGGCGGCGAGAAAAAGGAAACGGCGGGGCAGCGAGTGGCTGTCTTTCTCAAAGATGGAGGCAAGCTGCAAGGCGAACTCAAGAGCATAGACGAGAAGAGCCTCGCGCTGGGACACAGGCTCCTGGGGAACGTCTCCCTGCCTCTCAGCCGGCTGGCCCAGGTGAGCTTTCTCGGGGGCCGCTGCCAGTACCTCTCCGACATGGAGCCCGCGAAGACCAGGGAACACCTTGGCAGCCTCTTTCTCGCCCGACTCCCCTTCCGCCAGGACAGCAACGTTCTGGGCAACCCCCTGAAGATGGGCGGAAAGACCTACCCGAAAGGGCTCGGGGTACACGCCTACTCACGGCTTGATTACGACATAGCCAAGGGCTTCAAGAAATTCCAGGCCACCATCGGCCTCGATGACTCGGCCCGCCCCGCCTCGCAGCCCGCGGCGGCGGAGAGCACAGGCGCCGTCGTCTTTCGGGTCCTCCTCGATGGCAAGCTGCTCAAAGAGAAGCCCATGAGATTTTCCGACTCCCCTCTCGATCTGGACCTGGATATAGCCGGCGGCAGCCTGCTCTCCCTGGAGGTCGATTTCGGAGGGAAAGATTCAAGCGCAGCCCTTGACCGCGCCAATTGGTGCGGAGCCAGGGTGATCAAATAATTACGGCCTCGCCGCAAAGCGAAGCAGAACTCGAACCAAGTAACTGGACCAGACCGATGAATCGACCCCACCCCACCCGGAAACATCCCCCCAGGACCCTCCGGGCTCCCCTCTTCGCCGTAGCCCTCCTGGCCGCAGCGTGCTGCTGCCAAAACGCATGGTGCAATCCGGAGCTCGAGGCAGCCATCGAGAAAGCCGAAGAGTCCCTTTGTGAAGGACGTTTCAATACGGCGCTGGAACAGTACAGGAACCTTCTCAAAGCGCTCTCTTCCTCAAAAACACCCGCGCAGGACAAGCTCGCCCTGATGCCCGAGATCGACCTGGCACTACGCAGGACAGCAGCCCTCAGTCGCCAGCTCGGCCGCTCCGCGGATGTCGCCCCCCTCTTCGCCGCCCTGGCCCGGCAGCTCGCAGAGCTGTCCCCTACCATCAGCGCCCTTGCCTCCTACCAGGCTGGCTGGGCCGCGCTGGACGCCAGCGGCTCAACAGCCGACGCGGACAACCATTGGAGACCACTCGGACTGCTGGGCAATTGGCGAATCATAGGCCCCTTCGACAACGAGAGAGGAACCGGCTTCCTTAGCGCCTACGCCCCGGAGAAAGGAATTGATTTCGATGGCGCGGCCGAAGGCAAGGCCCGCGAGGTGCGCTGGCGAACCCTTCCCAGGCAAACACGAGCAGGCTATGTCAATTTTGATGAGATGTTGCGTCCCAGGAATGAGGCCCTCGCCTACGCCGTCACCTTCATCGAAGCAGCGGCGCAAAGCAACCTGGCTCTTCGGCTTGGAAGCGATGAGAGCTACAGGGTCTGGCTCAACGGAAAACTTCTCGCCTCCGAAGACATTCAGCGGAAATTCGTCTTCGACCAGAATGCAATCGGTCTCCCACTTCAAAAAGGCTGGAACTGTCTCCTCATCAAGATCGGAGAATCCGAAGGCCGCTGGGGTTTCACTGCAAGAATCACCGACCTGGACGGGAGCCCCGCAAGGGGATGGAGGGAAGGCCTGCCTGCGGGCAAAGCGCTCGCCTCGTACAAAGAGCTCTCCGCCAGCCAGGAGCTCGAGAAAAACACCGTCCCCGTTTCCACGGGGACCCTCGCGACCCTGCGTGAGCGGGTGAAAAAGCCCGCCCCCCGGGCAAGGGACCACTACCTCCTTGGGGTCCTCTTGCGAATGCAGGGAGCGCACGATTCAGACGAGCACCCTGATTCGGATGCCCTGCGCCTGGCAATCCGGGCTGAGGAGAAAAAAGGACTTTACCATTACGATCTCGCCGGGAGCCTCCAGACCGAAAGCTCCATCGCTGCCCAGCGGGACGACAACAACTGGCGAAAGGCCATGCTGGCCTCAGAGGAGACGGGTTGCGCGATAGCCTCTATTCGGCTTGCCGAATATTACCTGGAGACCTTCTCCAACATGCACCGCGCAAGGGTCCACCTCGACAGAGCCCTCAAAATCAACCCTGACCTCATCTCGGGTGTCCTGGTCCAGTCCCAGATTGAAAGCCGCGCAGGCTTCCCGGATGCCGGGCGAAAAGCGGTAACCGCCGCCCGAAAAATAGACGACTCCGCGCCCGCGACCCTGCTCGCGCGCGCCGCCCAATTGGGCGGCTCAGGTCAACTGGAGGAAAAAATCTCCATCCTCAGAGAGCTACTCGATCGAAAGCATCTCGACACATCGGTTCGCAACAGACTTGCCTCAGCCTATCTCCAGCAGGGAAACCACCAGGCAGCGATAGAGTTGCTTGAAAAGGGCGCCTTGCTGAATCCTTACAGCCCCCAACCGCTCCTGCGGCTTGCCCGTATCGAGAGCGGCAGGGACAACCACTCGCAGGCCGCCTCCCGCTACCTGGGAGTGCTCGAGATCCAGCCTGAAGAACACTCTCTACTCACAAGGCTGGGCCGGGCCTATTGGGAGACAGGGCGGACCGAGAGAGCCTTTGAGGCCTGGGACAGAGCGCTCGAGCTCCAGCCCAATCTCCCTGACCTGCGAAAAAGAATCGAGTTCCTCCGAGCAGAGGAGAGTCCATTCGAGGACGAATTCCGCCGAGATGGAGCGGCAATAGCGGCCAGAGCCCACGAGGAAAAATACGAATCAAAAAGCGGTGAGGCCGCGCGAATCCTCCTTGAACTGACAGCTGTCAAGGTCAACAAAGATGGGACGGCCAGGGAATTTTCCCAGACTCTCATCCAGGTGCTGAACGACCGCGGGATTCAGATGTTTGACCGGTTCGCCACGGCCTTCGCACAGGGTGAACAGGTTCTAGATTTCAAACTGGCCCGGGTTCATCACCCGGATGGAACCGAAGAAGATGCCAAGCTGCCTCGCTTCAGCCGCCGGGCCTCCGCCACCCAGGTCTGGCGCCGAGGCTCGGTCGACCTCCCGCCCCTTTCGGCCGGAGACGTCATCGAGATCCAATACATCAAGGAAGACATCCAGCAGAGCTTTTTCGGCGACTATTTTGGCCGCCGCGAAATCTTCCGGAACACCCTCGCGACCGCGGAGAAGATCTTCAAGCTTCGGGTCCCCGCCGAACGCCAATTCTTCTTTCACCAGAGAAATATGGACACCTCTCCGACAATTGAGCCCGGCGATGGCGGGGAGGTGAAGACCTACACCTGGACAGCTGAAAACATACCGAAGACGGACAACGAGCCCGGCATGCCCTGGCCAAAAGAGATCATGCCGCTGCTGGAGATCTCCACCTTTGAGAACTGGGAGTCCTTCAACAAATGGTACCGCAACCTGATTCGCAAGCAGTTCGAGAGCAGCCCCGAACTCGACAAGAAGGTCGCCGAGCTTGTCTCCGGCAAGGACACCGAACTCGAAAAGATTCGAGCCCTCTATAATTTCGTCGTCACCGACATCCGCTACAACGCCTGGGAATTCGGAGTTCATGGCTTCAAGCCCTACAACGCGTCCAAGGTCTTTGCCCGCCGCTTCGGCGACTGCAAGGACAAGGCCACCCTCCTCTGTGTCATGCTCGACAAGGTCAACATCAAGGCCCACCCGGTGCTGATCTTCGCCAACCGCTCACGGGGAGAAGAGGACCTCTCCCTGCCGATGGTCAACCACTTCAACCATTGCATCACCTACCTGCCGCCGGCCGGCGACCGGCCGGAACTCTACCTCGACGGAACAGCCTCCTTCCACAGCGTCGAGGAGCTCCCTTCGATGGATCGCGGAGCCCAGGTTCTTATCGTTCGAGATGAAGGAAAGCTGGTGCAGCAGATCCCCTGGAACAGTCCCGAGGACCTGTCCGTCGATGAAAAATGGAACATCAAACTGGCCGAGGACGGCTCCGCAGAGATCCGCATCGAGCTCCGGGCTCGGGGAGATTTCGCAGTCTACCTGCGCAGCAATTACGAGATCGCCGCCCAGCGACAAACCCTCCTGGAAAAGAATCTCGGCAGGACATTCGCTGGAGCGAAGGTCCTCTCACAGAATTTTTCCGACCTCTCCAACCTCGACGAGAACGTCACCATGGAGATCCGATTCAGCGCGCCCCGGCTCGCCAACTCCTCGCCGCAAGAGCTGACCTTGTCCCTGACGGATGATTTCTTTGGGTCGGTTCGCAATCTCGGAATTCTCGGCGCCCTCGAAAAACGTGAGACGGATGTCATACTCGGCAACCCGCGCAGCTCCCGACTCAAGGTGAACTACCAGCTGCCCGCGGGCGTCAAGGTGAAGTCCACACCGGAGGCCAGGGATATCGACTCCCGCTTCGGACGATTCCAGCTCGCTGTAGACTCCTCGCGTAAAGGCGCGCTCCAGCTGGAGCGCCTTTACGTTCTAAAGAAAAACCGCGTCCCGCTGGCCCAATACAATGAATTTCGACAGCTCTCGGCAAATGTCGATCAGCTCAGCAATGAGAAGATCGTGCTGAAGAAATGAAGAACGACAGAACGATGAAAAGCATGACCAGATTCCTCTTCGTAGTACTGACCTCCAGCCTGCTGCTGAACACGACAGCGCTCACTGCCAAACAAAAGGGTCTTCTCGAGCTGGCCCTTCACAACGCAAATGAACGCGATGGCGACTACGACGCCTTCGCCACAGAACTGCTCGAGGCCATCCCTTCCTTCAAAGATGATGGGAGGGTGGAGCTCCTCGCCCATCGGCTGAGGACCTGCGTCAGCTCGATGAGGAACCCTCGAGCCCTCATCGGCGGCCTGGAGAAGACCTTGGGCGATGCTCTGCCCGGTGACACCCGGTGGCTCCTCTCCAGGCTTCTCTCAGATCTCTACCAGCGCGCTGGACAAGCAGACGCCGCCCGCGAGCTCTCAGCAAACCTCGGCTACCTGACCCGCTTCCTTGTCATCGGCCCGTTCGGAAAAGACATGAACGGCCCTCTCCCCCGCGCCTTCCCGCCAGAGAAGAATATTGACCTCACCCGCGGATACAAAGACGGCTGGCAGGAACTGCGCTGGAGGCCGGTCAAACGAAAGGAGCCCCACGCGCTCCTGGACCCTTTCAAGCATGTCTATCCCAACAACGGAATACCCTACCTGCTGTGCCAGGTTCATTCAGCAGTCTCCCGCAACGCGGTTCTCAACGTTCTCGCAGGCGCCGAGATCAAGATCTGGTGCAACGGAGTCCTGGCGATCGATGATACAAGCCGGAATGAACACCTCTCGGTCCATCGCAGGACAGGCATTCGACTCGAAAAGGGCTGGAACCGTATCCTCGTAAAGGCCAACACCCGCCTGCTGCTGAGACTGACCGATCCGAACGGCACACCCTTTGGTCAAAAAGCCCTGGCGGAGGAGGCGGAGCTCAAGCTGCATCCGCTTCCCGCCAAAGCTGCTGGGACCTGGGAGGGGCCCTATTCAGAAGCGGCCGAAAAGGCCTGGAGCCAGCGCCTTGCAGCCCTCACGGGAAAACCTCTCGCGATGGCACTCGAACACAGCGGTCTCGCGATACTCCACAAGGCCAACAGCCGCAACGACCTGGCCGTAGCCGAAGCTGCAAAGGCTATCGAGCTGGCGCCCGACGATCCCTGGGTCCTGCACCATGGAGCCGCCGTCTTCCAGGCCGCCTCCTACCTGCCGGCAGCCCAGTCGAAGAACAGGGCTCGGGATGCCTGGCAGAAGGTCTCCACGATAGACGAAGCCTTCCTGCCCGCGCAAACAGGCCTCGCCACGATCCTCCAACAGGACCAGAAAAACGATGACGCTGCCGCACGCCTGAGAGATGTCGTTGAGAAACACCCCGAGTTCCTTGCTGGCCTCAAAAAACTTCAACTCGTCTACGCCGGGCTGGGATGGGAAACCGAAGAGAAGCAGGTTCTTGGCAAAATACGAAAGCTCGCGCCGGCCTCCCCGACTCCCTGGATGGTTGACGCAGCCCGCTACCGCAAGAGAGAGAACCCGCGGAAGGCCCTTGAATACTACAACCAGGCCTACAGCAGAGATCGCAGTGGAAGCTCCCTGCTGTCGACCATGTCAGAATTGAACAGCCAGCTAGGCAATAAGAAGAAAGCCTTCGAGTTGCTGAACCAAAGCCACCAGTCCGCCCTCGACAATCACTCCATCGCCGAATCAATCGCCCTGCGGATGATCAAGGACAAGGGCTCTAGCGCCAAGGATGCCATCTCCTGGTACTCGGCTGCAGTCGGCCCGCGAGACTGGTCCCCCGCGCATAAGAAAGCCCTGGCACGGATCTACTCCGCCGCGGACGAAAGAGAGAGCGAACTGGCCATGTATCGTGAGAGCCTGGCCCTCGCCCCTGGAGACCTGAAAACCAGGAAATTCCTCAAGGAGCGGGAAGCTGAAGATAACCGGTTCTGGGCGCCCTACGATGAAAACCTCGAAGAATGGCTTCCCCGGGTACCCGCTAACGGCCCGCTCGTCGAAAAGGCCCAGGCCCTGAGTATTCTGGACATCAGCGTTGTCCGAGTCTACCAGGATGGATCCTCGAGCGAATACATTCACCAGGCCTTCAAGCTCCTGAGCGAGGAGGCAAAAGACCAGGTGGCGAAGGTGCGGACCTCAGGCGAGATCCTGAAGCTGCGAACCCTCACAGCTGAAGGCGAAAGCCTCGAACCGGTGGCGGCCCTCTCTGGCGGGAACTATGTAATGCCCGGCATGCTGCCCGGCGCTCACACCGAGTTCGCCTATGTTGTCGACAAGTCCAACGCGCGTGGAGTGCACTACCGCCACGGCCCCTTCTTCTTCCAGGACTTCAACTACAAGCAGTCCTTCCTTCTTTCCCGGCTGGTCTACATACTTCCCCCCGGCCTCGACAGCGACATCGTCACGACAGCCTTCGACCAGGCAAGCGACACCAACGGAATCGTCAAGGTCCTGCGAAGCGACAAGACGCTGGAAGATGGAACCAGGGTGATCACCTTCGAGTCGAACAACGCCGGACGAATCCAGTCCGAACGCGCCATGCCCCACTACACCGGCTATGTGCCCAGCGCCCAGATGCGGCCAAAGAAAACCTGGAAGGACATTGAAAGAGCCCTGAGGGGCTTCAGTCGCCAGGCCACCGCGCTGACGCCAGAGCTCAGGGCGACAGCCGCGGAGGTCACCGGAAAGCTCACCGACCCGCTTGAAAAAGCGCGCGCCATCTACGACCATGTCAACAAGGTGGTCACCAAGGACACCGGCTCCTCCATCGCCATCCGCGTCCTGATGGAAAAATCCGGCAACAGGACCTTCCTCTTCAAGGCGCTCCTGGACGCGGCCGGCATACCCTCCAGCTGGGCCTTCCTTCGAATGGACGAAAACCTGGAGCGAAAGACTGACTGGGACTACCCGAGCAACACCTACTTCCGGGCTCCTCACGTCCTGCTCGAACCGACCGGCAAGCAGCCCTTCTACATTTCCCTGCAGTACCGCGATCTTCCCTTCGGGTTCCTGCCTGAGTTCTTCAGCAAGGGCAAGGCCCTGGTTCTCGACCAGGCCGATTCGCGGATCGTGGACCTGCCGAGCATCCCTGCGGAGGTCTACGAGAGCGCGACCAGGGCCACCTGGAAACTGGGCGAAGATGTGGCGGTCAATGTCAACTTCGTCATGGAAACAAAGGCCGCCCAGGGCTGGATGCAGAAGGATCGCTTCAGCAACCTGAACGCCTTCCAGATGACCCTGATGACCAGCGGCCTGGCTACCCAGCTGTTCCCCGGAGCCAAGGTCGAGAAGGGAGGCTTCGTCGGAATTAATGACAAGGCCCAGCCCTTCGCGCTGGAGTTCGAGCTCGAAGCGCCGAAGCTCATGGTTCGAAGCGGAGAAGATTTCCTCCTCCCTCCTGTCCTGCAGCCAGCGCAACTGGTCAGGTCTTACGGCGCGCCGCCAACGAGAAAGCACCCCTACGAGGTACGACAGAGACGGGCCAAGCAAGACAAGATCCTGGTTCACCTCGGTGAAAACTTTGAGGTGAGCAAACTCCCCTCCAACGTCAGCCTCACGGGGCAGCGAGCGAACTACTCCCTCACCTATAAGCAGGAGGCCGGAACGCTGTCCATTGAGCGAAAGCTGACCATCGAGCCTGGATCGATCGCCCCCGCTCGTTTCCCGCAATTCCTCGACCTGCTGCAGAAAGCGGATGCCGCCGAAAAGGAGCGGATCGTGCTTCGCTCGCGCAAGCCAGCCGAAGAATAAGTTCGATCAGGAGGCCCCGGCCTCATAGCTCGCTTCAACGGTCGTCTGGATTCCGCCGCGAGCGTTAAAGCTGCCCGTGACCTGCGCCCGCGCCGGTTTCACCGCCCCGGAAAAATCATCGAGAATTCGATTCACCGCGTGTTCATGGAAGATCCCGATGTTCCTGAACGCTCCGAGGTAGAGCTTGAGAGATTTCAGCTCAACACAGAGCTTCCCGGGAGTGTAGACAATCCGAAAGGTCGCGAAATCAGGCTGCCCTGTCTTCGGACAGATACAGCTGAATTCGAGCGTCTCCATGGTGATCTCGTAGGCCCGGTCAGAATACTGGTTCGTAAAAACCTCGATGCCAGGAAGCTCCATCGAGCGAACGTCTTCCTGCAGGCCCTCGTAGTCACTCTGTCCTGTTGCGAACTCTTCCGTATGGCTCATCGTTAAAAGAACGGCTCCATTTCGAGATTAACAAATGCTTCGCTTGAGATGTGATCCCAATCTCATCTATGATCATCGGCGGTCGCCATAAAACAAGATTCAACCCTTGGAACAAAGTGGGAAATTGTTGATAAATGGAAATGCAGGTAACTCTCTGCGATAAAAAGGACTCTGTCGTCAACGCCTGGGAACGTCGATTCGAAAAAAGTCCCGAGGTTCGAATCGTAACGGGCGACATCTTCTCCTGCGGCAGCGATGCTGTTGTGCTGCCAGGAAACTCCTATGGATTTCTTGTCCGCGGCCTCGAACTCCAGGCCAGTGAACTCTTCGGGTTTGAACTGCAGGACCTGATCCGCAAACAGATCAGAGAGAGCTACAACGGTGAGCTGCTTGTCGGGCAGGGCCTTGTCATCCCATGCGAAGAACTGGGCAACGCAGAGCCTCCCTGCACCCACCTGATCTATGCCTCTGCCTGCAGGACCCCCAGGAGCGTCGATGGAACTCTCAACGCCTACCTGGCCGCTCGCGGAGCATTCCTTGCACTCGCGGAGCCGGAGGCTGAAGGAATCAAGAGTGTCGCTCTCCCTGGAATCGGCACAGGCGAGTCGGGAATGCCGGAAGAGATTTGCGCCCGGCAAATGCGCTACGCCTACAGCATCTTCTCCGGGCGGCGGGGATACGGTGACAAGAACCTCAGCCGCCTGACCCGCCGAGAGGACAAGCTGCGGCGGATGCCCAAGCCTCCGCGAGAGGACTCTGCGGCACCCGGCGACCAGGACGGCAGCTGATTACGATTACGCGCGAAGGCTACTTTCGCTGCGCAGCAGCAGCCCCGGGGATCTCATAATCGAATTTATTCGCCCCCCTGCCGACGCTAAAGGTCTGGGGAGCCGTCCTCGAATCTCCGAGACGTGCCCGGACACTGTAGGTCCCACTCATGAACCCGGTGGCACTATAGCGCCCACGCTCATCGGTATTCACCATCTTGTTGAGACCCTGCTGGTCGGTGAAGATCAGGGTTACGCCGGCGGGAGTTTCCCGTCCTTCCTGGTAGCTCACCTTCCCGCTCACCGTCTCGCCTGGATCAAGCCGTACGGTCTCGGGGCGAATTCCCCTCGACTCACGAATGGAGACCCGGGAAACATAAGGCAGAAAGGCATCATGGTAGACGACCAGGTTGTAGGTCCCCTCGGGAACCTCACCCAACTTGAAGTAGCCATCATCATCGCTCTCGATCACGTCGCTTTCATTCGCACCGAGACCGGCAATCAAGGCTGCGGCCTCTTTCTGAGATTTTTCGTCCTGGCGTTCCCGGCCTCCGCCGCGGCCGCCCCTGGCGCCTTCCCTGGCCTGCTGAAGACGTTCGCGGAGCTCCTCGCGCCGATCACCGGTATCGCCGCGCTCTCGCCTGCCCGAGGTGGCACCCTGGGGCTCGGCTCTGGCGAGGAGGTAGATACTGGCTCCCGCCACAGGCTGGCTAGAGCGATCGAGGACCTCTCCTGTCACGGAGAGTCCTTCATCCATGGTGATGATCATTTCTCTATCGGCGCGGCCGGCAAAAACATCGGTCTCGACACGCTGCCCGGTATAGCCAGGGGCAACGACCTCAACCGTATACGCCCCCGGAGACAGGTCATCGATCTCGAACCTGCCTTCTGCATCATTGAACTTCTTAACCCGCCCGCGATCGCCACGGCCGCGATCACCGCCGCGTCCGCGATCACCTCCGCCTCGACCACCCCGGCCGTCTGGGTCCTCACCGCCGCCCTGAACCTCCGCCGCCGCGCCGCCGCGAGGATTGACGGCAACGTAGAATTCCGTCACGGGAAGCTGGGTTTCACTGCTGACGACCTGGCCCACAATTTCACCCAGGGCCACCATGGGGATCTCAATATTTGAATTAACTGCGATATCCTCAAGCGACCGCTCGACATAGCCCCTGCGCTCGGCCCTTACAGTGTAGGTCCCGATGCCCAGGTTGCCGACCCGGAAGCTTCCATCAGCCGCGCTCCTCGCCTCGGAATCTTCCCGTTCACCATCCTCGCGTTGCTTGCTAGCACGGATCCGGGCCCCCTCGAGGGGAGCTCCCTGCAGATCGGTAACGACACCAGTAATTACATTTTCCGGAAGAAGGGCTACGTTGAACGGGCTGTCCTTATCCTCAACCACATTGGTGAAAGCGATAAAGGGCTGATGCCCTCCATGGTTAACAGAGATCCTGTATTTCCCTCCATCGATCCCGCCGAAGATCGCCAACCCTTCACGGTTCGATGTCCGCATGTCATATCTTTCGCGTTCCCCGCGCCCACGCGGCCCAGGGCCTCGACCCCGCCCCCTGCCGCGCTCTTCTTCTTCGGCTCCCTCCTCTTCTTCAGGATCTAAGCGAGTGACAACCCGCACACCGGGCATCTTCTCCCCAGCGGCGTTGGTGACCAGCACCAGCAGGCGGCCGCCCGTGACAAGGGTCAGAGCCAGATCATCCGCATGCTCGCCAGGCTCAAGATTGAAGGCCTCACTGCGAAGGTCCTTATAGGCTGAGTGCTCCGCTCGCAGTCGCAGATAGCCGGGATTGACCTCGTTTAAAACGAAGACTCCCTCAGCATTGCTCCGGGTGTCCACCATGCGCCGGCCGCGGTTCCTCTCTTGCCTTCGACGATCATCTTCCCGCCGCCGCCGATCCCCGTCACTCTCTCCCTCGATCTTCTCAAGCTCCTCAACCGCATCATAGACACGGATCCGAGCCCTCGGGATGGGCGTTCCGGAAGCATCGACGACCAGGCCGGAGATCTTTCCGGTGGGTACAAGCTGCACCTTTACATCCTGAACGTCCGGCTTGGAAGCGAGCTCAATATCATCGACATGGAGCATGCTGTAACCCTTCGCATCGATCTGCAACTCACCGATCTTCCCGGGAACCAGGCCTCCAATGACGAATTTGCCCTTGGAATCGACGGGGATAACCCTCCGGTCATCCCGCCAGCGAAGAATTACGTTCGCCTTCGGAACGGGGGCGGAATCTATCGAAGAGACCACCTCACCTTTCAGCTGGAGCCCCGGATCGACAACGATCTCCAGCTCCGCCCTGTCCTCTTCGACAAGATTGATATCCCTGATTCGATGGGGGACGAAATATTCACCCTGGACACTCAGCGTATAGCTGCCCTCACTGAGGGTGTCAGCGACAAAGGTACCATCTGCGCCGGTCTCAAGGGCCAGCGATGACCTGTACACGCTAACCGGTTCGCGCAGCCGCTCTTCTTCGCGCTGGCGTTCCTTCTCTAACTCCTCCGGGGTCTTCTCTCTGCCCTCTTCATCTCCGCCATCTCTTCCACCACGATCATCTCCTCTGCCTCCACGGCCACGGTCGCCGCCTCGGCCTCCCCGGCCACGATCTCTCCGTTCATCGCCCTCATCGCGTCTCTCCTCCCGGGCTATGACAACAAAGGCTCCGGGCATGG
Source organism: Planctomycetes bacterium UBA1662 (assembly GCA_002320775.1). Classification (GTDB taxonomy): domain Bacteria; phylum Planctomycetota; class UBA8108; order UBA8108; family UBA8108; genus UBA8108. The sequence goes on from DCKY01000280.1 coordinate 30,330, forward strand.
TTGTCCCATCAGCCGTCTTGACAATGCCTGAGATAACCTTGCCCGGCGCCATGCTGATGGAAACCTCGGCCTTCTCAGCTTCTTCCTTAAGTTCTCCTGTGACTTCGGTGGTCACGAAGGCTTCCTTCTCAGCCATGATCCGGAAATTCCCATCTTCCATATCACTGAAAATGAAACGGCCATCGGAACCTGACTCAGAAACCGCAAGGGGAGAAGAAAAAAGACGCATGATCCCGCGAGGCGGTCCGCCCCTGCCGCGTCCAAAGCCGCCCATCCTGCTCTCATAGAGGGACAGCTTGACTCCTGCCAGGGGATTATTCGAAGCATCCATCACCAGCCCGCCGACACCACGCCCTTTCTCTAACATCAGCTCGATATCAACCGAGCCGGAGGCGACCGCGTCGACAGCCCCGGTGGAATAGCCGGCCGAGTTACCGCGAACATCAAACTCGCCCGCATAAACATTCAGCGAGAAAAGACCGTTGGCATCGCTCAGGGTCTCGTCTACTGAGCCTGTACCTCCGGGGCCTCGCCCTCCGCCCCACCCGCGACCTGCTGCCTTGGCAGCCGTAACGACCGCCCCCTCGACAGGGGCACCCTCCGGAGAGCGAACGATCCCCTTGATGACCTCGCCAAGACCCAACTGGAAGTCTACCTTGACTGATTCGCTGACCCATTTCCACCGCTGACTGCCAGGAGCAAACCCGGTGGAGCTGGTCAGGATGTCATATCGCCCAGGCTTGATAGCTGAGAGAGCGAACGCGTATTTTCCAGAGGCATCGGTTTCCGTCCGATTCGAGGCTCCCCCTCTCACCGGAACTGACTCTCTTCCAAGAATACGCTCGCGGAACATGGTGTAGCGGTCGGCATCCTCCATCCCCTCCCAGGAGCCTGTGGCGCGAAGCAAAACCCGGGCTGCCGGAATAGGATTCCCTTCCAGGTCGAGGACCGTGCCATACAGCAAAGCCCCGCTCAACTGCGCGCCGGCTGCCGCGGCATCCTCCTCCTCGCCAGTCTTCTCCGAAGAGCTTTTACCCAAGGCGGCCTGCTCTTCAGCCCCGCCGGTTCCTTCTCCCTGCTCGGCAGCCTGCTGGACCGACTCTGTACCATCATACTCTTCGTACTGCTCTCCGGAATCGGAGGCCAGGAAGTAGGCGATCAGCGCGACGAGAAGAAGAGATACGGAAAGAGGAATCAGTATTTTTTTCATTAGGAACGTCAGCTCCGCTAAACAAAAGACGCGTTTCAGTGAATGATCTGTCGAGGCTCTAAAGAGAAAAGAAAATCGCTCAACCTCTTTTGAACACCAATGATGAGTAAGAGGACTTCATTAATCGAGATAATTGTAATCTCAAGACTGTCAGAAGATGTAAGGTCCGCGCTTTACAGCCATAAAGCCTTTGATGACAACAAAATGAGGCCGTCTGCACCCCCCGCTGTTATCTGCGGCTCTTTGCAGCACAACTCCTTGACAGAACGGCAACCTCGACTATATTCTCCTCATTCGGCTAATATTGAAAAACGTTCCCCGGTAGCTCAATTGGTAGAGTAGGTGGCTGTTAACCACTTGGTTCCTGGTTCGAGTCCAGGCCGGGGAGCCATTTTTCC
>DCKY01000042.1:0-26321 GCA_002320775.1 Planctomycetes bacterium UBA1662
TTTGACGGCAACGGCGATCCGATCGAAGATCCCGGCGGAGGAGATCCCGGGGATCCCGGACCTGACATCCTCCAGGAGCCTGGAAGCTCGCCCGTGCTCCTTAACGAGGGGCTCATGCTGACCAATGGAGAGCGCTGGATCGAGCTCTACAACCGTTCGGGTTCGGCTGTCAATCTCTCGGGATATTATCTGACCGATGATCCCGGGAATCTCACCAAGCGGCAGCTCCCCGGGGGGACAGGTATCGTCTCCGGCGGTTACCTGACCTTTACCGATACCGAGCTGGGACTCGATTTTTCGATTACCGAAGAGGAGGACAGGGTTTTTGTTGCCCTGGTGGATGACACCGGCGAGAAGGTGCTCGATGCCTACAACTTTGAGCCCGAATTTGTCGACATGAGCGAGTCCCGGATTCCTGATGGTGATGACGAGCTGGAGGGCGCCTCGGTGCCGACGAGAGGCTCGGCTAACAGGATGGACGTGAACCAGGATATCGTGATCAACGAGCTCATGTACCATCCCCTCGGCGACAACGAGGACAAGGAGTACCTCGAGCTCTACAACCGGGGTGACCGGGTTGTAGACATCAGCGGTTGGGAGCTCAATCGGGGGCTCAGCTTCACTTTCCCCGCCGGCACCCGGATGTCCCCCGATACCTATCTCGTGATCGGGCGCAACCCGCGCTTGATTGAGGAGCTCCATGGCCTTCCGGCCAACTCGGTTCTCGGTCCGGAACAGGACCCGGATGCGCTTGATGACTTCAGAACCCTGCGCGATAGCGGCGAGAGACAGACCCTCAAGGACGACCTGGGCCGCACAGTAGATACGGTGCGCTATTACGATGGGGGCGACTGGCCGCGCTGGGCGGATGGGCTGGGCTCCTCGATGGAGCTGATCGATCCTTACCAGGACAACCGCTTCGGTGCGGCGTGGGATGCGAGCGATGATTCCGACAAGGCGGAGGTCGAGCACTTCAGCTATGTGGGCCGCCACGGGGGCGGGGAGTCTGAGCTTCACGTCCTGCTCATGACGCGCGGGATGACCCTGGTGGACAACCTTTCGATTGTCGGCGGCGCGGTTCGTAATGACGACACCGAGCTGATTGGCGATGATGAAACCTGGCGTTATTTCAAGGGGACCCAGGCGCCTCCGGCGAACTGGCAGACCTCGACTTTTGACGATTCCGGCTGGGAGAGCGGACGGACCGGGATCGGCTACGGCGATGGCGACGACAACACGGTGCTTGATGACATGAGACAGAACTACCTGACGGTCTTCTGCCGCAAGACCTTCAACGTGACCAATATCGAGGATATCAACGAGCTCATCCTTTCGATCACTGTCGATGATGGCTTCTACGCCTATATCAACGGCGTCCAGGTCGCCTCCTACAACGTCAACAGCCCCGATTGGGACGCACCGGCTTCGGGCGCCGGCGAGCCTACGCTGGTGGAGCGAACCCTGGAGAACCCTGGAGCGGTTCTGCGGCTCGGCGAGAACGTTCTCGCGGTGCAGGTTCACAATGGCAACCTCACCAGCTCAGATCTGAGTTTCATCCCCCGTCTTGTTGACCGGACCACGACCTTTGTCGATGGAGAGGAGCAGCTTGGTAACGGTGACTTCAATTCGAGTACCCGCGGCTGGATGATAGAGGGAACCCATTGGCGAAGCGGCAGGACGACCATCGATCCGATTGCGGGGAACGGCTCGCTGAAGGTTGTCGCCTCCGGGCGCGGTGACAACAAGGTCAACCGGCTCGAGACGCCCTCGGGCGGCTTCGGCCTGTCGAATCTGAACACCAATGAGGACCTGCAGATCTCCTTTGATGCGCGCTGGGTCATCGGCTCGCAGACCATTCTGACGCATGGTTACCAGCACGCCATGGCGAAATCTCATCGCCTGGCGATACCTGAGAATCTTGGGACCCCGGGACGGATCAACAGCGTCACCCGCCGGCTGATCGAAGAGACGGGCAGCGCGAACCTCGGTCCTGTCATCAGGGATGTCTGGCAGGATCCGGTGGTCCCTGGAGCGAACGAGGCGGTCACGGTCTATGCCAGGGTCAGCGATGCGGACGGGGTGGGCAATGTTCGCCTGCGCTACTCTTCCAACAACCCCTCGGCGTCTCCTTCCACGGCGAACATGACCCACCGCGGCGGCGGCCTCTACAGCGGAACCATTCCGGGTCGTTCGATGGGGACAAAGATCATCTTCTTTATCACAGCCGAAGATGAGGGCGGCCGGCAGGGGAGGTACCCGGTGGATATCGCGGAGCGAACCCATCCGCTGGTTCTCAATCCCAACGCCATCAGCCGCAACGATGAACGCTACCTGATCTATCGTCATGACCAGAGGCTCCCCTCGACCAACTATCACAGCTACCGGTTCTGGATGACCGATGCGGATGAATCGCGCATAGGAAGCCGCAGGCAGCAGTCGAATGATCTTGTTCCGGGGACCTTCGTTTACGGCGGCTCTCGCCTCTACTACGGCTCCGCGACCCGGTTCTCGGGAAGTCCTTTCGCGCGGGGAGGATGGGGCGGCAGCTTCAGGGCGGTCATGCCGCGTGATGATCTCCTGCATGAGAGAATTCGGAAGATGAATCTCGACAATCATCACGGCAGCGGAAACAACGCTCGCGAGAGGATCTCCCACTATCTCATCAGGCACAACCAGGGGACGGAGGGTACTCCGTATTCGGAGATCCAGACGATGGTCCGCTGGCAGCTCAACTCCCGTACTACCAACACCCTCGAGCATACCTGGGTCCCAGACGTGCAGTACCTGTCGCTATGGTTTCCGGGGGATGATGATGGTGATTTCTTCGAGGTAGATGACCGCTTTGTCATCAACGACAGCGGCGGCCGGGCGGGTAATACCAATGCCACGGTGCGATATCCTCCTTCGAGCCCGCGCGGTGACGGCAATGGTGAGAACAAGGAAAACTATCGCTGGTTCTTCGGCCTGCGGGCCAAGAACGGTGAAGATGATTTCAGCAGCCTCATCGAGCTGGCCCGGGTCATGGACCCCTCCCAGACCAGCAACGCGGTCTTTGACGAGGTCGTCTGGGATATCGTCAATGTAGAGGAGATGCTGCGCATCTGGGCTGTGCGGCTCAACACCGATGATTGGGACACCTGGGGCGCCAACCGGGGCAAGAACTGTTATCTCTACCGCCCCGGGATCGATGGGAGATTCTGTCTCCTGGCGTGGGATATGGAGCTTACCTACGGCAGCACCAGCTCCTTCCTGATCCCCAGCTCCCCCAACTCCGCCTTCAATCCCGGCGGCTTCGGCGAGGTCCATCGCCTCATGAACCGTCCCGCGATCAAGCGGATGTGGTACGGAATTCTCGATGAGATGGTCAATGGCAACGACAGCTGGTTCACATCCGCCCGCCTGGCTCCCTATATGCAGCGCCTCAGCGCGATCGGGATGGGCAATACCAGCATCGGCCAGCCGGGCGGGTACATCGACCAGCGGGCGTCTTCGCTCCGCAGCCGCATCTCGAGCGTCATCGGCACGCCGTTCAGGATCACCACCAACAGCGGCCGGAACTTCTCAGTGGACGATTTCACCGTCGATCTCGAGGGTAACGCCTCGGTACGAGTTGGCCAGATCCTCGTCAACGAGGAATACTACGAGACGGACTTTCCTTCCATGACGACCTGGCGGATCAACGACATCCAGCTGCATCCGGGTCTCAACGAGCTCAACCTGATCGGTTTCGATCGTCGCGGAAATATCGTCGGCACCGACACGATCAGCGTTACCAACACCAACGCCGAATGGGACGCCCCGGTCATCGCCAGTCTCGACCCGGTTCGCGCTTCCGTGGGCGAGAATATCTCCATCACGGGAACAGGTTTCCATGATGGGGTCCGGGTCTTCTTCGGTGATACGGAATCGCCCTCGGTGAGTTTCGACGAGGCCGGCAATGCCGGCGTCATCAGCGCGCGGGTGCCGGATGGTGTCGGCCTGGTCCGGGTCACGGTCCGCAATGTGGATGCACAGGTCTCCAACGCGGTTGATTTCAATATCACGCCGCCGCCGGCCCAGTTCATCCGGGGTGATTCGAACGGAGATGGAAGGGTCGATGTCAGTGATGCGGTGAAGATCGTCTTCCATCTTTTCCGCGGAGCGGAACTTCCCTGCGGCGATGCCGCCGATATCAACGACGACGAAACGCTGAACATTACCGATGCGGTGAGACTGCTCGACCATATGTTCCGGGGAGGACCCGCTCCCGCGGCGCCCTATCCGGCGCTCGGCCCAGATCCCGGGGGAGATGGTCTCGATTGCGCTAACTGATTCCGAGTAGCCACTTACGGAGGATTCCAGGAAGTTTCGGAAAGATCCGGGTTCGGCTGTTAAGATAAGGCCGGCGGTTTCCCCCCCTGGCCGCCCTGGTGTCGTCAATCTGAACTCCAGGAGAGCCGCGTCTTGTCATCGCAGGAGCCAATCAGCCAGCCAGGGCCGGAAGTTTCATCTGATCCTCTCGAGCAAGAGACCTCTTTTCAGCAAGAGGATGGAGAGACAGGGAAGTCTTCAAAGAAAGCCGGGAAGCCCTGGGTCAGGAAACCCTATCCGCTGGTGACCTTCGCCATTGCCTTCGTCCTGATCGCGGCTCATGTCGTTCAGGAGTCCCTGGGTGCCTCAGCGAGCTTCTGGGCACTTGAAAAGCTGGGCCAGGATCGTTCGAAGATCTGGGAGGGCGAGCTCTGGCGTCTTCTCAGCTGCAGCTTTCTTCACGCCCACTGGCTCCACCTCGGCTGCAACCTGCTGGGCATCATTCTCTTTGGAAAAAACATCGAGAGAAGGCTGGGACCGTGGCGTTATCTCGCGTGCTATTTGACCTTTGCCCTGCTGGGTTCACTTACCTACCAGGCTGTCGCAAGAGGGGGGATCGGCATCGGGGCCTCCGGTGCTCTCTGCGGTCTTCTCGGGATGTACCTGGCCTGTCGCATGGGCAGGAAGGAAGATGGACATCTGGAGCTGGGGCTGCGGTTCTATTGCTGGCTCCTGGCGATCAGCTCCCTGTTTCTCTTTGAATCTTTTATATGGGAATCGTCGGGAGTCGACATCGCAGATTCGGCTCACTTCGGAGGGCTCTTTTCCGGGGTCTTCGCCGCGCTGTTCTTTTTCAGCCGTCCGCAAACTCAGCGGGAAGCCGGCATGGGCAGGAAGGGAGTTGTTGCGGTGACGGTTTGTGTTTTCACCTTTTTCCTGGGGGTCTATGGAATCGCCTGCCCGTTCATGGATTGGTCCTGGCAACTCTGGCGCTCTCATGTCGCGCAGGCTCGCGGGGATGCGGATGCCGCGGCGGCCTGGCGCCTGAGGGCGCGTTCACTGGGCGGCGACCGGGCCGGCTTGAGCATCGTCGCACATGAGACTGAGGCGGGGCGCCCGGAGGCGGCGATTCTCTATTGGGAGAGCCAGCCCCTGGAGGATCCTGAGCTCCAGGCCGAGGCCGGCTTCAGCATATACGACGCGATCTATTTTGAGCGCGGCTATTGCGAAGAGGTTGAGTTCCTGCTGGACAGGCTGATCGGGCTTGTCGATGAGGCGCTGGGGGAGAAGGGAGAGAGCCTGTCGCTTCTGAATCAGGCGGCCTGGTTCAGGGCGTTGCGGGGAAAAGATCTCGGGATGGCGCTTACTTTCGCACGGAAAGCTCATGCGCTCGAGTGCAGGAACCAGGCCGTCCTCAATACGCTGGGGTGGGTTCATTTTCAAAGATCGGAAACGAAGGAGGCCTTTGAGTTTCTCCGGTCAGCAGTCTCCGATCAGGACCATCTCGATCTGCTTTGCGATGAACCTGGAGAGGACTTTGACCTGCTCTCCTTCCTTGGGCTTCGTTCTTCGAGCTTTCCTCCCAATTACGCGGCTCATTATCTCTACCTTGCCCTGGCCTATTGGGAAATCGGCCAGCAGGAAAATTCCCGAGAGATGATCCGCCGTGTTCACCAGTATTCCTATGGTGGGCGCATGCTTTTGCGTCACGAGCAGAGGCTTCTTGGAGACCTCGAAGAGACCCTCGGCAACAGCCTGCGCGGGCCTTCCGGATTTTTCCAGAGACGTCCCAGCCCTTTCAGAAGGTGATCTGTTTGAAGGCGGCCGCCTGGTCGCGGATGGCCGGCTCTGTCGCCAGGCGCTCGATGGATGATGCTCCGAAGAAGCCATCGATCGCGTTGGTGTTCTGAAGGATGTACTGGGCATCGGATGGTTCGCTGATGGGGCCGCCGTGACAGAGCACGATCACATCCTCCCGAACCTCCTTCGCGGCCGAGGCCATGGCATCGATGATGGCCGGGCAGTCTTCAAGACCGAGCGCGGTGCTCGCTCCGATGGAGCCCTTGGTGGTCAGGCCCATGTGGGGCACGAGGATGTCCGCTCCGGCCGCGGCCATGTCGGCTGCCTGGGAGGGCTCGAAGACGTAGGGGGAGGTTAGCAGGTTGAGCTCGTTGGCCTTGCGCACCAGCTCGACCTCGAGTCCGTAGCCCATGCCGGTTTCTTCAAGGTTCTGCCGCAGCCTGCCATCGTAGAGTCCTACGGTTGGGAAATTCTGGATGCCGGAGAAGCCCATAGCCTTCAGCTCGGGAAGAAAAACATCCATCAGCCGAAAGGGATCTGTTCCGCAGACGCCGGCAAGTACCGGCGTGTCCTCGATCACCGGCAGCACCTCGCTGGCCATCTCCTTGACGATGGCGTTGGCATCGCCGTAGGGAAGGAGTCCGGCGAGGGAGCCTCTCCCCGCCATGCGGAAGCGTCCGGAGTTGTAAATGATGATCAGGTCGACTCCTCCCTGTTCGCAGAACTTGGCGGAGATGCCCGTTCCGGCGCCGGCTCCGATGATGGGTATTTTCTTTTCGATCTGGGACCGGAGCCGTGTGAGTATTTCGCCGCGTTCGATAGCCATGAGGTCAGTTAACCACCTGCTTTTTCACCAGTTGATTCCAGGTTTGTTTCGAGATGTGAAACACATTCGACAACACCAGCATCAACCTGATATTTTTGATTGTCAGCCGATTGTTTTGGAAACAGGTTCGCACAGTTGCCGGGTTCTTTCAACGAACTCAAAAGATGACCTTGCCTGAGGCCTCTCAGGCGGGCTTGGTGTCCGACTGGTTGATCAACTCTATCAGCCTTCGCGCGGCGGCCTCGGCGAACTCGGGGTCGTTGATGTGGAAGGGCAGCTCGATGACCTCCGTCTCTCCGTTGTTTCTACGAATGGCTTCAAAGAGAGCCTCGCGGGCATCCGGATCGTCAAAAGCCTCCCCCGCCTTGTCGATTGCCGAGACGCCAGCCAGGGGCAACAGGATGGATGCCGGCCCCTTTGCCGCATCGACCTTGGCGGCGATCTCGCCGCCCAGCTTACCGCATTCATCGGCCGTAGTTCTCATCAGGGTCACTGTCGGGTTGTGCTTGTAGAATTGCCGGTCTTCAAAGCCGGGAGGGGTAACGCTCGAAAAATTGACCATGTCGGTGGCTCCTACAGAGACAACCTGGGGAATTCCGCGAGAGCCTGCGGCTGTCAGGCGATCCGGTCCAGCTCCTAAAATCCCACCGACCAGCTCGTCCGCCAGCTCCGTGGTCGTCAGGTCGAGAACGGCGGTGAAATAGCCATCCTCGATGAGACCCTCCATGGTTTTTCCGCCTGTTCCGGTGGCATGAAAGACAATCACCTCGAACCCGGCCTCCTCGAGAATCCTGCGGGCCTCTGTTACACAGGGGGTCGTCACTCCGAACATGCTGGCCGCGATAAGCGGCCGTGAGGACTCCACCTCCCTCTTCCCCGCGGCCATCGAGCTCACGGCATTGGCTGCGTTGCGGAGAATCGCGGCGGAGATCCGGTTGATGCCCGCGATGTCGACAACGGAATACATCATCGTGATGTCCCTGGTCCCCACCCAGTCGGAGACATCTCCTGAGGCGAGAGTCGATACGAGCACCTTCGGGAATCCAACGGGAAGGGACTGCATGGCGGCGGCTCCGATGGTCGTATTGGCCGACCCGCCTGCGGCGATGATTCCATCTATTTGAGAGCTGGTGAAGAGTTCGCGAACGAGAGCCGCGGCGCCCCGGCTCATAACCTCCATCGCCTGGCCTCGGTCGCTTCTTGCGATCAGCTCTTCGAGGGAGGAGCCTCCCGCCTCGGCAACGGCCTCGCGCGCGGTGTTTGCTTCGAAGGCGGGCGGCCCGAGAACCCCGGTGTCTATTACCCAGGCGCCTCCTCCAGCCGCCTCGATCACATCCCGCAGGTAGGCCATCTCTTCACCCTTGGTGTCGAGGCACCCTACAATCGCTATGGTAACGCTCATGAGTCTTTTCCAGTGATCATTGACCGGGCAATCTAACACCCGGTGGACACTCATGAAAAGAGGGCTGTAGGCAGGGGCGCTTGATTGCTGCGAAAAGAGTATGCCATACTCGGCCCCGGCCGGTTGGCCCTATCAGGCCGCCGGGGCATTTTCATTTTCCAATCTCTTACGAGGAAAACCTCCTCTCCATTCGATGTCGGAATCTCCAGCCATTATCGAGAAGACCAGGGCTGCCGTGGCCAGTTACTTCGAGTCGGCGCTTCAGAAGCACCGCGCAGGAGAGGATCCTTTCAAGGTTGTCGGTTCCTACGCCGCTGACATGGATGGTGTCCTGGCAGATCTTTTCGAGCGGCACTTTGCCGCAGGAGAGGATATCTCCCTGGTCGCGGTAGGAGGCTACGGCCGCCGCGAGCTCTGTCCCTACTCAGATCTGGACATCCTCATCCTTCGAGAGTCGCGCGTCCATGATGCTGAGATCCAGAGGTTCGTCACCCTTCTCTGGGATTGCGGCTTTGACCTCGGTCATTCCGTTCGAACCCTGGCTGAATGTTACGAGTACATGGTCGACAATCCCATCACCGGCGCGACCCTGCTGGAGAACAGCCTGGTCGCGGGCAGCAGGCGGCTGTACAAGCGGTTCCTCTCCAGCGTTGTTGACAGGTACCGCCGCAAGGAAGGCTCAAAGTTTGCGGCCAGCAAGATTGAGCAGATCCGGGGCTCGCTGGATACCGAGGGGCGAACTATCTATATCCTGGAGCCTCATCTTAAGGATGGGGTTGGAGCTCTTCGAGATATTCAGCGCATTCTCTGGGTGGAAAACATCCGCAATGGCAGCATCGGGTTCGAGGGGTTCAGCCCGAAGAGCGTTGTTTCTCCCGAGCGGGTCATCAGCCTGCGAGAGGCCTATGTCTTCTATCTCAGGGTGCGCTGCGAACTGCATTTCCTGACCGGTGGACGCCAGGAGATACTCGAAGATGAATCTGTCCGGCAGGTGGCGAAGAATCTCTTCTACGATGGGGATGGCCGCCATTCGGTCGAAGGACTCATGGCCGACTATTTCTACCATGCGCGTAATACCTACCAGTTCTTGAAATACTATATAGAGGCCTCAGAGGATCTGTCCCTGGGCCAGCGGCTCAAGCGCAGGTTCTTTGTCGACCCGGTTGGCTCCTACCTGAAGTTTTACAACGGCAAGCTCTACCTGAGGGCTGAGCCTCCGGCGGAATCGATAGCCGAGGAAATCGTCGGTTTCTTTGTTGAGGCGCATCGTCTCGATTGTCCTCTCAGCCAGGAATTACGCGAATGGATTCGCGATCGCCTGGCGGATGACAAGACCGATTTCACTCGCTCGATGGTCGTCAACCGGGTGCTGCTGTCGATTCTTCGCGAAAAATCCGGCGTCTCCAAGGTCCTTCGGGGGATGCGGCGGACCGGAGTACTCAGCAGGATCATTCCCGAGTTTTCCAGGTTGGAGGGCTTAGTTAATTTCGGCGGCCATCATCACTACACTGTTGATGAGCACACCCTGAGGACACTCGAGAAGCTGGATTCGCTCCAGAGAGAGGAGGTGACGGAGGATGGACGGCCCTTTGGGAAGATCTTCCAGAGCCTTCGGGATCCGGTTCCGCTGCGCCTCGCCCTGCTTCTTCATGATATCGGCAAGGCCTTTGAGGGGAACCACGAGGTCAGCGGATCGGACGCTGCCGGGCTCATCTGTGAGCGTTTTGGACTGGCTGAAGAGACGGCGGATACGATTGAATTCCTGGTCTACCGTCACCTGCGGATGTTCAAGGTCTCCGAGCGCCAGGATTACTCCGAGGCCGGCGTTATTGAATCCTTCGCCCGTCTCGTCGGCTCCGAGGAGAGGCTCAAGATGCTCTACCTGATGACCTATGTGGACATCAGCAGCGTTGGCCCGGGAGTCTGGACCGGCTGGAAAGGAGCGCAGCTTGCGGAGCTCTACGAACGCACGCTGGAGTATATGAGAGGAGGAGAGCCCCTCGAGCAAAGTCTCGAGGAGGAGCTCGCAGCCTCCGGGCTCGAGGCGGAAGCCTTGAGCCGAGTGAAGGAACATTGCGAGTCGATCGGGGCGCCTTCTTATCGGCGTGACATCGTTCCGGAGAGAATGCTGGTTCATGTCGATATGGTGGCGGCGCTGAAGGAGACGGGGAAGGCGCAGATTCGACAGGACAGCTTTCTTGATTTTCACGAGATCACGATCTGCTGGGAGGACCGCAATGGCCTGGTCTCAGATATTACCGGGGTTCTCTACTCCGAGGGTCTCAACGTGCTGGGGGCCAGGGTCTTTTCTCGAAGTGACGGGGTGGCGGTTGATCTCTTCCATGTAGAGGTCGCAGATGAGACCGGGGTGCCTGTAAAGGCGAGAATCGAGACTATCCGCACAAAGCTGGAGGCGGTGGCTGCGGGCGAGGAGGATGTTGAGGTCCTCATCGAACGTTGGCGGAAGACGAATCGCTACAGTCCCATGCTGAAGCACCCGCGCCCGCTCTACGGTCCCTCGGTAAAGTATAATAATTCGATCTCGGAGGCCTGCACCGTGATCGAGATCAACGCAGGAGATCGCACAGGACTCTTACACGACGAGGCCAGCGTTCTCAGTCAGCTCGGTCTGGATGTGCGTGCGGCGAAGATCTCGACAATCGCCAGCCGCGCCCGGGGTGTTTTTTACGTTCTTGATTCTGATGGAAAAAAGATCGAGAGCCGAGAGCGAATGGCCAGGATAGAGAAAGAGTTGATCGCAAGGGTCAAGATGCCCCCTCCCGGCGGGGGTTAATGACTTGCCCCCTGAGAGCCAGCGGATTATGTTGGGGATGGTTTGTATGGCGCGTTGTCGTCGCCTCAAGCTCCTGTAAGCGGGCTTGACTGATCTCGGAGGTTTTTAGAAAGGCAAGAGCAGGCTCCGATGAAACTTATAACTGCAATTGTTCAGCCGGCGCGGCTGGAGGCTGTCAAGGAGGCCCTCAGTAAGGTTGAGGTCTTTCGCCTGACGGTGGGGGATGTCAAGGGGCTCGGGAGACAGAAGGGCCACACCGAGGTCTACCGGGGTCACGAATACGAGGTGAATCTGCTGCCCAAGGTCCGGCTCGATATCGCTGTGAACGAGGAGTTTGTTGAGCCCACCATCGAAGCGATTATCCGCGGAGGCAGAACTGGCCCCGAGGGGACTATCGGCGATGGCAAGATCTTTGTGCAGGCGCTCGAAGACGTCATCCGGATCAGGACCGGGGAGCGAGGCTCAGAGGCCATCTGAGTCGGGGCGGGGTCGTTCGTTCCGCCGAGGGTTCCGCCGAGGACCGGTCCTCGGGACCGTTTGAGGGACGGCGTGGATTCTCAGCCAGGGGCCATGGGGCTGGCAGCGGGACCAGGGCGATTGTCGCGGTCGTGTGCTTCAGGCCGCGGGGTTGGAGGTCTCTTCTGTATCACCCATCTCGGCTGCCGGCGGGGCCGGCATCGGAGCTTCGGTCCGGCCATTCGCCCGGGGCAGTGCATCTTCACCAAGCAGATCCTTGAGCAGGTTGTCGAGGTCTTCGCCCTGCATGACCTCCTTCTCAAGGAGGGTTTCCGCTATCCGGTTGAGGCAGATCCTGTTGGTCTCCAGGATCGTCATGGCCTCTTCGTTGGCCTTTTCGACCAGCTTTTTGACCTCATCGTCGATATCCTGGGCCGTCTTCTCGCTGAAGTTACGCTCTTCCTGTGTCATATCTCTGCCAAGGAACACCTGCTGGTTATCTTTTCCGTAGACGACCGGCCCGAGTTTTTCGCTCATACCGAAACGACAGATCATGCTCCTGGCAATGTGGGTCGCGCGTTCAAGGTCGTTTGAGGCTCCGGTGGAGAGTTCCTCAAAGACGAGGAGCTCGGCAGCCCTGCCCGCCAGGAGCCCCTTGAGCCTGTCGAGGAGGTCTGGCTTGCTTGTCAGGTAGCGGTCTTCTTCAGGGGTCTGCATCGTGTAGCCAAGAGCGGCGTGACCGCGGGGAATGATCGATATTTTTCTGACTGGGTCAGCGTTCTCACACAAGGCGGCGACAAGGGCATGCCCGGCTTCGTGGTAGGCCACCTTTTCGAGCTCTTCTCCTCCTAACTTCCTGCTGCGGCGCTCCGGGCCGGCGATCACGCGTTCAACAGCCTCGTCCAGCTCCGTCTGGGTGATCTCCGTGGCGTTCTTCCTGGCCGCCATCAGGGCGGCTTCGTTGAGAAGGTTGGCGAGATCGGCCCCGGTAAAGCCGGAGGTGTTCGCGGCGATCAGGGCGAAGTCGACATTGTCTGCAAGGGTCTTGTTCTTGGCGTGAACCTCGAGGATAGCCTTTCGGCCCTCCAGGTCGGGCGCATCGATGACGACCTGGCGGTCAAATCTTCCCGGTCTCAAGAGCGCGGGGTCCAGGACGTCCGGACGATTGGTCGCGGCCAGGAAGATAACTCCCGAGGTCGTGTCAAAGCCGTCCATCTCGACAAGCAATTGGTTCAGCGTCTGCTCCCTCTCATCATGACCTCCGCCGAGCCCGGCGCCGCGATGACGGCCTACCGCATCCAGCTCGTCAACGAAGACGATACAGGGGGCCTTGCTCTTGGCCTGCTCAAAGAGATCCCGGACCCGTGAGGCTCCGACGCCTACAAACATCTCGACGAAATCAGATCCGCTGAGCTGGAAGAAGGGCCTTGCCGCTTCGCCGGCAACCGCGCGCGCCATGAGTGTCTTGCCGGTGCCGGGGGGGCCGACGAGAAGCATCCCCTTGGGCATCCTGCCTCCTAGGGTCTGGTATTTTTCGGGCGCCTTGAGAAAATCGACGACCTCCATCAGCTCTACCTTGGCTTCCGGGCAGCCGGCGACATCAGCGAAGGTTACCTTGTCATCGGACTCTCCCGCCATCTTTGCGCGGGTCTTCCCGAAGGACATAGCGGTTCGCCCCATCTGGCCGGATTGGCGCATCATCATGATCCACAGGAAGATGATCAGACCGAAGGGGAACACCCAGATGAGTATGCTGGACCAGAACCCGGAGGATGAGACGATCTTCGTCGGGATGTTTTTTTCCTGGAGAAGATCGAGGATTTCTTTTCTCTTCTGCGGGTTCCTGATCGCGGGGGTGGTGAAGCGAAAGGGCTCTCCGGAGGGGAGATCGTTTACAAAGGGAGCGAGGGTAATGTCGAGCTTGTCATTACCGCCTTCTTTTGGTTTCTCGGTCTCGCCTTTGCTTGCCGGCGTTGCTGCGGAGGGCTTGTAGCTATCCGGGATCTGCATCACGCCGACAAATTCTTCATCTTCGAGCTGAACCCACTTCAAGTGTCCCGCATCGAGGTGTTCGAGGAACTGGTTCAGGTCGGCTTCATTCTTATTTTTCGACAGGAAGATGCTCAACATGATGACTGCGAGCATCGCGATGAGGCCGATCTGGAAGATGTTCAGGCCGGATTTCCGCGCAGGTGAGCCCGGGTCATTGGGCTTCAGACCGGAGTCTTTCTGTTTGTCGTTCTTTTCTGCCACTTTTTTACCCGGGATCTGCAAAAATGCCGTGGGATTCTCCCGCTGTAACTTCCAGCGGACGCGTTCAGACGGTAATCGAGTCATGATATCATAACCCGCTATGAGTATTCACGCTAACTGCCCCGGACCCGGCGAAAGTTTGCTCGTTGATTATCGGTATTCGGTATCGGTTCAGGAAATCCTGGTCGGGTTACGGCAGGAGGGGAGTCTTGAAAATCTTCTCTGGTTGCTGGAGCATCCGCCAACGATCACCCTGGGAACTTCCGGCGGCTCAGATCACCTGCTTCTGCGGGTAGAGGACCTTGAGGCCGGCGGAGTGAGCGTTGTCCAGACTCCAAGGGGAGGCGACATTACCTGCCACGAGCCCGGGCAGCTGGTCGGCTATCCCGTTGTAGACCTGGATGACACGCCTTGCCGTAGAGATATTCATCTCTACCTGCGCGCTCTCGAAGACGGGATTATCGGAGTGTTGGGCCGGCTTGGCCTGGAGGGTGTCCGGGTCGAGGGGCGCACAGGTGTCTGGATCGCCGGTTCTCCGCCGCGAAAGATCGCCGCTATGGGAGTGCGCTGCAATCGCTGGATCACCTCACACGGTTTCGCGCTCAATTTCAGGAATGATCTCAGGGGTTTCGGGGCTATCGTTCCCTGCGGGATTTCCGATGCGGGAGTTACGAGTCTTCAACAGGAGTTATCCCCCGACAGGCTGCCTTCGCACGAGGAGCTTCGCGTCCTGGTACACGAAGAGCTGCAGCGTTGCCTGGGCCTTTCGCTGCGGCTCGCGGTGGGCGGCGCGATTGCCGAGCTCCACCAGGCTCTCAGGGAGGAGCCGGTCTTCGAGCCGTCGCTCTCAGAGTCTCGCAGTCTGGAGTAAGAACCGGATACGCGACAGGAACCGGGCTGCGATGAATCCATCGATGGCTCGATGGTCACAGGACAGCGTCACCCTGAGTATCGGCCTGGATACGAATCCATCGCCGATCGGAACGGCCTCCTGGTGAATTCCTCCAACGGCAAGGATGGCCGCCTCCGGAGGGTTGATGATGGCGGTGAAGGACTCGATACCGAACATCCCCAGGTTGGAGATCGTGAAGGTGCCCTGGCCGCTGCCGGTGAGCTTGCCCGCCCTGGCCTGCTCGATGACTTTTCCAGTTTCGGCCGCGAGAGTTTCCAGGTCGTGGGCCTGGGCGCCGAGGACTACCGGCACCACCAGGCCATCGTCATTGCCGACGGCGATGCCCAGGTTGATGTCTTCGGGATACTCGATGTGATCTTCTGCCACACGGCAGTTGACCCCGGGCTCATCTGTCAGGGCGAGCACGCAGGCTCTCAGGACGAGATCATTGATCGTTACCCGGACACCGTCGGAGGCCAGGGAGGTCTTCAACGCCAGGGCCTCGGAGATGTCGATCGCGATGGTCGTATAAAAATGAGGAATGGTACTCTTGGAGTGCTGGAGAGCCTTGGCGATGGCTCCGCGCATACCGTCGAGGGCCACCTTCGCGGGAGGTCTCTCTACAGGCTCGGGGTAGGTGAGCTGCGCGGCAGGCGAGGCGCCGCCCGCCTGTCCATTTGTCGGCGCCTGCTCGACGTCTCGTTTTAGAATCCGGCCGCCAGGGCCGCTTCCCTCCAGGGAGCGGATGTCAACTCCGCGTTCTGACGCAAGGCGCCTGGCCAGTGGCGAGGCGGCGACCCGCCGGCCGTCATCCAGTCTCGGAGCGGGCTGGCGGACGATTGTCACCGAGGCAGCGTCTCCGGCCGCCGCCGCTTGCGGCGGCGAGCTCTTCTTTTCCCCCTCGGTCGTCGCCGCCTTCAGGGGGCGGGGCTTCTCAGCGGGCGCGGGAGCCTCCGCTTCTTTTTCGGTTTCGTTCGATTCTTCCACCGGCTTCTCATGCTGGCTTCGCAGGGCATCGAGATCAATTTCTTCATCAGGTTCGCCGATGACTCCGATGACGGTCAGCACGGGAACGGTCTCGCCCTCCTGGTGCGCGATCAGGCGGAGGATGCCCTCCTCGGTCGCCTCGACGTCAAGATTGGCTTTGTCCGTTTCGATTTCGAGCAGGGGGGCGCCTCTCTCGACAGGGTCACCTTCTTTTTTCAGCCAGGTGACGATCTTACCCTCGGTCATGCTCTGTCCGGCTTTGGGCATCAGGATTGGGTGGGCCATTTTTTTGCTCTCTGGGGTGATTTTTCGCAGGAGGGATTATCTACGAATCGAAGACTTCGGGCGAAGTAAAAAGATCTTCGACCTTTGCAGTACTCAACTTTTCATGGGCGGCTTGAATGAGAGCGCGAATTACGGCGGCCTCTTTTACCGGGGGGATGTCCTTTTCCCAGATGCGTTCCAGGACTGTCGCGGGGTCTGTGCCCGAGGGGGAGAGATAACGGAGCGCGGCTGCCGCTGCGAGGGCAAAGCGCGGCATGTCCACCCCGGTTTCGATGCCCAGGCGGAGCGTTCCAACGAGCCGGTCGTTCCACCCCAGCTTTCTCTCGGGGTCCCTGGCCACCCGGGCCACCAGGTCGCCGAGGTGGGGGTTGAGCATCCTGGGGATGAGCTCGGCGGCGTATTCGGCAAAGCCCTCCGGGGTGAAGAGTTCATCAAGACCCGCGTGCCTGCGGAGCAGGGCAGCCCCGGCCTCGTCGACAAGGGCGCGTTCAAGAAAAGCAACCGCGCCGGGAACCAGGCGGAGCTCATCCATGCGGGCCTTTCCGAGAAGGCTGGCCAGGTAGGAGCCCATGGCATGGACGCCATTGTGTCCGTAGAGCTTCGCTTCCTCGTAGGGCAGCAGCTCTCTCCTGGTCTCGAAGCTCGTGAAGGCCGGCCGCCAGCCGGCCGCGTTGTCCCCGCTCGGGGTTGAAACAAGGATCCGGTTGAATTTCTCTACCAGGATCGCTGAGTCGTGTCCCGGGGCCAGCCGGGCTATTTCCCTGGCGGTGATCTCTTCGGGGTTGGAGATGATACCGCTCATTTTTCCGATCACCGTATTTACGAATGAAATTCTCTCGTCGAAGAGCCGCTGGGGAAGACCTGCCTCTGCGCGTACGGCCTCCTCCAGGATCTCCGCGGCCCGATTGTTGTTCTCGGCCGTATAGACCACCAGCGGGGCCTCCCTCTCTGATCGCAGGGCCTCGGCCAGGAGTCCCCGGATGCTGCCGGCTCCCCCGGCGGTGTAGATGTCTACCGAGGGTACAGCCGTGGCAGCCTCGCTGGAGCGGGCGAGCCTCTCTACGATCAGCTCCCGGTCGGTCTCGCAGTTTGGGTTCAGGATCTCTACGGGCCCCAGCTCGACCTTCTCGATTCCATTTTCATGGGCAACGTTAACCGTGAAGAGTCCGCCGTTCTGTCGAACTCTCTCTACCAGGGGCTCCGATATTTCACAGACAGCTACCTGTTCGAAGACGTTTTCCCTCAGGGCCTCAAGGGTGAAGAGCCCGGCCTGGATTGCTCCAAATCCGAAACCGGTAAACTGGCCATCTGGCGTTCCGCTGGTCATGGATTCGATCCTAACATGGACAGAGAATCCGTGGGTAAGTTCAACTCCGGGTGACTTTACGCCATCAGAGAGCTCGGATGTGGCCGGGGCGCCGGCAACGGTGTAGATTAAGGCGGGTTGAGGCCGCGGCTTGTTTCACTATACCGGGAGCGCATTCATGCAGAACAACGACTGGAGTAAAGCTTGCGGCAGCCGGGAGCTCGTCAGCCGGAGGGGGTTTCTCGCGGGAGCCGCCCTCGCCGGCGGCAGCCTCCTCCTGGGACCCGGCGGGGCAGCGCTCGGCAGGGTTCTTGAGGAGAGGTCCAGGCCCCTGCTGAAGATCGGTCTCATGACAGACCTGCACTATGCGGAGAAGAGCACCGCGGGCAGTCGTCATTATCGTGATTCCCTGCGCAAGATCCGTCCGGCGGTGGATCATTTCAACGGGGTGAAGGCGGACTTCGCGGTCGAGCTCGGAGATTTTGTCGATGAGGCTCCCACGATAGAGAAAGAGCTCGACTATGTACGCAAGATCGAGGCGGAGTTCTCCCGCTTCAAGGGAGACCGCCATTACGTTCTCGGGAACCACTGCGTCTCCAGATTGAAGAAGGAGGAGTTCCTTGCGAACTGCGGACAGCGGAAAAAATCAAAGCGCGCCTACTACTCTTTTGACCGGGGCGAGCTCCACTTCGTGGTTCTCGATGCCTGCTTTCGGGCTGATGGAGTTCCCTACGGACGAAAAAATTTCAAATGGACAGATACCGAGATTCCGCCCGAGGAGCGAAAATGGCTGGCCGCGGATCTGAAGAAGGCGGGAAAACCGACCGTCGTCTTTACCCATCAGCGTCTCGACGTGGGGGGGCATTACGGGGTTCGCAGTGCCGCGAAGGTGAGGAAAATCATTGAAGACTCCGGCCGGGTGCTCGCGGTTTTCCAGGGGCACAACCATGTCAATGACCACAAGGTCATTGGTTCTGTGCACTATGTGACGCTGGCGGCTCTCATCGAGGGAGCTTTTTCAAAAGGCAACAATGCCTGGAGTGTTCTGGAGATTCATCCGGAAGGCCTTCTGAAGATCGATGGCTTCCACCAGCAGAGTGATTATAGCCTGGCGAAAGGGTGATTTTCCCCAGGTCGCCGCCCGCGCCGGCGCGGGTCAGTTTCGCTCCGGCAGCGCCGGGACGGGTTCGACCTCCGGACAGGGGGCGGGGAGCTCGCCGTGCTTGAGGTGGTGCAGCTTCGGGGTGCCGCCGGCAGGGAAGAGGACGATCAGGAGATTGTCGTAGGCGCTTCCACTGATGCGGATGCTTTCGTGTCCGGGTACACAGAGACCCGTGAGAATCTGGTGCAGGGTGAAGCTGTGGTGCGAGAGGATGGCGTTGGAGCCTTGCGGCAGGGACTGGACATAATCGACCACGGCGTCGATATCGCCAATTTTCTGGAAATCGTCTTCGGTTACCCCGTAGCTCTCCGCCAGTGGAAGGATGGTTTCGATGGTTCTACGGAGCTCGCTGGTGATAAAGCAGGAGAGCTCGGCGTTGGCCAGCATCTGGGCCAGCAGCCGGGCCCGACGCTGGCCGGCCTCGGTCAATCCGGGATCATTCCCCGGTCCTTTTTCAAAATGCCTGGTGACGTAGAGGGTGGTTATCGGACGCGATTCCGGCAGAGGAGGCGGAGGCTCACCACCGGAGAAGAGGAAGGTCAAGAGGTAGACGGCATCGGTGATGTTGACCATTCCGTCGGCGTTGACATCTCCTCCGCTGGCCGGGGCGAGATCGATGGCCAGCGCGATCCGGTCCTGGTAGCGGATGCAGACTCCGGCCAGGAGACCGAAGAAGAATATGAACAGGATGGCCAGGTATTTTTTCATTTTGTGTAAGCCATTCGAGGAATGGAGGAGACCCGAGGAATGGAGAAGACCCAAGTATCTATTCTACATTTGCTCTGCGAGCGTCTGTCCAAAAAATCGGGAATCTTGTGAGCGGGCTTTCGGTCTGTTGGGCTGGCGAAGAACGGGAGTTTCGAGGCGTTCTGTGGATGGACGAAAAGGCGCGGATTCTTTAGGATATCGGGCCTTTTACGAATTCAGTGGCGTTCAAAGAGAGCGAGGTCGGCAATGACGAACTTCCCAGTCCTGCTCGCCGGGCAGTGGCGAGAAGCTGATGCGGCGGGTTCTTTCCAGGCGATGGATCCTTCTACAGGAGAACCGATTGAGGGTGATTACCCCGTGAGCTCGAGAGCTGACCTGGAGGCTGCCGTCGAGGCCGCTGCCGGGGCAGCCGATGCGCTTCTCGATTTTGACGCAGGCGCGCGGGCGACTTTCCTCGAAGCCTATGCGGACAGGATCGATGCCAATGCGGATGAGATTGCCGAGATGGCCAGCCGGGAGACCGGCCTGCCTCTCTCCCCGCGGCTGAGGGATGTTGAGCTTCCCCGGACGACGGGACAGCTTCGCCAGGCCGCCGCGGCTGCGCGCGAGGGCACCTGGATGGAGGCGACCATCGATACCGAAACAAATATTCGCTCGCGGCTGGGGCCGCTCGGCGGCGCCGTCGCGATATTCGGACCGAACAATTTCCCCCTGGCTTTCAACGGTATCTCAGGCGGTGATTTCGCCGCCGCGATCGCGGCAGGAAACCCGGTCATCGCCAAGGCGCATTCGAGTCATCCAGGGACCTCCCGGCTGCTGGCCGAGCAGGCTCACGCCGCCCTGGAAGACGCGGGCCTGCCTCCGGCGACGGTGCAGATGCTCTATCGGCTCAGTCATGAGGATGGAGAGCTTCTCGTCTCCCATCCGGCGATTGGCGCCACGGGCTATACCGGCGCCCGCTCCTCCGGCCTCACCCTGAAGGCCGCGGCCGACAAGGCCGGCAAGCCGATCTATCTTGAGCTGTCGAGCATCAACCCCATCTTTATTCTTCCCGGAGCTCTCGCGGGCCGCGTGGAGGAGTTGGTTGAGGAGTATGTTACCTCTGTCCTGATGGGCGCCGGGCAGTTCTGTACCAACCCGGGTATTACGGTGGTGATTGCGTCAGAGCCTGCGAGCCAGTTTGTCGCCGGGGCGGCGGCCGGCTTTGAAAAGACCGAGCCCGGATGCCTTCTCGGTGCGAGGGTGGTCTCTGGTCTTGGTGAGTCGGTCGAGGCGCTTGTTGCCTGCGGGGCCGAGTTGCTGACCGGCGGAGCTCCGGTTGATGGTTCTGGTTTCCGTTTTCAGAATACGCTTCTCAAGGTTTCCGGCGAGAGCTTCCTCCGGCAGCCTGAGGCCCTGCAGCGCGAGGCCTTCGGCAATGCCGGGCTGATTGTCGAGGCAGCCGATGAGGCGGAGCTGGTAGAGGTCAGCAAGGTGTTCGAGGGGAACCTGACAGGCTCCATCTATTCCTGTGCCGAAGGTGGAGATGATGCACTCTACGCTCCGATTTCCAGGAACCTGCGCAGTCGCGTGGGCAGGCTTCTCAACGATAAGATGCCGACCGGCGTGGCGGTCAGCTCGGCGATGAATCACGGAGGACCCTTTCCTGCTACAGGCCATCCCGGCTTCACCGCGGTGGGAATACCCGGCTCCATCCGCCGCTTTGCCGCATTGGAGTGCTATGACAATGTTCGCGCGGACAGGCTCCCGGTAGAGCTTGGCGACAGGAATCCCGGTGGAGGCCTGTGCCGGCTGGTCGATGGACGATGGAGTGGCGAGGACGTGTCATGAAGATGGGGGTCGTCTTCTCTGTCGCGCGAGATCGGAAGGCCGGGAAAGATGAGTAAAGAGAGAATCCTCTCTCTTCCGTGCTGGGGTTCAGGCGTTGAACTCGAGGAGCTGCCCGGTGGAATTACCAACCGGAACTACAAGGTCAGCTGCTCCGCCGGAAAACGCATGGCGCGCGTTTGTGAGGACAGGAAGGTGCTGGGTATCGACCGGGCCAATGAGCGCGCCTGCCAGGCCGCGGCAGCTTCGATCGGTATCGCGCCGGCAATCGTCTACCACGAGGAGGGGGTGCTGGTGAGTGAGTTCGTCGAGGGTCGAACCCTCGAGGACCCGGATGTCAAGGAGGATGAGACCCTGGAGCGGCTTGCCCTGCTGCTGCGCGGGTTGCATGAGTCGCGCTCCGAGCTTCGAGGTGAGCTGCTCTATTTCTGCCCTTTCCAGACCATCCGGACCTATGTCGGTAACGCGAAGGAACTGGGAGCCGTGCTGCCGGATCAGCTCGATGCCATCCTGGAGGATCTCGATGGTCTCTCGGAAGAGCTTGAGCCGTTCAGGCCGGCTCTCTGTCACAATGATGTGCTGGCGGCGAATATCCTCGATGATGGGACGAGCCTCTGGCTGGTGGACTGGGAATATGGCGGCATGGGCAATCCACTGTTTGATCTCGCCGGGGTCAGCGGCAATTGCGGCCTGGGGCCAGGCGAGGAGGGGCTTCTGCTTGCGGCGTATTTTGGAGGCGAAGATCCGGCGGCTGCCCGGCAGGTCAGCATCCTGAAGGCCGTCTCCCTCTTGCGAGAAACCCTCTGGGCCTTGATCCAGACAGTGGCCTCTGACATTGATTTTGACTATGTCGCCTACGCGGCGGAGCTCTTCGAGGCCTACAGGCGGGCCCGGGAGGAGCTCAGGGGCTCTCGATGATCTCGAAGAGATAGCCCTCGGGGGTTTCGAAGAAGAAGCGCTGGTGAGGCGTCTCTCGCAGGGGTTCTACAAGGCGGGCGCCGTTGTCCACCAGGCGTTGCTTGAGTCCATCGAAGTCTTCGAGGTCATGAAAGAGAGCGATGTGGCGGCCGAATTCTTTCTCATGCGCTGAGATCTTGAAGTCGTCGACTCGTACCAGGTGGATCTGTTGTTCCGGGGCCATCTCCAGCCAGCAGAGGTCGCGAGGCGAATTTTCCGGTGTTTCGATCTGCCTGTAGCCCATGGCGGCCTCGAAGAAGCCCCCCGTCTTTTGCGGATCCGTGGTGGCGAGGGTGAAGTGTGCGAATGCCATGATGATCTCTCAGTCCTTGTCTTTTGATGGCGGGCCTTTGAGCCGGAAGCGGAAGTCGCAATGCGAGGCTCCTTCCATGATGGTCTGCGAGCGCTCGAGCTCGAGCTCTGAGCTGATCCCTTCGCTCAGGGCGAAGTCCCTGTTGCAGGACAGCAGCCGGCCCAGTTCAGGGATCCCCAGCTCCTTGTAGAACTCCGCGAAGCGACAGCGGGTTACGTTGAATTCATAGTGCGAGGCGTCCTGTTTGAGGACATCCATTTCAAGGGCGTCTCCTTCGTTGAACCGAGGGAGGAGCGAGGCTATTTTTTCCATCGGCGTCCCCTCGAGCTCATTCGCGATGTCCTCGCCGGCTTCCCGGGCCAGCCCCCTTATTACCTTGCCCACCAGCGCATGTGTTTTCTCTCTGCCGAGCTCTTTTTCAAAAGCGCGGATCATTGGCGCGAGGACTCGCGCTTCAATTTTTCTCTGTTCCAGAAGAGGTAGGTGCTTCATGGCCTGGCTGAGGGTTAACGGCTGATGGCGAGGGTCGTCGGGCGGGCCGTGATCTTCAGTCCGGGAATCGTGACCAGCCCGTCAGCCGCTGCTGCTCCCTCGCCTTTCGCTTTGCCGAAAGACCATTTGAAGGCTTCCCCCGGCTTGATCCGAAGGTTCTGGATCCTGCGAATGGACACATCCGCCATCGAGGACCCTGGTATTTCGAAGGCCGTTTCAAGCTGTTTCGCGGTCACCAGGAAGAGCGATATCCGGAGCTGGCCGCTCTTGTCCTCCAGGTTCTTCCAGCGGAAGAACGCGTTGACCTGGCCCGAGGCCTTGCTGCGCACGTCGTTCGGCCACGGGAGCTTGTTGTTGGTCGAGGCCCTGGTGAAAACGGGATAGGCTTCGTTCTTCCTGACCTCCAGCCAGTCGAAAGAGTTGATCAGGTCGTTGACCTTGCTGATCCTCGCGTGGTTGTTGGCGTGGCCGAAGGGTCCCCAATAGAAGAACAACGCGTAGCGTCGATTCTCCATGGATTTCGCGAAGAGGTCATGGCCGACGGACCAGCCGTCGTTCTGGGCGGAATAGTTGATCACGATCGGGGGGTCGGGAAGCTTGATATCCTGCGGAATGGCCTGGGGAGGGAAGCCCATACGATGGGAGACGTGCTCTATTCCGGCGGGAACATTGGCCTTGATCGCCGCGAAGACATCCCCCCGGCGCATCCCGATTCCGAGTGTTCCGCTACCGCCCATCGAGTTTCCGCAGAGATACACGCGGTTCTTGTCGACCTGGTATTTTCTGATGACCCAGCTGATCGTGTCGATGACGCGTTTTTCCACAGGGGCAGGGGTCGCCCCGGAGTTTTTCTTTGTGAGACGAGCGTCTCTTCGATGCATGCCGCCCCACCACCAGTCGCCGCGGTTGGCGCGGCAGTCGAGATAGAGCGCGTAGAAATCATCCGGTGCGTGATAGATGTCATGATTGCCGACAGTACGAGTGCATTGCACACACGAGATGACATCGTGTCCGGCCGAATGAAGGACTACATAAAGCCGCGCCTGCTCCTGGGCCTTCTTTGGATGGATCACGACAAAAGTATCCCGCTGGGGCGCCTTGTATCCCCACTCTGGCCTCGCCCCATGCTGAAAGATCTCCAGCTGTCTTCCGCCGGCCGTTGGGTTTTTGAGCCGCTTGCCTTTGTCCGTCAGGTCTTTCGATGGAGGCCAGTCTTTCTCTTGTGCAAAGAGCGGCAGCGAGGCCGCCAGGAAAAGCGCGATCCATGCTCGCTTCATTTTGATTCTTCCTTGTTGGCTGCAGGAAGCAGGGCCGTCCCTGCTTCGTTGCGCCCGGTTGCGGTTACTCGTCTGGCTGCTGGAAATCTCAGCTGTTTCTGAGCTCGGTAAGCGCGCTCTCTACCTGCTCTACCTCTGAGCTCAGGCGTTCCACCTCTCCGGGTTCGTCGGTCTGCTTCTTCGCGCCGGCGAGTTGTCTTCTCAGGCTGTCTAACTTCTTCCTCAACACCTCGATCTTCTTCTTGATTTTTTTATTCATGGTCAGGTTTGGCTCCAGGTAAGGGGTTTATTCCCTCTGCGTTCATCGGCTAAAGTCTTGCGCAGGCAGCGAGAGAAACTTGTTTTCAAAAGTAACTCCAACAGTTGGGTCGAGATCCGGTGATTCCAAAGAAGCTCTACAAGATCGGCGAGGTCATGCGATATACCGGTCTTACCCGCCAGACCATCCACAACTATACGACCTTCGGACTTATAACAGAAGCCGAGCGTACAGAGTCGGGTCACCGTTTGTACAGCGAGAAGGTGTTTCCCAGGATCGAGAGGATCATCAAGCTCAAGGACGAGGGCCGGAGTCTCAGGGAGATCGTCAGCATTCTCAACGGGTGAGAGTAGATCTCTTTTGGAGCTTGGGGGGGAGCCTTGACTCTGCCCGTGAAAGAGCCGTTGATGGTCCGATAATTCCTGTTCCGCTCCGATTTCGTGGCGATCCCGACTCGGCTGGTCGTTTTCGGGGTCCAGGGGTCTGTCTCGGCACTAAAGTCACAAGGGATAGTGGCTTATTTCTCCCTCCACAACACTCTATTGTGCTTTGAAACAGCGTGTTTCAAGGGGCAGTAAGGAATTCGTAACTACTTTTATTTAAATAGCTTGGATAAAATCAAATTCCGAAAATGTGCTTTACATTTTATAAACCAATTTTTATATTCGGCTCTACCTGACTGGGGCGGAACATTTTCGGATGTTCTGACGCCCTTGGGACGCGGCCACAGGAGAGTTAGCCGTTTGCTCGAGAAATGAAGAGAAAGAAACCAGCCCCTCCACCGGTCAGGGGACAATGGGGTTCGGGGCGGCCAGCAAGGGGCCTGCCACGAGTTCCGAAGGAAGAATGTGGAAAAGGAAATAATGCAGAGGGGAGGACGAACCCGGTCAGTTAACTGCCGTGTCTGTCCAATGTTATTTCCTTTTCCTTTCTTTTTCCCGGCCGCCGCCGGGAGCGCTGTTCACCAGGATGGGATGAACAGCGGGACATGAGAACCGGGCAAGGGGACTGAGCAGGGAAAATTGAGCACTTTGTGGCGGAATTGGAGTTCGGGTCAGCGGATATCAGTCGTGGTCGCTTTTACCACGTTGGTGAGCTTGTTCCTGTGGAGCTACACAGGCGGGAGCACAGAGACCTGGAAGGTGCTGTTCGAGGCCAGGCTGGGGCGCAATTCCGATGAGCTGCGCGAGCTTCTCGCCCGGCTGGATACAGAGGAGATCCCCTGGCAGCTGAACCAGAAAACCGATGGACGTAAATTCGATATCCAGGTTCGTTCGGGAGATGACTATAAAAAAGCCCTTCTGCTAGCCTCTGAAAACGGCCTGGTCGACGAGGAGGAGGGGGCGGAGGACCAGGGGCTCTTTGGCGGCGGACTGACTGATACTCCGGAGAGGACTCGCCTGAGGCTGGAGCAGGCAAAGATTCGCAAGGTGGAGAAGGCCATTCGTTGTCACCCCGGGATCTCCTTTGTCGACCTGGTGATCAAGCACGGCAAGTCCGGCAGGTTCGCAACTGATCAAGACACTCCCGATACGGCTGTCGTTCTCCTTCGAATGAGAGACTCAACCGCTCGCCTTGTGACGAGAGAGGCGGAGACGATCCGCAAGCTGGTCAGCAGCGCGTTCGCCATCGAGGTTGAGAGGATTCAGATTGTCGACAGCAATATGCGGGATTATCCCAGCGGCTCGGATGGCCTTGCCGAGGTTATGGCTCGGGATCTGCGGGCCGAGGTGCAGGGAGACATTAGCGAAGTCATCGAGGGGCTCTACCTTGGCGTCTTCGCAAAGGAACAGTTCCGCCTGGGGGTCATCGTTGATGACATCGCCGTAGATGGTTCGAAGGCAGATGGTTCGAAGGCCGGGGAGTCTGTTCCTGCCACGGAAGTGGAAGCATCCGGCGGGGTTGTCGCCGCAGGCAGCGCGGCTGGTGAGCCTCGACCTGGTACCGCCAATCTGAAGCTGAAGTATCGTGCGACGGTGAGCCTCGTTCTTGATATCGGCGCGGTCAAGGAGGTTCTGGCTCGGCGGGACCAACT